>QCAB01000004.1 GCA_003282105.1 SAR86 cluster bacterium AG-339-G14
TTATATTCACTGATTTTTTAACAAAAGAAGAAATTTTATCCTTGTTATTTATTTCAGATTGTTTCATTTTTCCATCTAGAGCAGATACTTTTCCATTAGTGATTCTTGAAGCTATGGCAGCAGAAGTTCCAGTTATATCTACTTCTATCGGAGGTATTCCTTACCAAGTAGGTGAAAATTGTGGAGTCTTGATTAAACCTAATTCTCCTGAAGAGCTTTCAATTGCAATGTCTAGATTAATTAACAAAAAAGACGAACTAAAAGAATTTGGAAAAAATGCAAGAAAGAGAGTTTTATCTAACTTTAGTTGGGAAAATTCTGCAAAGACCGCGATAGATTCTTACAATAAAATCTTAGCTATGAAAATCTAAAATGAATTTAGCACTTTTATCCTTTTTTTTAGTTTTGCTTTCAACAGTATCAAATCTATTTATTTTTACAATCCCGCCTATTATTCCTTTCCTTTCAACGTGCTTATTAGTTTTATCTATTGTTTTCTTCAGGGGCCTTGAAGATTTTAGATCAGGGTTATTATTGATTACTCTTCTATATTCTTTCTTAGGAGTAATGCATTTTCTAATAAATGGCGATCATGATTTAGGACAAGGTGGTTATAATTTATTTGCGTCTCTAGAAGACCCTTTTGTAAATTATCTTGCAATTCAATATATAAATTTTTTTTTGATAGGGATATGCTTGCATTCACTGGTTGTTAAAAACTCTTACTTGATAATCATTAACGATGCTTCTATAAATTCAAAAATGTACTCTTTTAGAGATTACAGAATCAAGCTCTTCTTGGCATTTTGTCTTTTTTTATTCTTTTCGTTTTCCCTGGACTGGCAGAGAATATTATCTGAGTACACTCTTGAAGGTATAAGTCTTACTTTTTTTCTTTCATATTATATTTTTTTTATTTATTCATTTTACATTTTGCAAAGAGGCAAATTAAATTTAGTTTCCTTAATTCCATTATTTTTTATTATTGTTATTTTTTTTCTTACCGGCACTAGGCAAACTATTTTTTGGGGAATTCTATTATTGGCATTATCTTTTTACATTTTTAGATTAAAAGAAAATAACGAAAAGGACAGAAAATTAAAAATTTTAAATTTAAAAACTATAATTAAATTATCAACTTTATTTTTTTTAATTCTTATTTTATTTTCAGGAGCAGTATATTTCAGAGTTAATAGAGACCCAGAAATGCTTCTGAGTTTTTTTAGTAATTTACCTTTAATATTTAAATTATTTATTAATCTCTTCATAGCAGAGACTATGTACACCTATTACAATTTATTGATTGTTTTGGATTTGTCTTTAAATGGAGTTTTTTCTTTACTGAATTTCTTCAATGATCTTATTTTACAAATTATCCCAGCTCAAATTTTTCCAGAGAAATACAAGTTTATGGATTTCAATAACTTGAGCTTAGAAAAAAATCTTACTCCATTTGGAACCTGGTTTTCCATTGGTATGTTTACGACAATTTCTTTTCATCCACTTTTAATTTGTTTTTATTCTTTTTTATACTGTTCTTTTTTAAATTTTTTATCGTTACCACTAAGAAAATTAACTAATAACAATCCTGAGTATATTGCTTTTTATTGCGTAATTTATATTTTTTGTAGTGTTTATATAGTAAGAGCTACTATAGCAGGCGGGTTAAAAATTGCTTTTTCTATAATAGTTATAGCATTTTTAATAAATTCGATTTTTAAAGTATTTACTGGTCAGTTTGTTGAAAAAGCAAGAAGATAAAAAAATTATTGTAGTTCAAAGAATTATTCCAAGTTATAGGATTGATTTCTTTAGACTTCTTGATAAATCTTTAAAGGAAGATTTTCAAGTCTGGTATTCTTCAAATCCAGAGAAAAATAAAATCTTTAAAACAAAAAAAACCTCTATAAAATTTTTTAGAAATTTAGGCCATTGCTATTCATTTCTTGGGAGTTTTTGGCAATTTGGTGTAATTTTTATCCCAATAAAAAGAAACGATATAATTATCTTAGAGGGAAATCCAAGAATCATTACAAATTTTTTTTTGATTTTAAGATGTTATTTCAAAAGAGCTAATTTCGTTTGGTGGGGACATTTATATAGTTCTACATCAAAGAATCTTAGGTCAAAGATTAGATTAAAAATAATGAGTTTCTTTTCTAATATTTTATTTTACACTGATGAAGAGGCCAAAAAATATAAGAAGTTTAAGGAGGTTAAAAATAATATCTTCTATCTAAATAATGGGGTTGATTTAGAAAAATTAAACCCACTAAGAAAATCTTATGATTCATCAAAAAGAGAAATCGATATTTTTTTTATAGGTAGATTTACCAAAAAATCTAATATCAATCTTCTTTTGAAAGCATTAATAAATGACAATTGTAAAAATTATACCGCCATTCTTATAGGTGCTGAATCCGATGAAGAAGTAATAGAATATGAAAATATTTTAAAACTTCATTATCTGACAGACAGAGTCACTATAAAGAAAGTAATCACTGATGAAAGAGATATAGCCTATTTTGCAAATCGCACTAAAATATTTTGCTATCCAGGATCAGTGGGACTTAGCTTAATACATTCTATGGCATATGGATTGCCCAGTTTGATTCATGACGAAAGTAAATATCACATGCCTGAATTTTCAGCTTTTAAGGAGAACTTTACTGGTATAAATTTTAAATATTTAGACCATAATTCTTTATCAAAGTCTATTTCTAAAATTTTAGAAGACGAAAATATTTTAAAAAATTTTTCTCAAAATTCCATTCAAATAGTTGAGTCAAAATTTAACTTTATTTTTATGAAAAATAAATTTTTAGAAATGATCAAACAGATTTCGCAAGGTTAAGATTGAAAGTCTCTGTAATTACAATTTGCTTGAACAGTGAAAATACAATTTTAGATAATTTAAAATCAGTTAAAGGCCAAAGTTTTAAAAATATAGAACACATTATAATTGACGGAGGATCTACTGATAAAACTTTAGAAATTATCAAAGGATTTCAAAACCCTAACCTGAAGTTATTTTCAGAGAAAGACGAAGGAATTTATGATGCTATGAATAAAGGAATTGAAAAAAGCTCTGGTGATTTAATAGGTTTTTTAAATTCAGATGATCTTTTCTATAATGAAAAAAGTATGAATGAAATGGTTCATCAGGTCAAAATAAATTCTTCTGAAGCTGTTTACTCTGATCTAGTTTATATCTCTCAAGATAAAAGAAAAATTCTAAGATATTGGAAATCTAATCGTTTTAAAAGAGGTAGTTTCTCTAGGGGCTGGGCACCTCCACATCCTACTTTTTATTTTAAAAAAGAATATAAAAATATTAAATTTGACCTTCGTTATAAGATCTCGTCGGATGTTGACTTAATGATGAGGCTTTTAGAGATAAAGAGTATTTCAGTAACTTACTTACCGAAAATTACAGTTAAAATGCGCATTGGAGGTGTATCTAATAGTTCTTTCAAAAATATTTTTAATCAAAATAAGGAAGTATTTGAGTCTTTAAAAGTCAATAATCAAAATTTTCACTATTCTTTTTTTATCTTTTTTAAACTTTTCAACAGAATTAATCAAAAAATTAAATCTTACTTTATTCAAATTGAAAATAATTAAAGTACATGACTCGAAACATGCAATAGGAAAAGCTTTTGAGCTATCACGTGACTTTCTCAAAAATGAAAAAAAATTAAATATATGTTTGACAGGAGGAAGATTTGGAGAAAAATTTTCTAATTTTTTAATTAACCATAACTCTCTTATAGTAAATAAGAATTTTTACTTAACAGACGAAAGAATTAGTAAGTTAATTTGGGAAAAAAATGGAGAAATAGTTTTAAAAAAACTAATAAAAAACAAAAATTTTGTTAATTGTAATTTTATAAATTTTGAAATTTCAACAAAAAAAAATAAAAATTACTTTGATGAATTAAAAATTTTTGATTTAGTTTTTATGAGCTTAGGGGAAGATGGGCATTTAGCAGGACATTTTCCGACATCAAATAATATAGATAAAAAAATTTGTTTTACAGATAGAGCTTCTTCAAAACCCCAAAAAAGAATAAGCTTCAGGTTAGATTTTCTAATGGAAGCTAAAAGAGTTATTCTTATTGTGTTAGGTAAAGAAAAAGAAAATGCTTTAATAAGTTTATTGAAAGGAAATAGCTTTCATTCGAAAAATATATTAAAACGTTTTAAAGAATTTTTCATAATTACAAATATTGATAATATTTCTTAGGTAGAAGCTATTGAATTTAATAGAAAAAATTTATTTTAAGCTTAGTAAAAAGAAAGAAATATTTCTAATTGAAAATTCAGAAGATAAAGAATTTATTAAATCAAATTTAAAAGATAGTAATTTAATAGGAATTGACACAGAATTTGATTGGAGAAGGACTTATTTTCCAAACTTGTCAATTTTGCAAATATCAACAAGAAATAAAATTTTTCTAATTGATTACTTAAATTTCTCCAATTTAGATTTTTTGGAACAGATACTCTTGAAAAAAGATTTTTTAATTTTTCATTCGGTCAGAAGTGACACAACTATTTTATCAAAATGCTTGCAAATTGAAGTAGATCAAGTTTTTGACATTCAAATAGCAGAGAGATTTCTAACTGGAGGGAATAATCAAAATTATGCGGCAATTGTTGAAAATTATTTTCCAGTTAAATTATCAAAATCTGAGACTAACTCGGATTGGCTTCAAAGACCTCTTTCAAAGAAACAAATTTCTTATGCCGCTAATGATGTAAGGTTTTTAATTGATATTTTTGAAAAACAGAAAAAAAAATTAATTTCAATGAACAAATATAATGATGTGTTAAGTGCGTCTAAAAAAGAAGCAAATTTGGGAAATCAAGATCTTCACGTTTCTAGACTTGCAAAATTAAGTAATGCTAATGAAAAAGAAAAAAAACTTTTTATGTGGAGAGAAAATTTGGCTATTAAGAAGAATATTCCTTCTTCTTACATCTTTAAGGACAAACACTTGAAAGAGATTCTGAAAGTTTATAAATCTTCCGATGGACTTAATAAGGTTACAAATTTAACACGAAGTAGAACACTGGCAAAAGATATTATTGAAAACTTAAATTAATGATTTATTTCTGGATTTTATATTTTATTCTTTCATTAATAATATCTTTTTCTTTTTATAAGATTTTTAGTTCACCTGTATTGAAAATTTTATTTTTTTCTATTTTTTTTGGGTTACTGAATGGAGTGTGGTTTGTTTTGCCTGGGAGCCAAACTTTAGCTCCTGCTATTTCAATTTTAATTCTTGAAAATACAATTATTGAAGGTAATGGATACATTCGTCTAATAAGGCCAATGCTAGTTTCGTTTATAGTTGGGTTTTTAATTGCAATTTCCTTTCATTTAGTAAAAAAATAAAAAAATTAATTTTTTTGAAGAGAAAATATCGAAAATTCCCAATAGTAAACTCCATTCTTTTTTTCGTAAGAATTTTTGTTTAAAACTTCTATGTTTTTAATAGCCTTTTCGAGAAAAGAACTTTTTCTGGATAAATCTTTTCATGTGCCATTAGATAATAATTTTTGAAAGAATCATAAATCTCACTTTCTTCAGAAAACGAAGTGGTACAAACTATTAGACTACCTCCAGAGTTTAAAAATTGTTTTGAGTTCTTTATGACCTCTAGAATAAGGTTTGCACCTGTATTGTCGGCCTTTGGCACTTCCTCTGGAAACCAACTAGTTAATTTTGCTACTTCTTCTTTAACTCCAGAAACATCACAACAAATTATGTCGTAATTTTTTTTTACATTTTTCACTAAGAAGCGTAAGCCTAAAAACTTTTTCATTATATTCAAGATCTATTCCAAGAAATTCAATCATAAGATTTAAAAATTAATAATTTTAGGTAATTTATCTTTTAAATTTAATATTCCTACTTGATTTTTACCCTGCATGAAACCAGCGCATTCTCCTGGATTAAATATTAAAGTGTTCTTAATTATTTCATTTCTATATCTATGTGTATGACCATGGAAAATGATATCAGATCTGTCCAACAGATTAGTATCTATAAGTTCAGGGTGGTGGATCAAGCAAATCGAAACGCCTTCGAGTTTAAAAAAATATGGTTCTTCGCTAATCATACAGTTCATATTTTTTGCAACTTTTTCTAATGATTCTTTTTCTTCGATGTCATTGTTTCCAAAAACAGCATATATATTACAATTCAAAGAGTTAAAAGCATGAAGAGATTTAGGTAAAGTTATATCGCCTGTATGAAGGACTAGATCGGTATTCTCTTTATTAAAGATTTCACATATTTTAGAGATATTTTTTAAGTTATTATGAGTATCTCCAACTATTCCTAAAATCAATTAGGAATTTTTCTCTAAAATATGAATTCCGCAAGCAGTTCCAAGACCAATCACATGAGTCATGCCAATTTTTGCTCCTTCAACCTGCCTTTTTCCTGCCTCGCCTCTTAAATGGGTGCAGATTTCGTATATGTTAGCTATACCTGTTGCTCCTAAGGGATGTCCCTTTGAAAGAAGACCTCCAGAAACGTTCACTGGAACCCTTCCGCCTAATTCGACATGACCCTCGTCAATCATCTTGCCAGCATCCCCATCTTTGCAAAGTCCAAGATTTTCATAATGCAACATTTCCGCAGTTGCAAAACAATCATGTAACTCAACAAGATTTATATCTTCTGGACCCACTCCAGCTTGTTCATATGCGTCTTTTGCCGCTAATCTTGTACAAGCATTAACGTCAGGCATTACTAAATCTCTGTCCGTATAGGGATCACTTGCCATTGCAGATGCTCTTACTTTAACTGCTCTAGCCATACCTAATTCTTTTGCTTTTTTTTCTGAAACTAATATTGCAGCTGCGGAACCATCCACATTTACAGAGCACATAAGTTTTGTGTTCGGATAAGAAATCATCTCAGCATTCATAACATCATCAAGAGGAGTTTCTATTTGATACATTGCCTTGGGATTCATCGTAGAGTGATGATGATTTTTTACAGAAATCTTTGCAAATTGTTCAAACGTAGTTCCATGTTCCTTGGCATGCTCCATTCCAGCTTCTGCAAAAACGCAAGGCATTGTTCCAGATCCTAAGAGTCCTTCTTTAGGAATTCCGTCGCTATTACCGGCTCCACCTAAAAGACCTTTACCCATTTGTTCTACGCCAACTGCTAAAACCACGTCATACATTCCAGCTTTAATAGACATCCAAGCCTCTCTGAAAGCCGTAGCTCCAGTTGCACAAGCGTTAGCTACGTTCACTACAGGCATACCTGTTTGACCAATTTCCTGAAGAATTCTTTGACCGACCATTGCATTGGCTTGACCTAAATTTCCACAATACATAGCTTGCATGTCTTTTATGCTTAAACCAGCATCATCGAGAGCCATTAGTGCAGCTTCTGCTCCAATATTTGGAACACTTCTTTCGGGAAATCTTCCAAATTTAATCATATCGACTCCAACCACATATACATCACTCATATTTCACCTCTTTAAGCGGGTTCGAAAAAATAACTTAGATAAGAATTTCCTTCTTTATCTTTTCTGCCTAAAGCATCTCCATAAGTAAGCTTAACCGGCATATCAAATTTTATTTTATCAGGATCTGGATCAATATTGATAAGATTTCCTTTAATTGTTCCGCCACCTTCTAAGTCTACAATCGCAGAAACGTATGGGACATCTATTCCAGGAAAGGATCTGTAAACAATAGCAAAACTATGAAGTTTTCCATAATCCGACAATTTGATTACTTCCATTTCGTTTCTTGCAAAGCATTTGGAACAGACATTTCTTTCCCCAAGAAATATAGCTCCACATTTTTTACATCTATAACCTTCTAAATAAGGCTCTCCCTTTTCTGGTATCTTTAGATAATCAACTACTGGCAAAGGTCTAGATTCTGTCACATTTCTCCACATAAAATTTAAACGTATAATAATTAAAGCACAGCAAGAATAAAAAATTAATAAAAATTAAAAAAATATGAGTCTTATCGGTGGTTTAGTTGGAGGCATGATTGGATTCACTTTCCTAGGTCCTTTAGGAGCCTTAATAGGAAGTGTTGTGGGCTCAAGGATGGTTAGAAATTCAGTTCGTAGAAAAAATCCTAATAATTTCGATCATCAAGTTGCTTTTTTCGCTGCCCTTTTTGCTTGTTTGGCAAAAATTGCGAAAGCAGATGGACAGGTCACTAAGGAAGAAATTAACAAAATAGAAGACTTTATAACTCAAAAGTTTAATTTAGATGGAGAGCAAAGAAATTTTGCTATTAATATTTTTCAAAAGGCTAAAGATGATAATGTATCTTTCGATGCTTATGCAAAACAATTGGCAAGTTTACTCAAGAGTAGTCCTAATTCGCTAATGATTTTTTATGAACTTTTGTTTGAATTAGCAATGGCTGATGGCGAATTGCATCCTAACGAAGAAAAGTTATTAAAAAAAGTTCCAAAGATTTTTGGTTTTAACGATGGCTTATACAATCAATTATTCCAAAAATATGGGCTGAAAACTCAAAATTTCTATGAAGTACTTGGCGTTTCAAAACAAATGAATTTTGATGAAATAAGAAAGACATATTTAAAAAAAAGGAGAGAATTTCATCCTGATAAATTAATCTCTAAAGGTTTGCCAGAAGAATTGATAGAAAAAGCTAAAGAGAAATTTATAGAAATTCAAGAAGCCTATGAAGAATTGGAAAAAATTCATAAAAAATGATAATTTGAATTGTGAAATTTTTATCTTCTTTCAATCAAAAATTAATTAATTTAATTTATTTTGATTTCATTATTCTGCTTTTTTTCAGGCTATACCTAGCTTATGTATTTTGGTTTGCAGGCATAAGAAAGATAGCTTGGGACAATGGAATTCCTAACATTGATAGATTTGCGGGATTTCTGGCTGCTGGTGGAGAAGATAATCTAAATTTTATTTTTCCTCATTTTTTTGGTTGGTTAGCAGTTCTTGCAGAAGCAGGGGGCGCTATTTTTCTAACATTAGGCCTCTTCTCAAGATGGGCGATAATTCCATTAATTTTCACAATGTTGGTAGCTTTTTATTATCACTTTCCAAATGGATGGAATTCAGATTCTGGAGGAGTTGAAATGACAGTGACTTATATTTTAATGTTGCTCGTGATTACAGTTTATGGACCAGGTAAATATTTTTCTTTAGATTACTGGGTACTGAGAAAGTAAGTTGTTATTTCATTCAGATATAACTGTCGAACCAATCCTTAGAGTTGTTGAAATTCTAAATAAGGCCATGACTTTAAATTTAGTAGATTGGAATGCCATGAATATTGCTACCGTAAACGTTGATGGTTCTCCATCTTCAAGGATGGTGCTACTAAAAAAAGTAGACGATAGAGGGTTTGTTTTTTACTCAAATTTCAATAGCAGAAAAGGAAAAGAAATTGAAAAAAATAATTCAGTTGCTCTTAATTTTTGGTGGAGAGAGCTTAAAGAGCAGATTAGAGTTGAAGGGAAAATTGAAAGACTCTCTGCAGAAGAATCAGATGAATATTTCAACTCAAGGGCATTGCAATCTAGGGTTGCTGCAATTGTTTCTAAGCAAAGTGAGAAAATAGAGTCTTATGAAAAATTAAATCAAGAAATTGAAGAGATGACAAAAAGTTTTGAAGATAAAGGAGAAGAGCCTGAAAGACCTGAGCACTGCGGATTATATTTGATAGTTCCAAGTTCTATAGAGATCTGGAAAGAAGGAGATTACAGAACTCATTTAAGAGAGAAATTTACGTTAACTTCGAAAAATACCTGGGAAAGTTGCTTCTTATCTCCTTGATTTTTGAGTTATAATTATCACATAAGGCCGTTCGTAAAGGTCGTAGAAAATGATAGTAATCACTCTTCCGGATAATTCAAAAAAACAATTCGATAATTCTGTGTCAGCAATTGAAGTGGCTAGATCTATAGGCGCTGGCTTGGCCAAAGCTACAGTTGCGGCAAAAGTTAATGGAAAACTAATCGATGCAACCGACTTAATAGAAAATGATTGTTCTCTTGAAATAATAAGAGCTCAGGATCAGGAAGGTTTAGAAATTATTAGACATAGCTGCGCTCATTTATTTGGTCATGCGTTGAAGCAGCTATTTCCCGAAGCTAAGATGGCAATTGGTCCGGTTATTAAAAATGGATTCTACTACGATGTGGATTTAGATAATTCGTTAACACTAGATGATTTACAAAAAATTGAATTACGAATGAAAGAATTGGCTTCTTCCGCTTATCTCGTTAAAAAAGAAGTTGTACCAAAAAAAGTTGCAGAGGAAGTTTTTAAAAAAAGAAAAGAAAGCTATAAGTTAGAAATCTTAAAAGACATTGACGATGAAGAAACAGTTGGATTGTATCACCACGAAGAATATGTTGACATGTGTAGAGGACCACATGTCGATTCCATGAGACACGTTAAAGCTTTTAAACTGTCTCATGTTGCTGGAGCTTATTGGCGCGGAGACTCAAAAAATAAAATGCTGCAAAGAGTTTACGGAACTCTGTGGAATTCGGATAAAGAATTAAGAAAACATTTAAGTAATCTGGAAGAAGCTTCAAAGCGCGATCATAGAAAACTAGGACAAAAATTTGACCTGTTTCATTTTCAGGATGAAGCGCCTGGAATGGTTTTTTGGCATCCTAAGGGCTGGACTATTTTTAGAATCTTGGAAGATTTCATAAGAGAAAAACAATTAAGGGCGGGATATGAAGAAATTAGAACGCCTCAAGTTATTGATCGTAAGCTGTGGGAAAAATCAGGTCACTGGGAAAAATATAGAGAGAATATGTACATTACCGAGATCGATGAAGAACAAGCTAATGAAAAAAGAGTGAATGCGCTTAAACCAATGAGTTGCCCTGGACATGTTCAAATTTACAATCAAGGCATAAAATCCTATAGGGATTTACCAGTGAGGTTGGCTGAATTTGGTTGTTGTCACAGACATGAAGCCTCTGGAACTTTACATGGCTTGATGCGAGTCAGACAGTTGACTCAAGACGATGGACATATATTTTGCACTAATGAACAAATAGAATCTGAAACACAAGGGTTTATTAAAATTCTTTCTGAAGTTTATACCGAACTTGGATTTAATGATTTTAGAATCAATTTATCTACTCGACCTGAAATCAGAGTGGGGTCTGATTTAATTTGGGATAAAGCTGAGAAAGCCCTAGAAGATGCGATAGATAAACTAAATTTAGATTATGAAATTTCGGCTGGAGATGGAGCATTTTATGGTCCCAAATTAGATTTTGTTTTAACCGATGCAATTGATAGGGAATGGCAATGCGGAACATTACAATTGGATTTTAATTTACCTGAAAGACTTGATGCAAAGTATGTCGGGGAAGATGGTGAAAAACACCAACCAGTGATGATGCATAGAGCAATACTTGGCTCAGTTGAGAGATTCATTGGAATCTTAATTGAAGAATACGATGGAAATTTTCCAATTTGGTTGGCTCCTATTCAGGCAGTGGTAATGAACATTTCACAAAAACATGAAGAAAAAGCTATTGAATACGCTGATTTTCTCAAATCTAAGGGTTTTAGGGTCAAATTAGACTTGAGGAATGAGAAAATCACTTATAAAATCCGCGATCACTCTATACAAAGAGTACCTTTTCAACTCGTTGTTGGAGATAAAGAACAAAATTCAAATTCTTTGTCAGTTAGAGCCAGAAAAGGAGAGGATTTAGGAAGTATGAAGTTGGAAGAATTTTCTAACTTTCTTTCTAAAAAAATAAAATCAAAGGAGGTTTGATTGAATAAAATTTTTTTAGTTTTAGCCTAGTTAATGGCTCAACCAAGAAGGGCATTTGAAAAGAAAAATAAGCAGCCCATAAACCAATTCATTAAAGCTGAAAAAGTAAGGCTTATCTCACAAACTGGAGAGCAGTTAGGAGTTGTCGAACTTAAAGAAGCTTTAGCAAAAGCAAAAGATCAAGAACTAGATTTAGTTCAGATGAATAAAGACTCTGATACTCCGGTTTGCAAAATGATGGATTATGGTAAGCACCTATTCGATCAAAAAAAACAAAAGGCAGCTTCAAAAAAGAAAACAAAAAAAACCCAACTCAAGGAAATTAAATTCAGACCAGGAACGGATGAAAATGATTATCAAATTAAGATGAGAAATATTGTTAAATTTTTAAATGATGGCGATAAAACCAAAATAACAATGAGATTTAGAGGAAGAGAATTAGCGCATAAAGAAATAGGTTTGAATCTATTGAAGAGAGTTGAATCAGATTTAGTTGATATTGCCAATGTTGAACAAGAACCAATTTCTGAAGGGAGACAGTTTGTAATGCTTTTGAGCCCAAATAGGAAATAAATATGCCAAAAATTAAAGTTCATAGTGGCGCCGCCAAACGATTTAAAAAAACTGGAAGTGGTTTAAAAAGAAAGCAAGCCAATAAAAGCCACATTCTCACAAAAATGACGACTAAGTCAAAAAGACAATTGCGCGGAACAACCGCTTTGGCAGCCGGTGACGAGAAGCTAGTTAAAAGAATGTTTAAGGAGAAATCTTAATGGCAAGGGTAAAAAGAGGCGTCGAAGCCAGAAGAAAGCATAAAAAAGTTCTTAAACTGGCAAAAGGGTATAGAGGAGCAAGAAGCAGAACCTTTAAAGTTGCTAAGCAAGCCGTAACTCGTGCGGGACAGTATGCTTACAGAGATAGAAAGGCTAAAAAAAGAACTTTTCGATCCTTATGGATTGTAAGAATTAATGCTGCCGTTCGAGGTCATGGCATGTCTTATAGTGTTTTCATGAATAGTTTAAAAAAAGCAAATATTAAGTTGGATCGCAGAGTTCTTGCAAATATTGCAGCAGAAGACGAACAATCATTTGCAGATTTAGTCGAAATTGCTAAACAAAATGCAGCATAATATGTTGTATGGATTTAGCAAAGCTTAAGCAAGAATTAAAAAAAGACTTTAATTTATCTAAATCATCCGAAGACTTACAAAAGTTAAAAGTCAAATATCTAGGAAAAAAAGGCAAGATAACAGATTTGTCTAAAACTTTAGGTAAGTTGGATCAAAAGGATCGTCCAATCGTTGGAAAAAAAATCAATCAAATAAAAACTTTATTTCAAGATTTAGTTAAGTCTAGTTCAAAACGAATAGAAGACTTTGAATTAGACAATGAGATCTCGAAGGAAACGGTAGACGTATCTTTGCCAGTCGGAAAAATTTTTGCTGGCGGATTGCATCCCATTACTAAGACAATAGATAAAATTTGTTCATATTTTTCTGCTAAGGGGTATCTAATAGAAGAAGGCCCAGAAATTGAAAGTGAATACTATAATTTCGATGCTCTTAATATCCCTGAAAATCATCCAGCTAGAGATATGCACGATACTTTTTATATTGATTCTGGAAAATTATTAAGAACTCATACATCCCCCGTTCAGATTCGGTCTATTGAAAAATATAACGTTCCTCTCAAAATAATTTGCCCAGGTAAAGTTTATAGGAGTGATTCAGACCCTACACATACGCCGATGTTCCATCAGATTGAAGGATTATTGATTGATGAAAATGTGAATTTTGGTAATTTGAAAAAAGAACTTATAGACTTTTTAAATTATTTTTTTGCCAAAAAACTAGACGTAAGATTTCGTCCATCGTATTTTCCTTTTACAGAACCCTCAGCTGAAGTGGATATTATGGATAAAAATGGTTGGCTTGAGATCATGGGCTGCGGCATGGTACATCCCGATGTTTTAGAAATGGCCGGTATCGATTCAAAGAAATACTCAGGCTTTGCTTTTGGGTTAGGTATTGAAAGAATGGCTAAACTTGATTATTCAATAAAAGATATGCGGGTTTTGTTTGAAAATGATTTAAAAGAAATTTCGGGTTCATAAATGAAGATCTTAAAATCTCATCTTTTAGAAAAAGTTGACGCAAAATTAAATGTTAAACAGTTAGAAGCCGAGCTTACAAGATTAGGACTAGAAGTTGAATCGATCGAAAAATTTGGAAATTCAAAAAAATCCGATTTTGTTATTGATTTAGATCTTACTCCTAACAGGGGCGATTGTTTTAGTGTGCTTGGAGTTGCAAGAGAACTAGCTGCAATAAGTAAGAAAGAGATTTTAAAAGAAAAAAATATTCTTAAAAAAGCTAGTTTAAGTCCCCTTACTAAAGTGAAACTCTCTGAAAAGCTTGCCTGTCCAAAATACTCTTTTATAGAAATTCATAAAATTGATAATACAAAAAAATTACCTGAATATATCTCGAATAGATTAGATGCGGCCGGAATAAATTTAATTAATCCGATTGTAGATATTTTAAATTACGTGATGATTGACTTAGGTCAACCGCTTCATGCATTTGATTTAGACAAAATAGGTAAATCAATAAATGTAAGATTTGCAAAACCTAAAGAGAAGATCTCCCTACTTGATGGCTCAAATAAAATTTTGAATAAAAACTGCTTAGTTATCTCAGATGAAAAAAAAGCCTTGGCATTAGCAGGAATTATGGGGGGGATAGATTCTTCGGTTCAACGTGATACTTGCTCTGTATTGATTGAGTCTGCCTTTTTTGACCCTTTAGTGATTCAAGGAAAAGCAAGAAGTTTTAATATTCAGACCGATTCTTCACAAAGGTTTGAAAGAGGGGTGGATTTTTATCTACAGCAGAAAGCGCTTATCAAGGCAACTAATTTAATTGCAGATTATTTATCTGGTTCTCACAGTCAAGTGAAGACCATTGAAGCAAAAAAATTCATACCTAGAAAAAAAGTTTTAAACATTGAATTAAACAATTTAAATAAAAAATTAGGTACGAAATTAAAAGCTGTAGAAATAAAAAAAATTCTAAATTCTTTAGAAATAAATACCACCGTAAAAAAAGATTTGCTTTGTACCATGATTCCGTCGCATAGATTTGATTTGAATATCGAAGAGGACTTAATTGAGGAAGTGGCTCGCATGATCGGATACGATAATCTCCCTTCATCTGAACTGAAAACGTTTAATAAATTTTTCGTTCCTACCGATTATCAAGAAACTTCAAAAATAAAAAAATACATTGCTAACAAAGGGTTTCAAGAAGTCATAAATTATTCATTTGTGAGTAAAAAAATTCTCAATGATTACAATCTCTTTAAAAACTCAATATCGGTAAAAAACCCACTCAACGAGAACTTCGAAGTTATGAGAACAAGCTTATTACCTGGCTTGCTGAATAATTTAAAATTAAATTTTAATCGAGGTGAAAATTCTTTAAAAATATTTGAAGAAGGGAGAATATTTAGTAATAAAAATAATAGTAAGGAGCAAAAAATACTTGCGGGATTGATTTTTGATCACGATGGCAAGAAAAATTGGAACAATAAAACTAAATTTGACTTTTTTGAACTAAAAAAATTTATTATAACTTTGCTAAATAATCTTTTCTTGGTTGATTTTAACTTCAAAAAAAGTTTAAACAATTTTTTACATCCAAACATATCTTTGGACGTATACGTTAAAGGAAAAAAAATAGGTTCCTTTGGAAGAAGTCATCCAAAAGTTAATAAAATTGTAGGCATTAGAAAAGATTTCTTTTACTTTGAGTTTGAGTTAGAAGAGTTATTTCAAAAAGAAATATTAAAAATTTCAGAATCTTCAAAGTACCCATCAATTCAAAGAGATTTATCCTTTTTGATACCTGAAAATGTTGAATATGAGAAGTTGAAAGCACTAGCAGAAAAAATGGCAGGAAACGAATTAGTAAATTTAAAATTATTTGATCTTTACAAAAATTCTGGAATTCAAGAAGCAAGTTCTAGTTATGCATTAAATTTCACTTGGCAATCAAAACATAAAACTCTTAGAGATGTTGACATAGATTTAGTTATTGAAAAAATTATTAAAGCATTCGAAAAAGAATTCAATGCTTCCTTAAGAAGTTAGAATGTCAATCACTAAAGCCGACCTTATAAATCATTTGAATCAGAAGTTGGGAATTCCAAAAAAGGATTGCAACTTGATTCTGGAGTGTTTTTTTAACGAAATTTCAGAGGCACTTGCACGCGGAGAAGAAGTAAAATTGCCAGGACTAGGAAATTTTTCAACCTCTTATAAAAATAGCCGACCCGGCAGAAATCCAAAAACAGGAGAAAAGTTTCAAATAAAAGCAAGAAATGTTGTAAGTTTTAAGGCCGGGAAAAAATTAAAAGAACAACTTTAATTAATGGAGATAGATTTAAAAAAAATTCCTGATAAAAAATACTTTACTACCATAGAAGTTTCAAAAATAGTCGGTATTGAAGCACATACATTAAGATATTGGGAAAAAGAATTTGAGAGTTTATTCAATGTTAAAAAGACTTCAAATCAGAGAATATTTAAAAAAAATGACATAGTTAATTTTTTAAAAATAAAATCTTTGATTAAAAAAGAAGGAATGACTATCAAAGGAGCAAAGTCTAAAATTAAGAAATTCGAGATCGATACAAAGTCTTCGACAAATCTTTTACCGATCTTAAAAAGCATTTTGAAGGAGTTAAAAAAATAATTTGGGAGAGAAAAATGAGAAGAATAGTTACGGGACATAATAAAGAGGGCAAATCAATTATAAATATAGATGGTCCTCCCGCGAGATCCTTAGGTGAAGACGTTGGAGGATTGTTTGAGCTCTGGAATACTGATGGAAAGGATGTAAATTCTTTGGATACAACTGATAGGGCTGACTCAGAAGTAATTCTTTCTCCCCCTTCTGGTGGAACTAAATTTAGGTATTTTCAAATTAATCCATTACCCGAGGGAGTCTCGCCTGAATTCATCGAACAAGCAACGGCTGACGCTTTTGAAAAGATGGGGGCTGCTCACCATAGAGTTGATACTTCTAGACATCCTGCGATGCACAAAACTGAGACTGTCGATTACATAATTCTTCTTAAAGGCGAGGTTAATCTAATTTTAGATGAAGAAGAGGTTGCTTTAAAACCATTTGACGTAGTGGTGCAGCGTGGAACTAATCACGCTTGGGCAAATACCGGAAGTGAACCAGCTCTTTTAATAGCAGTTTTAATTGATAGCAATATCAGAGAATGACTAACGAAAAAAAAACTTCCTTAGAAAAGCTGAACAGTCGTATTGAGAAAACTCTTGATAAAAAAAGGGCTGTTGCCAAATCAAAAAGACAGTCCAAAGGATATAGAACTGCTAGGGAAAATCTTGAGGATTTAGTAGATCATGACTCTTTTATTGAGTATGGACAATTAGCCGTTGCAGCCCAAAGAAATAGACGTGACTATGAAGACTTGATGACTGAAACAGCAGCCGACGGAATTATTACGGGCATGTGTAAAATTAATTCAGAGCTTGTCGGTTCGGAAAACTCTAATGCTATAGCGATCATCAATGACTATTCAGTTTTAGCTGGAACTCAAGGATTCTTTCATCATAAAAAACTTGATCGAGCATGTGAACTTGCAATAGATTCAAAATTACCAGTAATAATGTATACCGAAGGAGGTGGAGGCAGGCCAGCAGATACAGATATTTCCACTCAGATTGCTGGACTTAATATTACTTCTTTTACAAATTGGGCGGCCCTAACAGGAGAGTCTCTTAAAATTGCGTTAAATAATGGTTATTGTTTTGCTGGCAATGCAGCCTTATTTGGCTCAGCTGACTTTTGTATAGCAACTAAAAAATCTTGGATAGGGATGGCAGGACCAGCCATGATTGAAGGCGGCGGACTAGGAACATTTAAACCAGAAGATATTGGACCAGCAGATATGCATTTTAAAAATGGACACCTAGATTACTTAGCTGAAGATGAAGCAGATGGAACCGAGGTGGTAAAAAAATTACTTTCTTATTTTCAAGGTAAAATACCTGATTGGGAAGAAAATGAGCAATCTAAGTTACGAAACGTAATCCCTGAAGACCGAAGAATGGGATTTCCGGTGAGAGACATTATTGAAACACTTGCCGATAAAGAATCCTTTTTAGAATTAAAAAAGGTTTTTGGAAGAAGTGTGATAACTGGTTTTATTAGGCTTGAAGGGAGGCCTTTCGCTCTCATCGCTAGTGATTGTCAACAGTTAGGAGGGGCAATTGATTCTGAAGCGTCCGACAAGGTAGCAAACTTTTTAGAAATTTGTAACTTACACAATTTACCTATTATTTCTTTGGTCGACACTCCTGGTTTCATGGTGGGACCAGATAGTGAAACCGAAGGCGCTTTCAGACGAATGGGTAATTTCTTCAAGCGAGGAGCTAAAGTTGATTCTCCTCTCGTTGCAATTATTTTAAGAAGAGGTTACGGCCTTGGAGCCATGGCAATGACTGGAGGAAGTTTTGTTGATCCAATTTATACTGCCTCTTGGCCAAATGGCGAATTTGGAGGCATGGGATTAGAAGGATACGTTAAATTGGGTTTTAAAAAAGAAATAGCCGCAGAAGAGACTGAAGAAAAAAGAAATGCTTTGTATGAAAAACTATTAGCAAAAATGTATGAGGTTGGAAAAGCGACTGAGGCTGCTTCTTATCTAGAAATGGATGCAGTGATTGACCCAATTGAGACTAGGAAAGTTATAATTAAAGCCTTTGAAACATTCGGGGCGTAGCGCAGCCTGGTAGCGCACTTGACTGGGGGTCAAGTGGTCGCAGGTTCAAATCCTGCCGTCCCGACCAAACTAATTTAACTATGATTAAAAAAAATTTTATCTTTTTCTTATTTTTTTCAAATTTTATCTTTTCGTCGTCTTCTTTAGATACTTCGAGTGAAATTGATTCTTATTTTAATGACTTCACGTTTAAATGCGGCTGCCGGGAAGGTTTATTCAAATCTTTCGAGATTGGAAGATCAGGGAACGTAAAATGCAAATCAGGGTTATATAAAAGTTATCAAATAATTAAAAAGGGAAATAGTTATTTTTTGAATGGAGATAAATATCCTAGCTTTGAAGAGAGTTTTAATGGCGCAAACATTAAATTATCAGAAACCAAAACTGCAGTTGAAGATAATGGAATTCTTAAACTAAGGCATGAAACCAAGTCACTGAATGGTGAAAGCTTCAAAGAAATTAAGTATTTTAATTTGAATATTAACGAGAAAAGTTTTGAAAAGGGAATAGAGATTTATTCAGAAGAAAAAATAAGTTCGAATTGGTTAGGAAATTCTTCAGGTAAATGCAAAAAGAAAGCTTAATGCAAATAGTAAAATCAACTTTAACTTATCGCGATGACTTTTTTTTCTATCAAACCTTTTATTATCGCTTCATCTACTCCCAAAGAAGAAACGATCTCTTGGCTATGCTCACCAAGCATCGGTGCCGGTCGAGAAAGCTCACTGGGCGTCTTACTGAATCTAGCAGCTGGTCTTGCTTGTCTGACTTCTCCGAAGCCATCAATATTTATTCGAGAGATAGATTCATTTGCCAAAATTTGTTCATTGTCTAATAGTTCCATTCGATCAAGCAGCGGAGCGCTTGGCACTCCTTCTTCTTGAAGCCTCCTAAGTATTTCTCACATCTATTTCATTTTCTGCGTATACGATGCCAGCCATTCCTTCTGGCCAGAAAAAAGAAATCATACAATCCAGCATTGATATTTCAATATGTTGAGCAGTTCCATGTTTTTCTCTCGCATACAGAGCAGACGATATGGCTTGTGCAGTTGTTAAAGCCGTAACTTTGTCAGCTATGATTATTCTAAACATTTTGGGCTGACCTGTTTCACGATCGGCTTGTATATCTGTAGCTCCTGATAAGGCTTGAATTATGGGGTCATAAACCCTTGAATTTGCATAGGGGCCTCTGTTACCAAATCCACTGATTGATACATAAATTATTTTTTCATTGATTGCTCTAATTTCCTTCTCTCCAAAGCCCATTCTTTCAATGGCTCCTGGTCTAAAATTTTGCATAAACACGTCAGCTTCGGCAGCTAACTTAAAGAGAATATCCTTTCCTTCTTTAGTCTTTAAATCTAAAGCAATAGATTTTTTCCCTCGGTTGCATGAGAAAAAAACTGGATTTATACCATTGTGTGGAGCTGCCATATGCCTAACGAGTTCACCGGATATGGGCTCAACTTTTATAACCTCTGCCCCTTGATCGGCAAGCATCATTGCGGCAACTGGTCCTGAAACCATTCCTGTTAAATCTAGAACTTTCAAGCCTGTTAGTGGCCCCATTTATTAACCTCCATAATTTACTTTCATAGCTTTTTTGTAAGCTTCTCTTTTCGAAATATTTTCTCTATAGATTGTAATATTTTTAGACAAATCAAACTCATAAAAAATAGCCCAATCTAAGCAAGACATCAACAAAATATCTGCTAAACCAAAGCCATCGGACAGAAGGGTTTCATTTTTCTCTAGATGTTTCTCAATAACTTTAAAATGCCGTTTCAAATACTCTCTGCAAGAAAGGACAACATCAGGTGCCTCTCCATAAATTTCTTTTAAATCGTAATGACGGCGCATTACATAAAGACTCGTTTCGTCAACTTCTCCATAAATATAGCTGCACCATTCATCTTCCTTTGCCAATTCAGAATTAGTGCCAGGTATAAATAAATTTTTTGAAGGGAAGGAGTTTTGTAAATACTTACAAATTGCAACACTTTCCGAGAGGCTTAAATCTCCATGTTGCATAAACGGAATTTTCTGTTTCGGATTAAGAGAGGAATATTCTTTGGTGAGAGTCTCTCCAGTTCTTGGTCCAATCGGTTTCAACTCATAATCAATTGTTAGTTCTTCGGCCATCCAAATTGGTCTAAGAGTTCTAGCTGTGCCTGCTCCCCAAAGTATAAGTTTATTTTTATCCACTAAGGATATCTTATAAAAAAAGGGGCTTTTCAGCCCCCTTTTTTTAACCTAAAAGTTTACTTTTTGTGGTGAAGTCAATTTTTCTAGGTTTTTGATCATCAGGAATAACCCTTTCAAGGCCGATGTAGAGCATGCCATTATTTAAAGCTGCTCCTTTAATCACCATGTCATCTGAGAGCACAAACTTTTTCACAAAGTTTCTAGCCGCAAGACCTTGATGAACAATTCCTTCACTTGCATCTTTGTCTTTAGATCCAGTAATGGTTAAGTTTTCACCGACAGCCTCAATGTCAACTTCACTCTCTTCAAAACCGGCAACAGCAAGTTCGATAGTATATTGTTCTTCATTTACCTTTCTAATATTGTAAGGAGGGTAATTGGAAGTTTGTTTAGAATTTGCTAACAAAGACAAAGTGTCAATTGTTCGGTCAAATCCCACCGAGAAAGGAGAGATATCTCTCCATAAAAGTTCAAATGTATTATTAATCATTTTTTACTCCTTTTGTTTAAGCAAGTTAAAATTACATTGACCCTAAAAGGCATCAACTTAACTTTAATATGGTTTCTACCTAAAATTTCAAGACCTAGGTATAATTTATTTTGTAATGCTTTCTTTTAAAGAACAAAATTGCAATATTACTCTTAGGGAGGGAATTGAAGAATATAATAGTTACTTAATGGCCAATGGAAAAGAGATTCTGACTGAACTGTCTGACTCATCAATTGTCATGGATCATGACGCAACACACGTTATTTTTGGTTTGGACACTTCTCTAGAAGAGGAAAGCCTCCTCGACTCGTGGGTGCTTTGGTGTTCTTCTTTCGAATTAAAATATTTAATGTCTTACTCAAAACAACCTGAGATAAAAGATTTATACAAAAAACTTCTTAGGGAAGTTGGTGTTTTTAAATTTATTAAACTTTTTTTTAGCGTTTTCCCAACGAAACTAAGGATAATTTTTAAACATAAAAGAATAATGAAAAAAAAGTGGCCTTTTAAATTTCCTAAAGAATACTTAGATAAGAAAATTTGCGATCTAAGAGAAGAATATGGCATCGTGATTTTAAAAGACGAAGATAAAGGTTTTAAAAAATTAAATTGGTCTGGTTCAATTAGAAATTAAGTAAGGATTAATTTTAGGGAGAAATATAATGGATAGAACGCATTTGATAACGGTAGTGAGTGAAAAGGTTCTCTTGGCAATTATAGGAGTAGCTACTTGCATAGCAGCGGGACAGCATCTGTACAGTATGTATTTGTCAATGCAAATTGTGCTCGCAGATTTATTTTTGCTCTTTATATTCACCGAGATTCTTGCAATGGTTGCAGCTTTTTATAGCTCAAAAAGAATTCCTGTAACTTTGCCAATTATCATAGCGATTACCGCTCTTTGCAGATTGATAGTGATGCAAAATAAAGACATGGATGCATTAATAATCATTGCCGAAGCTTCTGCTGTAATTATTTTGGCTGGAGCTGCCTACATTATGAGTTTAAAGGACAAAATAAGCCTAGAAAAATTGAGAGATAGGAAGTAATAATTTAAGTGATTTTTTTTACTTTAAATTCAAGTAAATCATCTGAAATCTTTTTAGAAACTAATTCATGATTTAGATATTCACAGAATTTTTCAACATCTTTTTCAGCTGTAGGATCTGTTGCTATTAATTCAATGACATCTCCCGAAGAAGCTTCATGAATTGCTCTATGCAGCAACATTATAGGTTCGGGGCAAATTAATCCCTTAGCATCAATTTTCATTATCGTAAAACCTTAGTCTCTCTATGTCATCTTCATCGGTTTTTTCTCCATATTGGATTTCTATAATGTGACATGGTTCATCGAAAGGGTTTGTGATTTGGTGCCACGCTTCTTTTTCAACATGAAATACTTGTTCTTTATTTAATTCAATTGATTGGAAGTTTTCAGCATCTACTTTGCTGAAATTAATTAGGCACTTACCTTTTGAAACGAACCAAATTTCATTTCTATGAAAATGTCTTTGAAAGCTCATTCCTTTTTTTGGATCTACAATTAATTCTTTAAGTTTTAAGTTTTCATCAACGAACAGATTATAAAACTTGCCCCATACTCTATTTTCTGAAGAATGTTCGAAGTTTTTTAAGATCCAGCTTGAAGAATTTTTTTTGTCTTTTCCTCCTACTTCAAAATGAAATGTGACATCAGAAACTTCCATCTCTGGAATATTTTCTTTATTTCTATCTCCTCCATTACAAAACAATATTTCTTCATCAGGGTATTTTAATTTTGTTTTATTGAGCGCATCTTTGCAGCTTCCTAACTCATCGTCCTCAAAGGAAATAACGTCATCAACGGGTTTTAAATTTTTAAGAATTATTTCTCTCTCAGCAAAGGGCATAAAAAATTTCCCCTTTTTCTTTATCAACCAATCATCGCTATTTAAAGCAACAATTAACTTATCTCCAAGTTTCTTTGCTTCTTCCAAATAAGCTATATGTCCTGAATGGATTGGGTCAAAACCACCACTGACAATTACGATTTTCATTAATTAATTTTAATTTATTTTATTTTTTTTAAACAACCTTAAAATCACTGTCTTCAATTGCTCTTCTTGAAGTCTTATCAAGTCTAAGAAAAACTAAAACTGATGCAAGTAAAACGCCTAGGCAAAGTCCAATCCACATACCAATTGCACCTTTTTCTGGAACAACTAAATCTGTCAGGCCTAAAATATATCCCACAGGTAGGCCAAAACACCAAAAAGCGAGAATCATTATATATAAAGGAGCCAAGGTGTCTTTATAACCTCTTAGCGCACCTTGACCAGTAAAACTTATGCCATCAGATAATTGCATGAAGGCAGCTATAAAAATTAGTGAACCAGCTAGAGAGGTTACAATTGGATCAGTATTAAAAAAAGAAGCAAAGAAAGTTCCATAATTTAAAAGTAAAACGAAATTAAATGAAGCTAAGATGACTGCTACGATGATAGCAAAAAAGGATGAGTATCTTGCTCTGACGAATTCTCCTGCTCCTAAAAGGTTTCCAGATCTCACTGCAGCAGCCAAACCTATCGAAAGAGGCAACATAAATGTCACCGTTGTAACTTGCATAGCTATTGCGTGAGAAGCAATTGTATTCTGACCAAGATTGCTTAATAACAATCCGCTTCCACTAAAAAGTCCAAATTCAACAAAAATACAAGCTCCGATGGGAAAGCCTAGTTTGAAAATTTCACCCATTTTCTTTAGATCTGGAGGAGTATATCCTTTGAACAAGTTTGCGCTTTGATAAGGTTTGGAGAAATAAATGTAAAGTATCAAAGCCAATAAAGCTGACCATGTGGAGATAGCAAATGATACACCGCAGCCACTGCCCCCCATTTCTGGAAAACCAAATTTGCCAAAGATAAATACATAATTCAAAGCCGCGTTGAGCGTGACCATGCCTAAGTTGATAACAGTAATTGGTATAGGTCTCGTAATGCCTTCGCTAAATGACTTTAACGGCTGAAAAAGAAATAATGCAGGAGTGCCAACTAATAAACCTAGAAGGTAATTTTTGGTAATTTTCTGTACATTTTCTGGAGTTTTAAAAAAGTCTAGTAGATTTCCTGCGAAAATTAAATAAATAGAAACCAAAGCTATCAAAGGAATGCACAACCAAAAAGCCTGTTTTACATGAGGCCCAATTTCTTCAAATTTTTTTGCACCATAAAATTGAGCTACATAAGCAGTAACAATAAATAGGCTCCCTCCGACTCCAAAGAAGACGGGCCAAAAGAGCATATTTCCTGTTGCCACTGCAGCTTGATCGACAGTACTGTAGCTCCCCGTCATCAATGCAGCAATCACTCCAGTGGCATGAGAAGCCAATTGTGAAAAAAAGATTGGGATTGCTAAAGAAGCAAAAATTTTTAACTCAAAATCAATTTTATTGCTACTTCCAATAGGCTCGATAATATTTCTGTCTTCAGTTGCTTTCATAAAGGTAGGGTATGATACTACTTGAAATTTAATTTGGAGATAAAAAATTAGGCATGATAATAGACCTTTTTGGTTGAAACGGATTCACTGGTGGTTCGATCAAAAATATATCCAATATAAAATTAGTCCTCAATTTGAGAAAATAGGATCAGGCCCACTAATTTTAGGTGTCAAATACTTGCATATTAATGGCAAAGGAATTTCTGTAGGAGATTTCGCTACTTTTATTTCCGCTCCAGATTCTCATATTCATCTGACTACTTGGAACGCGGGCGATTATGACGGAAAAATTGAGATAGGTGATTTTTGTTTATTTAGCCCTGGCGTAAGAGTTTCTGCTGCTACCAAAATTAAAATAGGAAATTCTTGTATGTTTGCTAATAGCGCATATATCTCCGATTCCGATTGGCATGGAATTTATGATCGGGCTCTTCCAGTTGGGCAATCAAAACAAGTTACGCTAGAAGATAATGTATGGATAGGAGATGGCGCAATTGTTAGCAAGGGAGTGACTATAGGCAAAAATTCAATTGTAGGCGCAAGAGCAGTCGTTGTGAAAGATATCCCAGAGAATGTCATTGTTGCAGGAAATCCAGCAGAAATAATAAAAGAGCTTGATCCAAAAGAAAAACAAGTGTCTAGAGCCGAAATGTTTTCTTCGCCAAAAGCTCTGGACGAATTGTATTTAAAAATAGATAGAATTAGTTTAAAGAAAAACACTTTTTATGGATGGATAAAAAGTAAGTTTTTTCCTCAACAAGATCAATGATAAAAATTGTAGCCGACAAAGATCTTCCTTTCTTAGATAAGGCTTTCGATTATTCTGAAGAAATAGAGCTGCTAAAACTACCTTATGATCAAATAACTAATAGTAATTTAAAAAATGCAGATGCCTTGATAAGTAGATCGGTGACAAAAATCAATGAGGAATTAGTAAGTGATACTAACTTAAAGTTAATTTTTTCTTTAACATCAGGAGAAGATCATGTTGATTTCGATTGTTTGGAAGAAATAAAATTTCAATCTGCCAAGGGTTCTAATGCCCAAGCGGTTTTTGAGTACACTGCTAGCGCTTTACAATTTTCCTCAGAAAAAAAAATAGGAATTATTGGCGAAGGTAACATTGGGAAAAAAATTAAAGATAATCTTTCTTTTTTGGGTTACGAAGTAATTTCTTATGATCCTTATCTTTATAACCATGATGAAAACACAAAAAATGCCGTACTAAATTGTCCAATAGTTTCAGTAAATGCTTCTTATTCCAGAGATGGAAAGTATCCTTCGCATGAGTTAATAGAAAACGTATTCAGTGATTCTCTTTTAATAAATACTTCGAGAGGCGAAGTTGTCAATTATAAAAAAATTGCAAAAGAAAATGATTGCAACCAGATAATTGATGTTTGGAATAATGAGCCAAAATTAAATAAAGATGACTTAGTCGATGCTTTTTTAAGCACTCCTCACATAGCAGGAAATTCTTTTGAAGCAAAATCTGATGCACTAAATTTAGCAATTGAAGAAATATCTAACTTTTTTGAATTAAAAAAAACAAGACAATTAAATCCTGATCTTCACTATATCGACGTAGACGAAATCAGTTTGGCTGAAGAATTAGAAAAAACTATGATTCCTTTTAATTTCTTGAAACAGTTTCTCGATATAAAAAAATATAGTGATGTTTTTAAAAAGAAAATAAAACAAGACAAAGCGATTTCAGATTTTTCAATGTATTTTCAGGAAATTAGAAAAAAGTTTGAGCGTTTAGGGTTTGGAAATTACTCTTTGAACCTTTCAAACACCTCTAACGAAAATAAAGAAAAATTATCTTGCCTTGGCTTTAGGTTTCAAGAGAAATAAAATTTATAATAAACCTATGAAAGACTTAAAGGAAAAACTTTCAAAAGAAGCTTTTGAAGTAACACAAAACCAAGGGACCGAAAGACCTTTTAGTGGAGATTTGCTTAACATAAAAGAAGAAGGGACTTATAAATGTGTTTGTTGTGGCCAAGATTTATTTTCTTCTCGAGCGAAATTTGAATCAGGGACCGGGTGGCCAAGTTTTTTTATGCCAATCGATGAGACAGCAGTTAAAAATATTGAAGATCGTAGTCACGGAATGGTAAGGGTTGAAGTAAGGTGTAATGGGTGCGATGCTCATTTAGGCCATGTTTTTCCTGATGGCCCCGAACCAACTGGGTTGAGGTACTGCATGAATTCTGTTGCGATGTCTTTTGAGCCTTACAACAGTGAATAATTTTTGGAAGTCAACTTTTGGATTTTCTTTTTTCACATTTATCTCAAGGGTTTTTGGCTATCTTCGTGATCTAACATTAGCGGCTTTTTTAGGAGCTGGACAAATTTATGACATATTCGTTGTAATATTCAGAATACCTAATGTCTTCAGGAGTTTTTTTGGAGAAGGAGCAATGGCACAATCTCTTGTTCCGAGCATTATAGAAGCAAAAGAAAATATAAATAATTTTCTAAATCAAATTTTTTCTTTGTTACTTTTTTCTTTATTGATTTTTGTTGGATTAGCTGAGGTATTTCCCAAATTATTTGTTTCCCTTTTTGCACCTGGTTTTATCTATGATGAAGAAAAATTTTTAAATGCCACAAACTTTTTGAGAATTGTATTCCCATACATACTTTTGATTTCTCTTACTGCATTTTTTGGGGCAATACAAAATTCTAGGAAAATCTTTCAATTTGTAGCTGCGACTCCAATTTTTTTTAATCTAAGTTTAATTTGTTTCGCTTTTTCATTTGCTGAACTTTCTTTAAAAGTTTTGGGAATTTCAATATTAACTGCTGGATTCATTCAATTAATTTTAAATTTCTCCGTTGTGGCTTATTTTGGAATTTTTCCAAAACTCACATTTACTTTTGATCGTGAAATTCTCAATTCCTTCTTCAACAAATTCATTCCCGCAATTTTCGCAGCTGGCGTTTATCAGTTAAATGTCTTAGTAGATACAATATTCGCTTCATTTCTGATAACTGGCAGCCCAACTTGGTTGTATTTATCTGAGAGACTAATTCAATTTCCTCTTGGTCTGTTCGGAGTAGCAGTTGCACTTGTTTCTTTACCAAACTTAACAGAACTTTTTATTCAAAAAGATATGAAACAAATAAGTTCTCATAGTTTTAAAATTTTGAGAGTTTTATTTTTAATGGGTTTTGGATGTTTCTTAGGAGCTTACTTCCTTGGGGACTACATAATTGAAATTCTCTTTAAGAGAGGTGAATTTTCTTCTTTTGATGTAGGAATGACTTTTTTAGCTCTTCAGGGGTATGCTATTTCGCTCATCTTTTTACTACCTCAAAAATATTTTAATAGTCTTTTCTTTGCGATTTCAAAAACAAATATGGTTGTTTATACTGGATTGTTATCACTTTTTGCTAATTTGATCTTGAATTATTATTTTATTTTTACAATAGATTTAGGCCATTTTGGATTGGCTCTTGCAACTTCTATAAGCAGCATAATAGTCTTTTTTGTTAGCTTGTATTGGTTGTTGAGTAGAAAAATTTTATTGGCTTTTTAACAATGTATTTAATAAGAGGACTTAAAAACATAAATCTTTTTAAGGAAAGATTTTCTGATTTTAGAGTCATTGCAACCATAGGAAATTTTGATGGACTGCATCTAGGGCATCAAAAAATTATTTCGGACATGAAAAATATTGCTAATGAAAAAAAACTAAAAACAATGGTAATTTTTACTGAACCACATGCAAAAGAATTTTTTGCTGAAAGCTCTAATTCCTCATTTCAGCCAAGCAGAATATCGCCTTGGCGTGATAAATTTCAAAGATTAAAAGCACAAGGAGTAGATTTTGCTCTCTATTTAAACTTTAACAAAAAATTACAATCGATGACCCCCGAAAAATTCATAAATAACGTTCTAGGAAATTTAAACATTCGTTATTTAACTATCGGGGATGACTTTAAGTTTGGAAATCGTAGAAAAGGTGATTATGAGATGCTTGAAAACTGGGGCAGTCTAAATGATGTTATTGTTCAACAAACTCCAACATATCTTCGGGGAGATAGAAGGTACAGTAGTTCCTGGATAAGGGAGGCACTTGATAAAGATGATTTTGAATTGGCAGCCGAATTGCTCGGAAGAAGATATACTTTTTCTGGCAAAGTAGTTAGTGGAAACAGTTTAGGAAGAACTATTGGAGTTCCAACAGCAAATTTGTGGTTGCCTAAAAGTAACCTGCCTATAAAGGGTGTGTATGCGGTAAAAGTTCACTATGAAAAAGAAATTCTTTTGGGCATTGCAAATATGGGAATAAGACCTACCATTGGTGGGGAAAATCCAGTGTTAGAAGTTCACATATTTGACTTCGATAAAAATTTATATGGGAAAAGAATAGAAGTTGAATTTTGTAATAAAATAAGAGAAGAAAAAAAATTTTCAAACCTCGAAGAATTGAAATCGCAAATCCATAAAGATATTGAATTGTCTAAAAATCTATTAATTTCGTGAAACAACTTAAGGAAACATTAAATTTACCTACCACCAGGTTTTCTATGAAAGCGAATCTTTCACAAAAAGAACCAGGAATATTAGAGTATTGGAAAGAAATTAATCTATATCAACTGATTCAAAATAAGAATAAGGGCAAACCTTCGTTTAATCTTCATGATGGACCTCCATACGCAAATGGGCCTATTCATTTAGGCCACACTGTAAATAAAATTCTTAAAGACATAATCATTAAGACCAAAAATTTCTCTGGATATTCTGCGCCTTATGTTCCTGGATGGGATTGTCATGGACTTCCAATCGAGCTAAATGTTGAAAAAAAATATGGAAAAGCTAAGAAGGATTTATCTATTGATGAATTTAGACTTCGTTGCAGAGATTATGCCAATCAACAAATTGCCATTCAAAAAAAAGATTTTATTAGACTTGGAGTGCTAGGGGACTGGGAAAATCCATACAAATCTATGGACTTTGAATTCGAAGCAAATATTGTTCGAGCGCTTGGAAAAGTTATAGAAGCAGGGCATTTATCAAGGGGATTTAAACCTGTTTATTGGTGTGAAAATTGTGCATCTGCTCTTGCAGAAGCGGAGGTTGAATATATTGAAAAAGAATCAAATGCTATTGATTTTTTATTCCCTGTTGATTCTAAGTTATTGGAGAAAATATTTAACTTGAAGATAAATTTCGACTGCTATATTGCTTCATGGACAACAACACCCTGGACTATTCCTGCTAATAAAGCTATATCCGTTAATCCAGATCTAGAATACGAGCTAATTGAATTAGAGGTTAAAAAAAGAAAATTAGTTTTAGTTGTTGCATCAAGTCTTAAAGAAAAAACCTTAGAACGATATGAAGTTACCAACAATAATTCTTTAGGAAAAAGCTTAGGAAAAGAACTAGAAGGCATTGTTTGTAAGCATCCTTTGTTGGATCAAGAGTCTCCAATTATTTTAGGCTCCCATGTTACTGACGAAATGGGAACGGGACTTGTGCATACCGCTCCAGCTCATGGTTTAGAAGATTATGAAGCATGTAAAAATCATAACTTTGATTCTTCTAGCCTAGTTCAAGCTGATGGAAAATTTTCAAAAGACACTCCATTTGTAGGCGGAAAAAAATTAGATGAAGCAAATGAAATTGTTATAGACGAGTTAAACAAAATGAAGCTTTTGTTTTCAAAAAATAAGTTTAGGCATAGTTTTCCGCATTGTTGGAGACATAAAACCCCACTTTTTTTTCGTGCTACTCCTCAATGGTTTATTTCTATGGATAAAAATAAACTTCTTGAAGAATGTCTATCAAAAATTGAGGAAATAAATTGGTTACCTGATTGGGGTAAATCAAGAATAAATTCTATGATGTCGGAACGACCTGATTGGTGTATCTCCAGACAGAGACATTGGGGAGCTCCAATTCCTTTATTTGTAAGTAAATCTTCCGGAAAGATTCATAAAGATACAATAAAGATAATCGAAATGGTCGCAGATGAAATTGAAAAGAATGGTGCTGAAAGTTGGTTTACCTCTGATCCATCGAAATTTTTAGGAGATGATTCCGATGAATATGAAAAAATTACTGATACCTTGGACGTTTGGTTCGATTCTGGTGTGACTCATTATTGTTCAAATTACCAACCAAAAGATTCAATAGTCCCTGCGGATTTGTATTTAGAAGGTTCTGATCAACACAGAGGTTGGTTTCAATCTTCACTACTTACTGGTCTAGCAATTAATAATGAATCGCCTTATCGGACAGCATTAACCCATGGATTTGTTGTTGATGCCGATGGTAGAAAAATGTCTAAATCTCTAGGCAATGTAATTTCACCTCAATCAATATGGAATAAAAAGGGGGCAGATATTTTAAGAGCATGGACAGCATCAACAGATTTCAGAAATGAAATGAATTTTTCAGAAGAATCTCTTGAAAGAACAAGCGATGCTTACAGAAGAATCAGAAATACGCTGAGATTTTTAATGGGCAACCTGAATGAATTTAATTTCCAAGAAGACAAGATAAGCCCTGAGAATTATTCAGAACTTGATAAGTGGATTATTATGAAGGGAATGGAGCTCCAAGAAGAAGTAATCATAGACTATGACAGTTACGAAATTCACTTGGCTTTCCAAAAAATTTTAAATTTTTGCACCAACGAACTTGGCGGTTTTTACTTAGATATTATTAAAGATCGACTTTACACTTCAAAGAGAGATGGGGTTGCAAGAAAGTCAGCACAATCAGCGATGTTTCAAATTTACTCTTCATTAGTAACTTTAATTGCTCCAATACTCTCTTTCACGGCCGAAGAAGCATTTGTTGAAATGAGTGGCGAAGGTTCTTCAATTTTTCTAGGTGAATGGTTTAATGATTGGGAAACCTTTGATTCCAAGATTGATGAAGATTTGTGGGCCAAACTTATCTCTTTGAGAGACGAGGTAAATAAAGAAATTGAAGAAAAACGAAACTTAAATGAAATTGGATCTTCCTTAGAAGCTAAGGTAGATCTGAGTTGTGATGATGGGGTTTTCATGAGGCTAAACGACCTTAAAGATGAGTTAAAATTTCTGTTCATTTCTTCTGATGTAGATTTAAAATTAGATGAACAAAATTCAAAAAGTTTATCCGAAGAAGTAAAAATAAAAGTCTCAAAAAGTTCAAACAAGAAGTGCGACAGATGCTGGCATCACGTAGATAGACTAATAAAATATCAAGACGAAAATATTTGTTTGAGGTGCCAAGAAAACATAGACGGTTCTGGAGAAATAAGATTATTTTTCTGATTGAATGAAATCTTTTTTAGTTGTTTTATTAGCTTCATTGATAAGTCTTGATCAATTATCTAAAGCTTGGATTTATAAAAATTTTGAAGTTTTTCAATCCTTAGAAGTCTTTTATTTCCTAAACTTCACGTTTGTTAAAAACTATGGTTTTGCTTTTAGCTTTTTGAATGATGAAAGCTTAAATTTAAATGCTCTAATAGGTGTTTTAATTTTTTTTATTTGTGTTTATTTAGCTTATTTTATTTTTTTAAAAGCACACAAAGAGACCCTATTAAAAAATCAGTTAATGAGTTTTAGTCTGATTTTAGCAGGTGGATTGGGGAATTTACTCGATAGATTGATGTATGGATATGTAATCGATTTTATTGATATAACATTCAATTCATACGTGTTCAATTTAGCAGATTCTTATGTCACTATAGGATTGATAATGTATGTTATTTTTTCTCTGAAAAGTAAGCCTTATGAAAACAATTAAGCTAGCGAACCCAAGGGGTTTTTGCGCTGGAGTAGATAGAGCAATTGATATAGTTTCGAAAGCATTAGAGATTTATGATGATCCAGTTTATGTCAGACATGAGGTTGTCCATAACAGGAAAGTAGTTGATGATCTCAAATCAAGAGGTGCTGTGTTTGTAGAAGAATTATCAGAAATTCCTGACGATGGCATTACCATTTTCTCAGCACACGGAATTTCAGCATCCGTAGAAAATGAAGCTGAGGATAGAAAATTAAAATTCTTTGATGCAACTTGCCCTTTGGTTTCAAAAGTTCACAAAGAAGTTATTAGGTTTGCTAGCGCAGGAAAAGACATAATTATGATTGGTCATAAAAATCATCCAGAGGTTGAAGGCACTCTTGGAAGATTTCCGGAGCATTCTCGAGGAAAAATGTATTTGGTAGAAAATTTAGAACAGGCTAAAACTATAAAGGTTAATCAACCAGATAATTTATGTTTAGTAACACAAACAACTTTGTCCGTTTCAGATACGGAAGGAATTGTAGAAGAATTGAAGACTAGATTTCCTCTAATGCAAGAGCCAAAATCCGAAGACATATGCTATGCCACTCAGAATAGACAAGATGCCGTGAAGCAACTAGCTTTAGAATCGGATTTAATAATTGTGGTTGGATCTCAGAATAGCTCGAATTCAACTAGGCTAAAAGAATTAGCAGAAAATTGTGGAGTCAAGTCTGTGCTTTTAGACGAACCAGAGAAAATAAATCTTTTAGACTTGAAAAATATAGAAACGATTGGAATTACTGCAGGAGCATCAGCTCCAGAAGAATTGGTTCAAGAAATGGTCAAGAAATGCAATTTGCTTGGGTATCAAATTAACGAAGAGATGGAAGGTTTGAAAGAAAAAGTATTTTTTAAATTACCCGTAGAGTTGCGATGAAAAAAAAAGTAGCAATTATTGGCGCAGGTATTGCAGGAACGACGACTGCATATTCTCTTGCAAAAAACGGGATGGATGTAACTTTAATTGATTCAAGAAGGTACCCCGCAATGGCTACCAGTTATGCTAATGGAGGGCAGTTGAGTGCAAGTAACTCAGAGGTGTGGAACACTCCAAAAAATCTTATTAATGGCATGAAGTGGATGTTTAAAAAGGATGCGCCTTTATTATTTAATCCTTCACCTAGTCTTGAGAAATATAAGTGGATTTTAGGATTTCTTGCAGCTACTTTTGACGGAAAGCACAAGTCGAAAACTCAGGAAACTATAGAGTTAGCAAAAAGAGCAAGAGAGATTTATTACAAAATTTCAGATGAAGAGGGAATTGAATTTGATTTACTAAAAAAAGGCATTCTGCATTTTTATGATACTCAAAAGGAGTTAGATTCAGCCGCCTCAAAAGCATCTTGGCTTGATCAAGAAGGAATGGAATGGGAAGTTCTAGACGCAGATCAAGTTGAAGATCTAGAACCAGCCTTCAAGTCTACCGCTAATCAAAAAAAATTAATTGGCGGAATTTATACGAAATCTGATGCGAGCGGAGATATTCATAAGTTCTGTAAAAATATGCATAAACTTTTAGAAAAAAAATACGATGTTAAATCACTTTTCAATACAGAAATTGAAAGTATTTATAAAGATAGAGATAAGGTGATTTTATCTGCAGCGTCGGAGACAGAAACTAAAGGATTCCATTTCGATAAAGTAGCTATTTGTGCAGGTATAGATACTCAAAAATTTGCTGACAGTCTTGGAGATAAAATGCGCGTATATCCGGTAAAGGGCTACAGTGTGACTATCCACTTAGATGATAGCGTTTCTCAAAATTCAGCCCCACATGTGTCTCTTTTAGATGATCCAAAAAAGATTGTTTCTAGCCGCCTTGGAAATAGGCTAAGAGTTGCTGGAACCGCAGAGTTAGCAGGAAAAAATAAGGACATAAAACAGGATAGAATAAGACCTTTGTTGGCTTGGGTTCGTGAATATTTTCCAAATGTTAGTACAGAAAACTATACACCTTGGGCTGGTTTGAGACCTATGACACCTGACATGATGCCGCTGGTATTTGAAAGCAAAGCTAAAGGTATTTTCTATAACACTGGGCATGGCCATTTAGGATGGACTCTAGGTGCCGCGACCGGAGATTTACTGGCCTCAAAAATAATAAATGCAGATTAAATCAGGCTGGATTGCTGAAGCAAAAAAAGTAAATTCTCCAAATTTCGAAGACAGACCTTTGAATACTTCTATAGATCTCGTAGTTATCCATTGCATAAGCCTTCCCCCTGGTGAGTTCGGGACAAAAAATATAGATGATTTTTTTCTTAATAAATTAGATATTTCTAAGCATGAGTATTTTAAGGAAATTTCAGGTTTAAAAGTTTCTTCTCATTTTTTAATTGAAAGAACGGGAAATTTAAAACAATTTGTTTCAATAGATAAAAAGGCTTGGCACGCTGGAGTCTCTTCATTTAAAAATCGAGAAAATTGTAATGATTTCTCTATCGGCATCGAACTTGAAGGAACTGACGATTCTGTGTATGAAAAAAATCAATACAATACTTTGATAAAGCTAGTAATCTCGCTGATGCGAAAATACCCAAACATTACCAAAGAAAGAGTGGTTGGTCATTCGGAGATAGCTCCAAAAAGAAAAACAGATCCAGGAATAAAATTTGACTGGGATTATATAAAATCTAAAATCTAGCTATGCCTTCCTTTGACATAGAATCTAAAGTAGATAGCCATGAGCTAACAAACGCAGTGGATCAATCAAATAGAGTTATTTCGAACCGTTTCGATTTTAAAAATGCAAATGCCATGTTTGAAATAAAAGAAAATAAGCTTTCTATTTCGGCAAACGAAATTTTTCAGATTGACCAAATGATACCTATTCTCAAGGAGAATCTTTCGAAAAGATCTATTGACTTAAAAGCTCTAGAGTTTGGAGAAAAGACTTCTAACAATAATAAAGCCTTATTAGATGCCAATATTATCCAAGGAGTAAGTCAGGAAATTTCTAAAAAAATTATCAAAATCATTAAAGATTCCAAAATCAAAGCTCAAGGATCAATTCAAGGAGATAGCTTAAGAGTGTCAGGAAAAAAGCGGGATGATCTTCAAGCAATTATAAATTCTTTAAAGAATGAAGAATTCGAAATCCCTCTACAGTTTGTAAATTTCAGAGATTAATATGCCTTGGCTCAGTTCTTTTAAGGGTTATTTACAACCTAGAGTACTTTTAATTGCCGGACTAGGAGTCCTTTCAGGCTTGCCACTGGGGCTTTTAATTGATCCCTTGAGATATTGGTTATCTGAAATAGGTATCGAAAAATCTACCATAGGGTTGCTTTCTTTGGTGATGCTTTCCTATTCGTTAAAAATGTTTTGGGCTCCTTTAGTTGATAGATTAAGAATTCCTTTTCTATCTGCGATTGGGCAAAGAAAAAGTTGGTTGCTCTTGGCCCAGATTCTTACTTTTTTGTGCATTCTTCTCGTTGGATCAATCGATCCTTCTAAAGAATTAAATTTATTTATTCTTTTCGTATTGGGTATAAGTTTTTTTTCTGCAACTCAGGATATCTGTGTTGATGCAATGCGTATTGAATTGGTCGAAAAGAAAGCCATCGGCGAGGCCTCGGCGCTTTACATTATCGGATATAGAATTGGAGTTATTTTTCTCTCGCAGGTGATAACTTTTTACATTGCAGACTCATATGGCTGGAGTGCAGCTTATTTTAGTATCGGAGGAATTTTTATCATCACCTCTTTAATTCTAATACTTATAGTTCCTGAGCCTGAAAGAGACGAAAAAGATTATATTTCTTTGTTAAAAAATCCTAATTTGTGGTTCAAAGATTCCTTTATCCTGCCATTTGCCGATTTGATTTCAAGGTACAAAACTCATTTACTCTTATTATTAGGAATTACATTTACTTATAGATTAAGCGATATGTTCTTAGGCCCTATGGCAATGCCTTTTTATCAAGAGATTGGTTTTACAAAAATTCAGGTAGCTCAAATAACAAACTTCTATGGAATGTGGATGACAATACTAGGCGGACTCTTTGCAGGATTAACTCTACATAGATTTGGATTAGTTAAGAATATGATTGCAGGTGCAATTTTCGTTCCATTAGCAAATATTCCTTTTATATTTTTAAATTTAATTGGCAATGACGTGAATTTCTTAATTTTTACAATTACTGTAGACAATTTCTCCCAGGGATTCATTTCTGTCGTTGGGATAACTTTTTTGTCAAATATGGTTTCCGCAACTTACACGGCAACTCAATACGCCTTGCTTTATGGTCTAGTAGTAATTCCACCAAATATAATTTCTAGTGGATCAGGATTTGTCGCGGAAGCTTATGGTTTTCAAAATTTTTTTATTCTTTGTGCTCTTTTAGGCATACCAGCTATCGTTCTAACTTTGATGGTTTGGCAGAAGAGGGAAGTTTTCGGCTTTGACTAAAAATAAATTCTCGTTGGTTTGGACGATAATTTTTTTATTTTTTTTTAGTTTAATTTCCTATGGCTTATTTTCTCATCCAAATGTAAATTCAGATTTTTTTCTTCCCGACGAAGTTTCCCATTTTATGGCTTTCTTAATTTTGACTTACACAATTTATAAATCCATGGGGTCAATTAACTGGATATTTCTAATCTTACTTTATGGATTAATTTCTGAGATCATCCAATTTTATCTGCCGTATAGAGATTTTCAGCTAAATGATTTATTTTTTAATTTTTTTGGCATTCTAAGTGCAATATTTGTAATTTTCTTTTTAAAAAAACTTGAAAAACCTAATTAAGAACATAGATACATTTTAGTTGTGTATTTAGCTAGTCTTAACTAGAATGCGCATCTTAGACATTTATTAAGAATTTTTAAAAGGAGAATTAAATGAAATTTAATCCACTTGGCGATAAGCTCCTAGTAAGAAGAGGAGAAGAAGAAGAAACCTCTGCCGGAGGTATTGTGCTACCTGGTTCTGCAGCTGAGAAACCCTCTCAAGGAGAAGTTCTCGCAGTTGGACCTGGAAGGACTTTAGATAATGGAGAAGTCTCCGAGATTCCAGTGAAGGTAGGCGATACAATTGTTTTCGGTCAATACGCTGGAAGCAACACAATTAAAGTAGATGGTGAAGAGCTTTTAATTCTATCTGAGAGCGATTTACTAGGAACTGTTTCAAAATAATTAAATTTACAAAGAGGTAAACAATGGCAAAAGATGTGCAATTTGGTGATTCAGCAAGAGGTCAAATGCTTGATGGAGTCAATATTTTAGCTGATGCAGTTAAAGTTACTTTAGGCCCAAAAGGGAGAAACGTAGTTTTAGATAAATCCTTTGGTGCTCCTACAGTTACAAAAGATGGAGTGTCTGTCGCAAAAGAAGTAGAGCTAAAAGATAAATTCGAAAATATGGGCGCTCAGATGGTTAAAGAAGTATCTTCTCAAACTTCTGATGCCGCAGGAGACGGAACTACTACCGCGACAGTTTTAGCTCAATCAATAGTAAACGAAGGCTTAAAATCAGTAGCCGCTGGCTTCAATCCAATGGACCTGAAAAGGGGAATTGATAAAGCTGTAACTAAAGCAGTTGAATCAATACAAAAGATGTCTACTCCCTGTGAAGAAAACAAATCTATTGCGCAAGTTGGAACTATTTCTGCAAATAGTGATAGCGAGGTTGGAGACATAATTGCTGACGCTATGGATAAAGTAGGCAAAGAAGGAGTAATTACTGTAGAAGAGGCTTCAGGTATTGAAAATGAACTAGAAGTTGTCGAAGGAATGCAGTTTGATCGCGGTTACCTTTCACCTTATTTCATTAATAACCAAGATAAGATGATCACTGAATTAGAAGATCCAATGATTCTTCTCCACGATAAAAAAATTGCCAACATCAGAGACTTACTTCCTATTTTAGAAGGTGTAGCGAAAGCTGGAAAATCTTTATTAATTATTGCTGAGGATGTAGAAGGGGAAGCCCTCGCAACTCTGGTTGTGAATAATATGAGAGGTGTCGTTAAAGTAGCAGCCTGTAAAGCTCCAGGTTTTGGAGATAGAAGAAAGGCTATGCTCGAAGACATTGCAATCCTTACAGGAGGTACAGTGATATCAGAAGAAGTTGGTTTGAGTTTAGAAACAACTACTTTAGAGTCTTTAGGTACTGCTAAAAAAATTGTTTTATCTAAAGAAAATACAACCGTTATAGATGGAGCTGGAAAACAAGACGATATCGTCGGAAGAGTTAATCAAATTAGAGCTCAAATTGAAGAAACAACTTCAGACTATGATCGAGAAAAACTTCAAGAACGAGTCGCTAAGCTTGCCGGTGGAGTGGCGGTTATAAAAGTTGGTGCTGGTTCTGAAATTGAAATGAAAGAAAAAAAGGCTAGAGTTGAAGATGCTCTTCATTCTACAAGGGCTGCCGTGGAAGAAGGCGTTGTTCCTGGTGGTGGGGTTGCTTTGATTAGAGCTTTGCAAGAAGTTGATGGATTGACTGGTGATAATGAGGACCAGAACATCGGTATTTCTATTGCGCTTAAAGCAATGGAGGCTCCAATTAGACAAATCGTTATGAATGCCGGTGAAGAGTCATCAGTAGTAGTAGACAAAATTAAGTCTGATAAAGGTAATTATGGATTTAATGCTGCTACTTCAGAATATGGCGACATGATTTCCATGGGTATTCTAGATCCTGCAAAAGTTACTAGAACTGCATTACAAGCTGCTGGTTCGGTCGCTGGGTTAATGATTACCACAGAAGCCATGGTTTCTGAAATTCCTGAAGAGTCACCAGCCGGAGGCGGAATGCCAGGTGGAATGCCTCCTGGAATGGGCGGAATGGATGGCATGATGTAACGATTACATTTCAAAAAAAGGGCTCTATTGAGCCCTTTTTTTTAGCTGTTTATACAATATAATATAGCTTTGAGAGGGATAAATTATGGAAGCTTATTTATACAACGTTTTATTTAGATGGGGCCACATTGTAGTAGGGATCGCATGGATTGGATTGCTTTATTATTTTAATTTTGTTCAAACAGAATATGTAAAAAAAGCCGATCCTGAAGCTAAAAAAGACGTCATGCAGAAATTAGCTCCTAATGCGCTTTGGTGGTTCAGATGGGCAGCTTTTTTTACTTTTTTAACTGGTCTTTACCTTTTATATGTTCAAGAAAGAATGATTACTACCGCTATAGCTCTAGGAACTCTTATGGGCACCATAATGATGTTGAATGTGTGGGGCATAATATGGAGAAACCAAAAGGTCGTTATAGGTTTAAAAGAGGGCGATGCAGTAAAAGCAGGGGCAAAAGCAGCGCTTGCTTCAAGAACAAATACATTACTTTCTCTTCCAATGCTTTATTTCATGGTCTCCTCAGCACATGGCGGAACAGCAGCTTATCCAAAATCATATCTATTAATTGATGGATATTTAAGTACAGGGTTTTGGATAGTTTTTGTAGCAGTTTTGCTCATTGAATTTAATGCTATTTTTGGAAAAATGTATTCAATGATTACCTCAGTGAGAAGTGTAATCGCATCGAGTTTAGTGTTAACTTTTGTTTGTTCGGGCCTAGTCTTTTATCTTTGAGGCGCTAATCTTCTTTAGGTTCTGAAACAGAGAGTTTTAGAATCTTAGCGAACTTAATCATATTATCTTTGATTAAAACTGTTTCTATCAAATAGTTGTTTAGATTAATTGATACGTTAGATTCAGGAATAGTTTGAATTTTCTCTAAAATTAATCCATTCAATGTTACAGGCCCTTCTAGTGGAAGGTCCCAAGACAACTTCTTATTGATTTCTCTTATAGCGGCGCTTCCGTCTATTAAATAGCTCCCGTCTTTTTGTTCTTGAATGTCAATTTTATCTCTAGCTTTATCTGTAGAAAGCTCTCCAACTATCTCTTCCAGAATGTCATTAATGTCTATAAGACCTTTAACATCTCCATATTCATCAACAACGACCGCTGAAGTCTTGTTATCCTTCTGAAAATTAAATAGTTGATTGCTTAAAGGAGTATTTTCTAAAGCCACATAAACATCATCAGCAAAATCCATAAAACTTTTTATAGAAAGTTTGTTACTTATCAAAAATTTTTTAATACCATTCGTATCAATCGTTCCTTTTAGGTTATCAAGACTTTGTTCATAGATTGGCATGATTTCCTTTTGATTGATTGCTATTTTTTCCATTAAGATCTCAAAATTTTCTTCTATATCAATTCCTAAAATTTCATTTCTTGGAGTCATTATTTCGTCAATTAAAATCTCATCTAAATCCAAAATGCTAGTCAACATGTCTTGATATCTTTTAGGTATCATTTCTCCTGAATTTTCAAGAACACTTTTAAGTTCCTCTGTTGTAATGTCTTCATTTTTATTTTCATCTTTAACATTGAGAAGGTCTAAAAGTGAATTTGAAAAAAAATTTACAACCCAAATAAGAGGGTATAAAACTTTTTGTAAAACTTTTAGAATACCTGATGCCGGCAGAGCTATGCTTTCAGCATTTTTAGCTGCGAAAGTTTTAGGAGTCACTTCTGCAAAAATCAAAATTATTATAGTTAAAATAATAGAACCTATAAAAACTCCACTATTTCCAAATAATTCAAGACATAAAATAGTTGTTAAAGCTGCTGCTAATATATTTACAAAATTATTTCCTATTAAAATAACTCCTAGCAGCCTGTCGGGACGTTTTAATAATTTATCAGCCCTTTTAGCTGAGCGATTATTTTGTTTTATTAAGTGCTTCAACCTGTATTTATTAAGTGCCATCATGCCTGTCTCAGAACTAGAAAAAAATGCAGACAACACAAGTAAAATTGAAATACTGGAAAGAAGTAACCAGACGGGAATTTCGTTCAAATCAGATAAATATTGTTCAAATCAATTAACAGTATAAATTATAAAATGTTTTACTTGAATACCAAATCAATTTAAATAGAATAGCCAATCTAATAAAAAATATATGGTAACAATAAGACTTTCAAGATCCGGTGCAAAGAAAAAGCCTTTTTTTCACATCACGGTCACTGATTCTAGAAAACCCAGAGATGGAAGGTTTATAGAAAGAATTGGCTACTTCAATCCTATTGCTAAAGGCAAAGAAGTAAGATTAAAAGTAGATCATGAAAGGATTGATTATTGGCTTGGAGTTGGAGCATCTTTGAGTGATAAAGTTGCTCTCTTGGTTAAACAATCTAAATTCACTCCAGAAGAACAAGAAAATTATTTCAAATTTAAAGAAGAAAAAAGATTAAAAATTCTTTCTAAGAAAAAAGAAAAAGCCTTAAAAGAAGCTACACCAGAAGCCGAAGCAACTCCAGAAGCGGAAGCTTCCCCAGAACCAGAAGCCAAAGCTACACCAGAAGCCGAAGCAACTCCAGAAGCGGAAGCTACCCCAGAAGTAGAAGCCGAAGCTGCTCCAGAAGCCGAAGCAACTCCAGAAGCGGAAGCTACACCAGAAGCGGAAGCCGAAGCTACACCAGAAGCCGAAGCTACACCAGAAGCCGAAGAAGTTAAACAAACTTCAGAAGAAGGCGAAGAAAAGAAAGATTAATTTAAGCCTCTTTTATGATGACCCAAAATGATGATTACATTTTGGTTGCCAATATAGGAAAGCCAATTGGTTTGAAGGGCTGGATTAAGATTAACTCTTTTACCAGACCAGAAGAAAATATAAGAAATTACAAAGAATTTTTTTTAGGAAAAAAGAAAGAATTTGTAACCTTTGGTCAAATCAAGAAATCAGGAAAAAATTTGATAACAAAACTCAATAATTACGATTCAATTGAAGAAGTAGAAAAATTTAAAAACTTTGATGTTTTTATAAAATCTAGTGAGCTTCCTGAACTTAGGGAGAATCAGTTTTATTGGAAAGATTTAATTGATATGGAAGTAGAAAGCATAGGTGGAGAATTTTTTGGAAAGGTAATAGAAATAATTGAGGCTGGATCCACTGATGTAATAGTTGTCAAAGATAAAAAAAAGAAGTCCATCTTAATCCCTTTCATCTTTGGCACTTACATAAAAGAAGTGAAAGAAAATACAATTTACGTTAATTGGGAAAAAGATGACTAAAAAATCTTACTTCATTTCTATATTTCCTGAAATCTTTGAAACAGCACTAAGAATCGGAATCACAAAAAAAGCTTTAATCAACAAGATTGTAGATTTTGAAACAATAAATCCTATATCTTTCTTAAAAGATAAAGAAAGGCTGGATGACGTTCCATTTGGCGGGGGACCAGGGATGCTGATGAAGGCTAATCCCTTAGTAGATGCAATAGACTTTTGTAAGGCCAAAGCTGAAAAAAAAACAAAGGTGATTTATGTCAGCCCTCAAGGTAAGTTATTTGATCAATCTCTTTCGAAAGAACTTGCGAATGAAAAAGAATTAATTTTTTTATGTGGAAGGTATGAGGGCATTGATAATAGAGTTTTAGATTCCAGAGTAGATCTAGAAATCAGCCTAGGTAATTTTGTTCTATCTGGCGGCGAACTTGCAGCATTGGCTATTCATGATTCCATTTGTAGGCATTATGAAGGATTTCTTGGTGATCAGAAGTCGCTTGTAGAAGAAACTTTTGTGAATAATCTTTTAGAATATCCCCAATTTACCAAACCGCGGCAATCAGAATATGGCAAAGTTCCAGAAGTTTTGTTGAGTGGAGATCACAAAAAAATTTCAAATTGGAGAAAGAAACAAGCCTTAGGAAAAACTTTTCTGAATAGACGAGATTTAATTGAAAGATCAAAATTGAAATCAGAGGATATTGAAATACTAGAAGAATTTCTTAGTGAACTTGGCTATGATTCTGATAGAATCATCGACTTACTCAATGAAATAAGATGACTAGTTCAAGAAAATCAGTTGATATCATAGAAAAAATTCAGTTAAAAGCTGATCTGCCAGTATTTTCTCAAGGGGATACTGTCTTGGTTGATTACCTTGTTAAAGAGGGGACAAGAGAGAGATCTCAACCTTTTGAAGGGGTTGTAATAGGAATCAAAAACAGAGGCCTTAATTCTTCATTTATAGTTAGAAAAATTTCTAATGGAGTGGGGGTGGAGAGGACTTTTCAATCACATAGTCCATTAATTAAATCAATTAAGGTAAAAAGAAAAGGTAAAGTAAGACAATCGAAACTCTTTTATCTAAGAGAAAGATCGGGAAGGTCAGCTCGTATTAAAGAAAAAATTTGAAGAGTCATGAATAGAGATGAAAGGCAAATTCTTGATGCCTTTATAGATACTATTTGGATAGAAAAAGGTCTCAGTACTAATACTCTTAACTCATATAAAACTGACGTTGAAAAATATCTAAACTGGATAAGCAAGAATGCGTTGTCTTATAAAAATTTAACGCGATCAAATATCCTAGAGTATTTAGCATTTCTCTTTGGGCAAAAAAAAGAAGGCAAGACAGTTGCAAGAAATTTATCATCTCTAAAAGCTTTTCACACTTATTTGTTACAAAAAGGTCTAGTTAAAAACAACCCTTGTGAAAAAATCGAAAGTCCAAAATTTGTAAAATCACTCCCTAAATCTTTGTCTGAGAGTCAAGTTGAAAACCTACTCGAAGCACCTGATATAGATTCATTTATAGGGTTAAGAGACAAAACAATGATAGAAACTCTCTACTCTTGTGGTTTGAGAATTTCTGAACTAGTAAATCTTGAATTAATTCATGTAAATTTAAGACAAGGCGTAATAAGAGTTCTTGGAAAGGGTCAAAAAGAGAGATTAGTTCCAATGGGACAAAGATTAGTTATTTTGATTGAAATGTATAGCAATAAATTGAAAGAAGAAAAAATTGGAGAAACCTCCAATTATCTTTTTTTATCAAAAAATGGAAACAAAATATCAAGACAGGCGTTTTGGCATAGAATAAAAATCTATGCCGACAAAATTGGTCTCAATCAATCAAAAATATCCCCGCACGTTTTGAGACATGCATTCGCAACTCATCTTTTAAATAATGGTGCTGATTTAAGGGTGGTTCAACTTTTACTTGGCCATAGTGACCTTAATACGACACAAATTTATACTGAAGTTGCAAAACAGAGGTTACAAAATTTACATTCAACTCATCACCCAAGAGGATAAATGCGTTATTTATTAATTTTATTTTTAATGCTTATATCTTGTAGCAAGAGTCTTCAAGACCAAGAGTCTTTGATTATTAATTTAGAAAAAGTTATTCCAGAAGAATTATCTATAACTTCCTTTATTAAATCTGACTTAGAAAGTTTCTATGAAGTCGAATTATCCGACGGAACATTCTTTTATTACAGTAACGATGGGGAACATTTATTCCTTGGCGACTTATTCCGTATTGAAAAAGATAATTTATTAAATTTATCTTATGCTCGTGAGAAAGAAAAAGTATTATCTGTTTTAAATGATCTTGATAAAAATTCTGTAATTAAATTTCCTTCTCAAGATAAGAAATATGAAGTTTTTATATTTACAGATGTTGATTGTGGTTACTGTAGAAAATTTCATAGTCAAATTCAGAGTTACTTGGATTTAGGAATTGAAGTTAATTACCTCTCTTTTCCTAGAGAGGGCCTTAATAGTGAGACAGCTAAAAAACTTGTAACTGCTTGGTGCTCAGACGAAAAACAAGTTGCGATAACAGAGTTAAAAAATGGAAAAGAACTGCCTTTTCAAAATTGCGATTCAAATCCTATAGAAGAGCATTATAATCTTGCAAGGAGAATAGGTATTACTGGGACACCAACTATTATTACTAAAGCTGGGATCAGTATACCCGGACTTATGGAAGCAAATGAATTAATGGAATACTTAAAATAAATTATGAATGAGTTAGATAAAACTTTTGCATCAATTGACAGGCTTCCACCTTACATTTTTGAGCAAATAAATGCTTTGAAAATGGAGGCAAGAAGAAACGGGGAGGATATCATTGATTTCAGTATGGGCAATCCAGATGGAGAGACTCCCAAATCTATCGTTGATAAGATGACTGAAACAGTTCAAAGAGTTGACACACATAGATATTCTCAATCAATAGGTATACCTAAATTGAGATTAGCAATTACCGATTGGTATAAGAGAAAATTCGGAGTTACTTTAAATCACGATACCGAAGCTATAGTAACTATTGGCTCAAAAGAAGGTTTAGGGCACTTAGCAATGGCAACTGTTGATAAAGGAGACATAATTTTAGTTCCTAATCCTGCATATCCTATTCATCCATTTGGATTTGTAATATCGGGAGCAGATATAAGACATGTGCCTATAGGACCTAATATTAATTTTTTTGAAAATTTAGAAGAAGCAATTAAAACTTCTTTTCCTAAACCAAAAATGCTTTTGTTGAATTTTCCAAGCAATCCTACTGCATTGTGCGTTGAGAAAGATTTCTTTGAAAGAGTTATTGAGATAGCTAAAGAACATGGTATTTGGGTAGTTCATGATTTAGCTTATGCTGATTTATGTTTCGACGGATATAAAGCTCCCTCTATTTTAGAAGTTGAAGGTGCTAAAGAGATTGCCGTTGAGTTTTTTACTCTTTCTAAAAGTTACAATATGCCAGGATGGAGAATAGGTTTTTGTTGTGGGAATCCAGAATTGATCAAGGCACTAGCTAGATTAAAATCTTATTTCGATTATGGGCATTTTACTCCCATACAAGTTGCTGGAATAGAAGCACTCAACAATGGCGACGAGTACGTTAAAGAGATATGCAATACTTACGAAGCTAGAAGAGACGTTCTTTGTGATGGATTAAATGCACTTGGTTGGGAAGTTGACAAACCAAAAGCAACAATGTTCGTTTGGGCAAAAATACCGAAAAAATTTGATATGAAATCAATGGAGTTTTCCGAACTTCTTTTAAAAGAATCAAAAATAGCAGTATCACCAGGACTAGGATTTGGTGTTTACGGAGATGATTATGTTAGATTTTCCCTAATTGAAAACGAACATAGAACTAAACAAGCTTTAAAAAATCTAAAGAAGATATTTTAGTTAGATGCAAAAAATAAATATCGCCCTATGTGGGACAGGGAATGTTGGCTCTTCATTTATTGATTTAATTTTACAAAGTAAAGAAAAAATTAAATCTAACTACAATGTTGAACTCAATCTAAATTTAATTGGATCTCGTAAAGGTAAAATAAATAATTCAGATTTCAAAGGAAAGATTGAAACGGATATTTTAAAAGTCCCAATGTCTAATGAAGTAGATATTATTGTCGAGTTGATCGGTGGAACAGAAATTTCTTATGAACTAGCAAAGCTAAGTTTGAAAAACGATAAGCACTTTGTTACTGCAAATAAGTCTTTGATTGCGGAGAAGGGTCAAGAATTGTTTAAATTAGCTTCAGATAGGAATCTACATATCGGTTTTGAAGCCTCTGTGGGAGGAGGTATACCAATATTGAGGACCATTAGAGACGGTTTAATATCTAGCAAAATTAATTGGTTCAAAGGAATACTTAATGGAACTTCAAATTATATTTTGTCTAAAATGTACTTAGAAAAACAAACCTACGAAGACGCTTTAAAATCAGCTCAAAAACTAGGTTTCGCTGAACCTGATCCATCATTAGACATAAATGGGACAGATGCTGCACAGAAAACAGCTATTTTATCTTTCTTATCCTTCAGTGGGAAAATTTCTCCTCGGGATATTTTTTTTGATGGAATAAAACATATCGAGCCCATTGATATGGAATATGGGAAAGAACTAGGATATGTGATTAAACCAATATCAATTGGATTTAACGAAGAAGAAAAATTACTTTTAGGTTCTTTCCCCGCGTTTATTCAACAGGATGAAATTATTGCAAATGTAAACTTCGAAACAAACGTCATAGAAGTTAATTCAAAAAATACTAATTCTACAGCTTTCCAAGGACCCGGCGCAGGAGGATATCCTACTTCAAGCTCTGTGATGAATGACATTTTAGATATAGCTAATGGAAAAGTTTTTGATTATTCAAACCTTATGAGAAAAATCGAAGTTAATAATTTCGATGAATTTATAACAAAAAGATATTTGAGATTAATGGTTAAAGATGAATCCGGAGTAGTTGCTGAAATATCAAAACTGATAGCTGAAAAAGATCTATCAATTGATAATTTAATTCAAAAAGAAAAAAATAAGACTGAAGATATAATTCCAATAGTGATTATGTTGGGAGAATGTAAAGAAAGCCTTGTAAGTTTGCTTATTAACGAATTAGAGAATCTGAATCAGGTAAAAGGCTCTATTCAACACATTAGATTTATTGAATAAATATGTTGTATTCAAGCACAAGAGGAAACTCTCCTTCTGTTAATTTTCTTGAAGTGCTTACTTCAGGAGTTGCTCCAGATGGAGGATTATATTTGCCTGAAGAAATTCCTCTATTCAACAAAGATGAATTGAAAAGTTACGAAAGTTTTACTTACAATCAGCTTGCATTAAAACTTCTTCATCCTTACATGGATGATTTCTTAGAAATAAATGAATTAGAAAAAATAATTGAGGACGCTTATTCTGCCTTTCGCATTGAAAACGTAGTGAGAATAAATAATCAAAATAAGTTTGGAAATATTCTTGAGTTATTTCATGGGCCAACTTTTGCTTTCAAGGACGTTGCGATGCAACTTCTGGCAGGACTTCTTAATAAAGCTTCCGAAAAAATCAATAAAAAAATTGTAATTCTTGGGGCTACTTCAGGTGATACGGGTTCAGCTGCTATAGAAGCATGTAAAAGATATTCAGATTTAGACATATTTATTTTTTTCCCAAACAAGAAAATTTCAGAAGTTCAGCAAAGACAAATGACAACATCAGGAGCAAAAAATGTAAATACAATTGCATTGGACGGAGATTTTGACGATTGTCAAAAATATGTGAAACAACTTTTTTTGGATCAAGAAAACTTTCCAGGCTTAAGGTTCGTTTCAATAAATTCAATTAATTGGACAAGAATAATTTCTCAAAGTGTTTATTTTTTTTATGCTAACTATCTCTTAAACCATAATTACATAGCCTCAATTCCATCAGGTAATTTTGGACATGCTTACGCTGGTTGGCTAGCATCTAAAATGGGCTTAGATTTGCAAGGTATTCATATAGCTACCAATAAAAATGACATTCTGCATAGATTAATTTCTTCTGGTACATATCAAAAAAATGAAACTATAAAATCCTTGGCTCCGAGCATGGATATTTCAGTTGCAAGTAATTTTGAAAGACTGATGGTTGAGATTTTAAATCACGACAGAGATGTTGTTTATGACTTAATGAAGAAATTTCCAGGAAATTCGATAGATTTTAATGAATTCCAAAAATGGAAAGAGGTGAAAAATTTTTTCCTGAGTAGTTCAACAACAGACGATGAGATAAGGCAATGCATAAAAAAAATAGTTTCAGAAGCGAATTATTTTTTAGATCCTCATACAGCTACAGCCATAGATGGACAGAGTTCGTTAAAAATAAATCAAAAAGAGATTCTTACTTTTGCAACCGCACATCCAGCTAAATTTCCAGAAGCCTTTGAAGGTATTGACGGTTTTAGTGAAAATATTCCTATTTCTTTAAAAGAGATTTTTCAAAAAGAAGAGAAATTAATTAATATTAAAAATAACTACCAAGAAGTAAGTGATTATATTTCATCAATGTGTTCAATTTAAATGATATGAGTGATAAGTCCTTACAAGAAAGATTAAGCATGGCAAGAGATGAACTTAGCGATCTTAGGGGGTTTCTTTGACTACGATGCAAAAAATCTTAGGCTTGAGGAACTCAAAAAAGAGTTCGAAAATCCTGAGTTATGGAAGAATCAAGAAAAAAGCCAAACTTTAGGGAAAGAAAAAGCTAGTTTAGAGAAATTAATAGTAGATATTGATGATCTTCATGCTTCTTTGAATGATTTAAGTGAGCTTCACGTTATTTTAGATAAAGAAAATGACATAGATGAGTTAAATTCTATTTCTGAGGATTTGAAAGATTTAGAAAGAAAAATATCAAGCCTTCAATTTCAGAGAATGTTTTCAGGAAAAAATGATTCCAATAACGCTTTCTTGGATATTCAAGCTGGTTCAGGAGGCACAGAGGCTCAAGATTGGGCAGAAATGTTATTAAGAATGTATCTAATGTGGGGCGAAAAGAAAAAATTCAAAACAGAACTAGTAGAGGTCTCTCCTGGAGAGGTAGCAGGTATAAAGAGTGCTACGATAAGATTTGAAGGAGAGTTTTGTTATGGTTGGCTCAGAACTGAAACTGGGGTTCATAGATTAGTTAGGAAGTCTCCTTTTGATTCTGGAAGCAGAAGGCATACTTCTTTTGCATCTATTTTCATTTCTCCTGAGATAGAAGACAACATTGAGATAAATATTGATCCATCTGATATTAGAATCGATACTTACAGAGCTAGTGGAGCTGGAGGTCAGCATGTTAATAAAACAGATTCAGCAGTTAGACTGACGCATGAACCGACTGGAGTGGTAGTCCAATGTCAATCAGATAGGTCACAGCATAAAAATAAAGATAAGGCCATGAAACAGCTTAGAGCTAAACTATATGAGTTAGAATTAAATAAGCAGGATGAAGAAATGAAGAATTTGGAAGATAGCAAAGCTGACATTTCCTGGGGCAGTCAAATAAGGTCGTACGTTTTAGATTCAGGAAGAATAAAAGATTTAAGAACAGGCATGGAAACGGGAAACTGTTCAGCAGTTTTAGATGGAGAGATAGATCTCTTTATTGAGGAAAGCCTAAAAGCTGGAGTTTAAAATGTCAGATATTCAAGATGAAAATCACTTAATCGAAGAAAGAAAAAAGAAACTAAAAGAACTTAAAAAAAACGGCATAAATTATCCAAATTCCTTTAGAAGATCAAATCTGTCTATGTCTTTGATTGAAGATTACTCAGAGTTCACCAAAGAAGAATTGTCCGAAAAAAATATATCTGTCTCTGTGGCAGGAAGAATAATGTTGAGGCGAGTTATGGGCAAAGCCAGTTTTTCTACCATTCAAGACATGACCGGCAGAATTCAGCTTTATTTGCGACAAGACACTATTGATAATTATGAGCTTTTTAAAGATTGCGACCTTGGAGATATTATTGGAGCAAAAGGAGTTTTATTTAAAACTAATACTGGCGAACTCTCTATTCAAGTTAATGAATTTAATTTATTAACTAAATCTTTAAGACCCCTGCCGGAAAAACATCTTGGATTGTCTGATGTAGAGACAAAGTATAGGAAAAGATATTTAGATCTTTTAACAAATTCAGTGTCTCAAGAAGTCTTTGAAATTAGAAGTAAAGTGGTAAATGAAATCAGACAATTCTTGATAAAAGATAACTTTATAGAAGTTGAAACTCCGATGATGCATCCAATACCAGGAGGCGCAACAGCCAAACCCTTCGTTACTCATCACAATGCCCTAGATATGCAGTTATTTTTAAGAGTAGCTCCAGAGCTTTATCTAAAGAGACTTGTAATTGGGGGCATGGAAAAAGTTTTTGAAATCAATAGGAATTTCAGAAATGAAGGACTTTCAACAAAACATAATCCAGAATTCACAATGTTAGAGTTTTATACCGCTTATGTGGATTATAAATTTCAAATGGATTTTGTCGAAAATATGCTCCGAACTATAGAGAAAAATTTGAGCACTGATAATTTAATTTTTTCAAATAAAT
>QCAB01000005.1 GCA_003282105.1 SAR86 cluster bacterium AG-339-G14
ATAATATGTGCCACGAGGATATATTATTTTTAGATGAAATCATTTTTATTCCTTCCTTAATTTTTTCAAAAAGAACAGATCTTTCTTCACCGTCTTTTAGCAAAAATCTTGGGCCAGAAGCAGGCGTGTGAGGAATTGAACTCACCAATTTTGGATAATAATCTAAACCATGCTGATAAAAAGCGTTGGCCCATGAATGATCGAAGACAAATTCACCCTGAGAATGGCTTTTAAGATAAAGAGGCATGGCAGCAATTAACTCTTCGCCCCTTTTTAGGGTTATATGAATAGGAATCCATCCAGTATTTGTTCCCACACAGTTAGTAATCTCTAAAGTTTTCAAAAAATCGTGTTTAAGAAAAGGGTAGTTTAGATCTCCTATCAATGCATCCCAGCTTTCCCTTGAAATTTCTTCAATAGAATTATGAAAACTTATTTTCATAAAATTAATTCGCCAATATAAAAAGCCATAAACATGAGAAATCCAATTAGATTATTTTTTTTAAAAAAATTAAAACTAGAACTTGGGCTGGAGAAACTTGTTCTAATAAAAAATAAAAAGTACCCAATTATAGTAACAAAAAAAATAACATAAAATAAAAAATTGTATTCATAAATTAAACCTAGACTGCCGAAAGTAATTAAGCCAAGTAAACCGAAGGTAAAAATTGTAATTTTTTCTTTCCCTTCAAAATAGATTGCAGAGCTTCCCAAACCAAGAGCTAGGTCGTCTTGTTTATCAGAGATTGCATAGGAGGTATCGTAAGACAAAATCCAAAAAAAATTAGCCAGCATTAAAATAAAGCAAGCAGACGGCAAAGAATTTGATGCTGCAGCAAAGGCTAATGGAATTCCTCCTGAAAAAGTAATTCCTAAAATTATCTGGGGGATCTTTAAATATCTTTTTGCAAGCGGATAAAAAACAACTAAAACAACTATCAAGCATGCAACATAAAAAGAAAGTAAATTTAACTGAAATAATAAAATCAAAGCCAAGCTTAATAATAAAGAGAAAAGCGCTAGAGCTTCATTGGAAGAAACTCTTCTGTCAGCTAAAGGTCTTGTATGAGTTCTAAGCACTTTTGAATCTATGTCTCGATCGAACCAGTCGTTGATTACGCATCCTGCAGATCTCATAATTAAAGTTCCCATGCAAAATACCGCAAAAAGATAAATACTTGGATTCCCTCCCGACGCTAATACCAATGCTATTAAAGATGGCCATAACAGAAGCATAGTTCCTATTGGCTTGTCTAGACGCATAAGATAAAAATAGTTTTTCAATCTTTTGTTCACACTGATATATTATTCAAAAAATTTAAACCGTACAGAACTTATTATGGAAGAATTCAAAAAATGGGAATGCATTGTTTGTGGCTGGATCTACGATGAGGCTGAAGGATTGCCAGAGGAGGGCATTCCGCCAGGAACTAAATGGGAAGACGTTCCACATGACTGGGTTTGTCCTGATTGCGGAGTAGGAAAAGAAGATTTTGATATGATGCCTTTAGAAGGTTCCGGGAAAAGTTATTAATGTCATATACCGGAAAGATTCTTCTCTCGATGTTTTTGGGAATAAGTTTTGGCTCATTAATTAATATCTTTTTTTTTGATAATTTCTTTGCAATTTTGTTATCGGAAATTCTTAGTGCTTTAGGAGAAATTTTTATTTCTTCACTAAAGCTGATGGTAGTCCCATTGGTATTTTTTTCTTTAATTGTGGGAGTGGCTCAAATTGAGAACTCGTCAAAACTTGGATCCATAAGCATAAAAGCGGTTTGTTTATATCTAGCGACGACTTCAATTGCCATTGCATCGGCACTATTTTTTGCAAGCTTATTCGATATCGGAAGCGGAATTGGGTTATCGACAGATCTTGAGTTTTCCGCGCCATCAGCTCCTTCTCTAAAGGAAGTATTTGTAAGTATTTTTCCTTCTAATCCGATCAGGTCGATGGCCGAAGGAGAAATGCTTCAAATAATTGTTTTCTCTTTGTTAATTGGATTTGGGGTTAAGGCTTTATCAAACAAAAATGAAAAGATAATAAGTTTTTTTCAATCAGGTAATAATTTAATGTTAAAAATTGTAGAAATAATTATTTGGTTTGCTCCTTACGGCATATTTTGTTTGCTTTCAGATATTTTTTCTAAAATCGGATTTTCAATTATTACTGATCTTGCGTCCTATTTTGTTTTGTTAGTTCTTGTTCTACTTTTTCATGGCTTTATTATTTATAGTTTTTTCCTTTATTTTTTTACTAGATTGAGCCCCTTAATCTTTTTTAAAAATTTAAAAGAAGTAATTTTCTTTGCATTCAGTACATCTTCAAGCAGCGCTACAATGCCTTTAACTTTAAAAACGGCTAAAGACAAACTTGGTGTAGATCAATCTGTTGCATCTTTCACGATTCCTCTTGGAGCAACTATAAATATGGATGGCACCGCTATTATGCAAGGAGTTGCGACAGTATTTATTGCACAAGCTTACGGAATTGATTTGGCAATGAGTGACTTTTTATTGGTTATTCTTACAGCAACTCTAGCCTCAATTGGAACTGCAGGAGTACCTGGTGTAGGACTTATAATGTTGGCAATGGTTTTACAACAAGTTGGACTTCCAGTAGAAGGAATAGCATTAATTATCGGAGTTGATAGATTGCTTGATATGTTAAGAACTTCAGTAAATGTTTGTGGAGATTCAATGATTGCTTGCATTATTTCTTCAAGTGAAAATAGCTTGAAGCAAGAAATTTATTATGGTCGTAGCTGAAATCAAATTTCTGAAAATTATTTAGATTTCTGATAAATTATTTCGATCTTTAAGGAGAAACATCATGGAATTTAATCTTATCTTGCCACCAGTTTTAGGCTTTCTTGGTCTCTTAGTTGCATTTCTTTTATTTTTGCTAGTTATGAGATTTGATGGCGGTTCAGATGAGGTAAAAAAAATAGGAGACCAAATTCATTTGGGAGCAATGGTCTTTATGAGAAGAGAATATACTTACTTGGCTTTATTTGTGGCAGTTTTAATAGTTTTATCATACATATTTCTAGGATTGAACACTGCAATTGCTGTCACGGCAGGAGCTCTGTCGTCATCTTTAGCTGGATGGCTTGGAATGTTTGCTGCTACTAAAGCAAATGTAAGAACCGCTACAGCTGCAAGTAAAGAGGGAGCTCAATCAGCTTTATCGGTCGCTTTTTACGGAGGATCAATTATGGGTCTTTGTGTTGCTTCCTTAGGACTAGTTGGTTTAGGGGGCTTGTATTTTTATTTTGGTGGAGATCCAGAAACCGCAAGGGCAATAGAAGGCTTTGGAATGGGAGCATCATGTGTCGCATTATTCTCTAGAGTAGGGGGAGGAATATATACCAAAAGTGCTGATGTAGGAGCAGATTTAGTCGGTAAGGTTGAAGCTGGAATTCCAGAAGATGACCCCAGAAATCCAGGAGTTATTGCTGACAACGTTGGAGACAACGTTGGAGATGTTGCTGGCATGGGATCGGATATTTTTGAATCGTATTGCGGTTCCATGATTGCTTCAATAGCAATTGCAGCTACGTTAGACGATAGTGGATTAATGGCTCTGCCTTTAGCCCTTGCTTCGCTGGGCTTGCTTGCATCAATTTTAGGAATAGTGATAGTTCGAGTTTTTTCAAAAGCAGATCCTGGAACTGCTTTGAGAACTGGAACCATGGGCTCTGCAGTATTGTTTGTTATTGCAGCGTATTTTTTAATTGACCTAATTCTCGGAGAAAATGTTCTCTTCACTTGGCTTGCAGTCCTATCGGGAGCTGTTGGAGGAGTTTTAATTGGGTTGATAACAGAGTATTACACTGGGTCAAGTCCAGTAGAAAAAATTGCTAAATCTGGAGAAACTGGACCAGCGACAGTTATGATCACTGGATTATCTGTTGGAATGCAATCGGTAGTTTTACCAATCTTAATCTTGGCTGCAATAATTTTAGCTTCAACTAGTTTAATTGGACTTTATGGTGTTGGAATTGCAGCAGTAGGTATGTTGGCAACTGTTGGCATCACTATGGCAATTGACGCCTATGGCCCAGTTGCCGACAATGCTGGAGGAATAGCGGAAATGTCAGGAATGGGAAGTGAAACAAGAGAAATAACCGACTCTCTTGACGAATTAGGAAATTCTACAGCTGCTATTGGAAAGGGGTTTGCAATAGGAGCAGCCGCTCTGGCAGCTTTAGCAATCATTGCCGCTTTTGTTGAGACCGTTTCACACAACAACGCAGAATTTGAATTGGTTTTGTCTGATCCTCAAGTTTTAGTTGGAATGTTTATTGGTATTTCTATACCGTTTTTAATTTCATCTATAACTATGACTGCGGTAGGAGATGCTGCGTTTGATATGATCAATGAGATAAGAAGGCAGTTCAGAGAAATCCCAGGACTTTTAGAGGGAAATGCAGAGCCAGATACAGCAAGATGTGTCGACATTGCTACTTCCGCAGCTTTAAAGAGAATGCTATTACCTGGTGTGATAGCAGTGAGCGCTCCTGTAGTTGTTGGTTTTGGATTGAGTCCAGAATCTCTTGGCGGAATGCTTGGCGGTGGGTTAATTGGTTGCGTCTCAATGGCTTTGATGATGGCTAATGCTGGAGGAGCTTGGGACAATGCAAAAAAATACATTGAAAAAGGAAATTTAGGTGGTAAAGGAACAGACACTCATTCTGCTGCTGTAGTTGGAGATACAGTTGGAGATCCTTTTAAAGACACTTCGGGCCCAGCAATGAATATTCTGATAAATGTAATGGCGATTGTGAGTTTGGTTATATCACCACTTCTTTAAGAGTTATTGAGCAGCAATTAAATTTTTCTTATTACCAATCCACCTTTGCATAAGTAACTCAACTAGTTCTGTTTCACTTGAAAGATTATTAGCAATCTCTTCAGACTTACTTAATAATTTTGCATCTCTCATAAGGTCAGCTATTTTTAATTCCATCCCTCCGGACTGCCTAGTACCTAAGATTTCTCCTGAACCTCTAATCTCTAAATCAATTTCAGAAATTTTGAATCCATCATTGGTCTCTTTCATTGCTGTCATTCTTGCTTCAGCTGTTTCACCAAGATTTCCTTCATATAACAGCACGCAGTGTGCATTCATGTCAGGACCTCTTCCAACTCTTCCTCGAAGCTGATGTAATTGAGAAAGGCCTAGTCTCTCAGCATTTTCAATGATCATCAAACTAGCGTTCGGAACATCCATTCCTACTTCTATGACAGTAGTACAAACCAATACATTAATTTTTCCTTCTCTAAAGTCGTTTATAACCTTATCCTTTTGAGCTTTTGCTAACTTACTATGCACTAGTCCTATTTTTAACTTTGAACTATTTTTCTCTAACCATTTTTTAGTTGATTCTGCTGCTTGAACATCTAGATTTTCAGATTCTTCTATCATTGTGCATAGCCAAAAGGCTTGATTTCCCTCAGCACAAATAATTTCTAATCTTTGGATTAACTCAGTTCTCTTTTCATTAGACATAACTGAGGTTGTAATTGGATTTCTACCTGGAGGTAATTCTGTTATTTTGGAAACACTAAGATCGGCAAACATTGTCATAGCCAAAGTTCTTGGAATTGGAGTGGCTGTCATAAATAATTGATGCGGTAATAATTCCTCAGAAGTTTTTCTTAGAATTTCATATCTTTGTTTTACTCCAAATCTTTGTTGCTCATCAACAACAACTAAAGCAAGATTTTTCATTACAACTCTTTTTTGAAAAACTGCATGAGTTCCAATTAAAATTTTTGTATTTCCCGAAATTAAGTTTTTATTAATTTTTTCCCATTCATTTTTTTTGGTTTTACCAGTCAACAAGTCAATTTCAATGTTTTCATTTTTCATCCACAAGGAGAAATTTTTAAAATGCTGCTCTGCTAATACTTCTGTTGGACAAAGCAAAACGGATTGAAAGTTATTTTGCGCAGCACATAACATTGCAGCGGCAGCCACAACTGTTTTTCCAGACCCAACATCACCTTGCACCAATCTTCGCATAGGTTTTGATCCATCCAGACTTTCTGTGATCTCCTGAATAACTGAAAGCTGAGATCTTGTGAGTTTAAATGGGAGGTTTTTTTGGAATTTTTCGATTAAAGTTTTTGAGGATGAAATTCTAGGACTTTTCATTGCGTCTATTTTTTTAGTTGAAATTTTTACTCCAATTAAATTCGTTAAAAGTTCCTCCACAATCAATCTTTTCTGTGCAGGGTGATTAAAACTTTTTATTTTCAATATATCATCTTCAATAGAAGGGCCATGGATTATATTCAAAGCCTCTTTAATAGATAAGTTTGAAACTTTTTTTTCTTTAAAAGCTTCATCAATCTTTCTTTCTAATGAACTTTTATTTTTTATTTTTCCCAGACAGTTTTTAATAATATTTCTCAACCTATATTGAGTTATTTTGCTTGATCCAACTGAATATATTGGAGTTAGTGTATTGTCTAAAGGAGGCCTTCTGTCTGTGTTAAATAATTTATAGCTTGGATGGAAAATTTCTAACTTATTGCCAGTATTCCTTACAACACCATACATTCTTATTTTAAGTCCATTTTTAAAAGATTGAACTTGAGGATTTGAAAAAAAGAAAAGTCTTAATTGGATAAAACCTGTTCCATCGGTAATTTTTGCATAAAAGGATCTTCTCCCAGGATAGAAGACTTTGCTTTCTAATATCTCTCCTTCAACTTGAAAAGCACCTCCAGGCTCAAGATCTTTTATTTGAGTAATTTTTGTCCTGTTTTCATAACTTTTCGGCAGAAAAAAAAGTGCGTCTTGTACAGACTCAATACCTAACTTTCCGAGTTGAATTTTTACCTTTGGGCCAACGCCACTTACATCATCAATGGAGCTGTTGAGAGAAAGTTCAGTCACTAATTTTTGAGAGCTATAGTTTCTATTTCAATTGAACTGTTTTTCGGTAATCTTGAAACCTCATATGCTGCCCTTGCAGGGAAGGGCTTTTCAAATAATTCTGACATGACTTTATTTACTAAATTAAAATTTTCTAAATCGTCTAATAAAATAGTTAATTTTACAATATCTGAAAAAGATAAATTTTCCACCTTCAAAATACTCTCAATATTTTTAAAAACTTGTTTTATTTGATTTTCCACTCCATTTACTAACTCCATTGTTGCTGGATCTAGAGGTATCTGGCCAGAAATAAAAACTAGATTATCTGTTGCTATAGCCTGAGAGTATGTTCCTATTGCTTCTGGAGCTAATGTTGTATTTATTTCTTTTTTCATCATTCAAAGAGATCTTTATTTTGAACTCTGAAAACTGAAAGAACCGGACTTAATCTTCTTAATTTTCTCATTATTCTAGCTAGATGATCTCTGTCGCTTACATTCATTATGATATGCATTTGAATACTGTTACCTATGGGAGAATCAGTTTTAAAACTTTCAATATTCGCTTGATAGTTAGAAATTACGGTCGATATTTCGGCTAATAATCCAGGCTTATCTTCCGATGTAACCTTAATCTCGACAGAAAAATCTCCCTCAACCTTTTCATCCCAATTTACTTGAGCGCACAAAGCAGGGTCTTTACGAATTGACCTAATATTTTTACATCTTTCAGTATGAATAACGATACCTTTGGTGTTCGAGAAGTGCGCGATAATGTTATCGCCAGGAATAGGGCGGCAACAAGGCGCATAAGAAATAACGAGTCCTTCAGAACCGCTAATTTGTATGTTTGAAAATTCAATTAGATCAGTCTGATCAAAGTCTAAAAATTGAATAATCTGATGAGCGACCACTAAGCTTGATCTTTTTCCAGAGCCAATTTCTTCGAGAAGTTGTCTAACACTTTTTACATTAATAGATGAAAGAAGCTTTTCCATTCTATTTTTTGGAATATTTCTAAGTTTAATTTCATGAGGCGCAAGAGCTTGTTCTAAGATTGATTTTCCAAATTTTCGAGCTTTAGAAATTTTTAAATCTTTTAAAACACTTCTTATAGAACTTCTAGCTCGAGAAGTTCTCACGACATCCAACCATGAAGGATTCGCTTGCGGAATTTTATCGGTAATAATACTAATCGTTTGCCCACTCTCTAATGGAACGTTAATTGGCGCTAAATTTTTATTTATCCTACAGCCTCTACAATGAATTCCAATATCTGAATGGACTGCAAAAGCAAAATCTATAGGAGTCGATCCCTTTGGTAATTCAATTATGTCTCCCTTTGGGGTAAAAACGTAAATCTCATTGGGGACTAAACCAGTTTTAACTATTTCAATAAAATCTTGAGGATCTTCTACATTCTTTCTTACTTCCATCAATGTATTAACCCATCTTTTTGCCCTCACTTGAGCCGGATTTTCTTTACTTCCGGTTTTGTAAATCCAGTGAGCAGCGACTCCATATTCAGCAAGTTCATCCATGTCGTTGGTTCTTATTTGAACTTCAATGGGGAGACCATCAAAGGTAATTATTCCAGTGTGAATAGATTGATACGAATTTGACTTTGGAATCGCGATATAATCTTTAAACCTTCCTTCGATTGGTTTAAAAGAATTGTGAAGAATTCCAAGGGCTTTATAACAGTCCATGACCGAGTTGGTTGTAATTTTAAATGCATAAACATCTAGAACTTGATCTAGACTTTTTGACTGTGCTTTCATTTTTTTGAAGATACCGTAAAGATGTTTTCTTCTACCAGTAACCTGGCTATTTAATTCATATTCGTCTAATTTTTCTTTAATTGAACTTTCTATTTTTTTTAGTATTTTTTTTCGTCCTTTGGTATTTTTCGAGATTGCATTTTGCAAGACTTTATTTCTAAAAGGGTGGACTACTTCAAAAGCTAAATCTTCTAACTCTCGATAAAATTGATGCATTCCTAAGCGATGAGCTATCGGAGCGTAGATCTCTAAAGTTTCAACTGCGATTCTTTTTTGTTTTTCTTCATCTAGAAACTTTAGAGTTCTCATATTATGCAACCTGTCTGCAAGCTTTAGAACTATCACTCTTATGTCCTTAGACATAGCAAGCAGCATTTTCTGAAAATTTTCTGCTTGTTCTTCTTGCTTTGATGCTAAAGAAATTTTATCTAGCTTGCTTACCCCATCCACAAGGTTTGCAACATCAATATTAAATTCATTTTTTAAATAAGATTTTGGAATACCAGAGTCTTCGATAACATCATGCAGAATTGCAGCAGTGAGACAATCTTCATCCATCTTAAAGTCAGCTAATATTTTTGCAACTGCAATTGGGTGAGAGACATAAGGATCTCCGCTTGATCTAAATTGTCCCAAATGAGCATTTGAGGCATAAAAATAAGCCTTTTTAACTTGTTCAAGCTGCTTATCGTCAAGATATTCGCTTAAGCTAGAAGCAAGTTTAGTTATGGATTTAGTCTCTGCTGTCATACAGAAAGTTTAGCAAATTTCTTGTGAATGTAAGATATTCTCTAATTTAGTCTTCGTCAGATTGAAGTTGTTCAGAGAATTCTTCTTCCAACGCATCGAAATTGAAACTGTCAATGTTCTCACTTGTCACAGTTCCAGCAGCAATTTCTCTAAGAGCAATCACAGTCGGCTTATCATTGTCAGGATCAAGAGTTGGCTCTCTTCCGTCTACCGCGAGTTGTTTCACTCTTTTTGCAGCGAGTTTTACCATCTCGTATCGATTAGGAATTTGTTTTAGACAATCTTCTACTGTAATTCTAGCCATAAGAGAGATGATTCTAAAGAAAAAAATCTGTTTAATCCAGCAACTTTCTTAAAAGATCACTCGTCACTCTGGTTTTGAATTCGCTAGGAGATTTTTTTTCAAAAATAATGGTTTTAAAATCTATCAAGGCACTTTCAAAATTGTCGTTTAAAATTAAATAATCGTAAAACTTATATCTCGATATTTCATCCTTGGCAGCCGATAAACGAAGATTCATAGATCTATCAGATTCAGTACCTCTAATAGAAAGTCTTTTTTCTAGGTCTTTATAAGATGGAGGAATTAAAAAGACGCTTACGACATTTTTGAAAGTTTTTTTTATACTAAAAGCTCCTTGCCAGTCTAACTCTAAAAGTATGTCTTTAGATTTAAGTATTCTTTCTGTTAGTAACTTGTCAGTTCCATAAAAATTACCAAAAACTTTTGCATATTCAATGAAATCTCCATCATCTATTTTCTTCATAAATTCATCTTCTTTGATAAAGATGTAATCTTTTTGATTTTTTTCAGAAGATCTAATTTCTCTCGTTGTAAAAGAAACTGACAATTTTATTTTTTCTGCTCTTTCATCTAAAAGTAAAGCTTCAATAAGGCTAGATTTACCCCCGCCAGAAGGACTAGAAATTACAAATATATTATTTAAGTTTTTATCCATAGAGAAAATGTCTAGAATATCACTTATATGCACTCTTTTTTAGATAAAGCCTTGGAATTAGACGCCTTACAATATGGGGATTTCACGCTTAAATCTGGAATAAAAAGTAAATACTTTTTTGATATTTCTAAATTTTTTGAAAATAGTTGCATATACGAATTATCAAAACATTATGTCGAATTAATTCAAAAAAATGATCTAGATTTTGATTGTATATTCGGTCCAGCCTACAAAGGCATACCCTTAGCTACGGCAGTAGGTATTGAATATTTTAATAAAACCAATAATAAAGTGAGCCTCGTTTTTGATAGAAAAGAAGAAAAGCTGCACGGAGAAGGGGGAGAATTTATAGGCCTCTTAAAAAATAAAAAAGTTCTTATTATCGACGATGTGCTTACCGCTGGAACAGCAATAAGAGGAACTGTGGAATACTTAAAAAAAAATGATGCCGATTTAGTAGCTGCTTTAGTTGCTTTCGACAGAGAAGAAAAAAATGCGGAAGGAAAATTTTATAAATCAAGCTTAAGCGATGAGGGAATAGTAATCTATTCAATAGCAAGCTTTTCTGATCTAGAGTTATAAATGTTTAGTGGAATTGTTCAAGAATTTTCGAAAAAGACAGAAGTTAAATCTAAAGATTATGGTATTAATTTATCAGTGAGAGTAACAAAAAAATTTACAAAAGGCCTTAAGAAAGGAGACAGTGTCGCAGTTAACGGAGTTTGTTTAACCGTCAAGAAATTTAACCCCGACACCATAAACTTCGATGTAATTCATGAGTCTCTCAAATTGACTAATCTTAAAAGTTTAAATCCTGAGCTACCCTTAAACCTAGAAAGATCTTTAAAAATGGGAGATGAAATTGGCGGCCATCTGGTTTCTGGCCACATTCATTCTAAAGGAAAAATCCTTGATTTTAAAAAATCCAAAGAGACTCTTTTAAAAATAGAACTTCCTAAATCTATTAAAGGGTATATTTTAAAAAAAGGCTATGTCGCTTTGAATGGGATCAGCCTTACGGTAGTTAACGTTGATAGCAAGTCTTTCTCAGTTTCTTTAATTCCTGAAACTTTGGAAAATACTAATTTAAAATTTTTAAAAAAAGGTGATCTATTGAACATTGAAGCTGATCAACAAACGGTTGCCATCGTAGAAACTGTTAAAAAATTAAGATAATAATTTTTTGACTATAGAACTGGCAAACCCGGGATCTGCTTTTCCAACAATTTTTGGTTTGAGAGCTCCCATCACTTTGCCCATATCTTTTATTGATTCTGCGCCTGTTTCCTTAATTATTTTTTCAATTAGACTGGATAAATCTGCATCAGGTATTTGCTCTGGAAGAAAGGTTTGAATAATTCCAATTTCGTTTTTTTCTTTTTGAGCTAACTCCAACCGATTTGCTAATTCAAATTGAGTTATGGAGTCTTTTCTCTGCTTGATCATTTTAGCCATGATCGTTACTGACTCTTCACTAGTTAACTCGGAAGACTTATTCTTTTCTTCTAATTTTAATTCGGAGACAATAAGTCTCAAGGTAGAAGCTTTAAATTTATCCCCAGATTTTAAAGAAATTTTTACTTCTTCTTGGATAGAAGATATGAGTTCTTGTGACATTCAGAAATTACTAAAATCTAGCTCGTAAAGGAGGCATGGTACCGAGTTTTCTTCTTTTCGAAGCTCTTTTGACGGCAGCAGCAGCTTTGCGCTTTCTAACAGAGGTAGGTTTTTCGTAAAACTCTCTTTTTCTTACTTCAGCTATAACTCCAGCTTTGTCGCAAGATCTTTTAAAACGTCTTAATCCTGCATCGAAGGATTCGGTATCTTTTAATTTAATTATTGGCATACTTTGTAAGTTGGCAATTCTATATATCAATAGAAGATAATGCAAAACTTTTGGATGCAGATTTCCATCTGATATTATTTAAAAATGCTTATCTTAGGAATTGAAACTTCATGTGACGAAACAGGTATTGCTTTATATGATGGAGAAGAAAATAAGATTATTTTTGAATCTTTATTCAGTCAAGCTGATAAACATTCTCTTTATGGAGGCGTAGTTCCAGAGTTAGCAGCTAGAGACCATACAAATAAACTTTTACCACTCTTAAAAAAAGGCCTAGATGATTCTAATATGAGTCTAAAAAATATTGACGCAATTGCTTATACAAAGGGGCCTGGATTAAGAGGGCCATTAATGGTTGGGTCAGCATTTGCAAAATCTTTAGGCTTTGCTTTAGATGTTCCTGTTATTCCTGTGCATCATATGGAAGCTCATCTTCTAATGGCAAAATATGATGCCCCACAATTAAAATACCCTTTTTTGACTCTTTTGGTATCTGGAGGCCACACTATTTTAGCGAAAGTTGAGAGCTCCGGAGTTTATAAAATTCTTGGGCAAACAATTGATGACGCTGTTGGAGAAGCTTTTGATAAAACTGCCAAATTGCTAGGGTTACGATACCCGGGCGGACCCGAAATTGAAAAAAATGCTGCTAAAGGAGAAAAAATGAAAGAAAGCTTTCCGCGTCCTATGCTGAAATCTGAAGATTATAATTTCAGCTTTAGCGGTTTGAAAACTGCTGTTTTATATAAAGTAAATTTATTAAAGAAAAAAAATGAATTTACAAAACAAACTATTTCGGACGTTAGTTTAGAATTTCAAGAAGCCGCCATAGATTGTTTACTGTACAAGACAAAAAAAGCGTTAATTGATTTTAATCTAAACCAAGTTGTGCTTTCTGGCGGAGTTGCTGCTAATAAACAGCTAAGAAAAAGATTTAATGAAGAATTAGGAAAAAAATATACTGTGATTTATCCTGATTTTTCTCATTGCACAGATAACGGAGCAATGATAGCTTTCTCAGGATTTGAAAAGCTTAGTTCTTGTGATAAAGAAAATAATATTTCAGTAAATCCTAGATGGAGTTTAGAAGAGATTTGATATGGATAAAGTTTTTATAGAAGATTTAGAAATTGAAACGATTATTGGGATTTTCGGATGGGAACGAGAAGTTAAACAAATAGTAAATATCAACTTAGAAATGGATTTTGACATAAGCAAGGCTGGAAAAACAGATAGCATTGATGATGCTTTAAACTATAAATCTATTGGTAAAAGCGTCATAAATCTCGTTGAAAACTCTTCTTTTTTTTTAGTAGAAAAAATGGCGGAAGAAGTTGCTAAGCTTGTTTTAAAAAATAAAGAGATAAAAAAAGTGACTATAAAAGTAAGCAAGCCAGGAGCTCTGAGAGGTTCGAGGAACGTTGGTGTAAAAATTTCGAGATCAAATTAATGTCCTTGATCACTATTAGTCTTGGAAGCAATATTGAACCACAATTAAACTTAGAAAAAGCTACAAAAGAGATTGCGAAGTTTGCTACTTTAGAAAAAACTTCAAAAATATATAAAAGTAAGTCAGTGGGTTTTGAAGGAAATGATTTTTTAAATCAAGTAATTCTTTGCGAGGTTAAAGTTGAGTTAAAAGAGACATATTGCAAGTTAAAAAAAATAGAAAAAGAAATGGGTCGAGTAAAAAATGTTGATAAATTTTCAGATAGATTAATTGACTTAGACCTTTTGACTTTCAACGATGAAATCTCAGAAGGGAAGATAACTCTTCCTCACAACGACATTCTAAAATATTCATTCGTACTGGTTCCATTTGCGGAAATTTATCCTGAATTCATTCACCCAGTTAACCAAAAAAGCATAGAAACATTGTTAAAAGAAAAAAATTCTTTTTTAAGCGAAGTAGAAAAAATAAATTAAATTTGTTCGCCTAGTAATCTAGCCCTTTCTACTTTTGAATTCTCTTCTTCGGGAAGATATTTGGCTGCGAGAATCAACGCGATTAGACTTATTATGAATACTGAACACCATATTTGTATGGAATAGCTGATTGAGTTGGCCGAAGAATAGTCCAATGAAATAAAATAGTCAGCAAGTTTGCCAATCGAATAAGGCCCAAGAGATAATCCAACAACAGAAGCCATAAGAATCCAAAAAGCTGAAATCATAGCTCGCATTCTTGGCAAAACCATATCAGTTACCGTGGCGACACATAGTCCCACCCAAAGCGTTGAAACATAAGACCAAATGATATGAAAAACGTAAAAAGTAAATAAGTCCTTGGATTGGAGTGCTAAAATAATTGAGATTGGAGAGGTCACTACAGCAAAAATACCTACATAAATTCTTCCATTTAAGTATTTTTTTCTTAAATAATCTGAAAAAAGCCCTCCAGTCAATAAACCAAAAAACCCAAAGATAGCACTTTGTAATCCAAGATTTCTTCCTGCTATAGTTTTTGTAACTTCAAATGTTTCAATGAAATAAGCTGGCAAAAACGCACTTACAGCGTAACCCATAAAACTTATTAATGGAAAGCCAATCATGCTAAAAATTATTGTTTTGGACTTAAAACCCAAAGAAAACGCAATCGGATCATTAAGTTTCACAGTCTGAATCCAACTAAGAAGGGTAAACAGGCCAAGTCCAAACGCACCCCATTGCAATAAGTCTCCTGTTAGATAGCTCATTATTGTGAAAAGAGAAATAACTCCGAATGTCATGAAAATTTGATAATAAATTTCTGGAGATTTTTCCTTTTTGTAAACCAGAGAAACTAAAGAAGAGATAGGCAGGATGCCCGATAAAACTTTCCCAGCTTCAAAAAATGGCCTTTCTTCTTTTTCAATTTTTATTCCTTCTGAGTGACCACGGATTGGCTCTTTTATTGTTAAAACCAACAATGCAATTAATAGTCCAGGTAATCCGACGCTTATAAAAGCAATCTGCCATCCCGCTAATTGAAAAGGTGCTTGCTCAGCTATTGGATAAATATTATTCCAAGAGTCAGCAATCCAACCACCTAAAAATATTCCTATGCCTCCACCAATATATATCCCGCTAGAGTAAATTGAATAAACAGTTGTTTTCACGTTGGTTGAGAAATAATCTGAAAGTAAAGAGTAGGCTGCTGGACTTGCACTAGATTCTCCAATTCCAACTCCAATTCTACAAATGGCCAAGCCAACGAAACTTCGCATTAAGCCTGAGGCAGCGGTCATTAAACTCCATATTGCAACTCCACCAGAAATTAGATAATTCCGGTGCCAAGTATCCGCTAATTTAGCTAAAGGAATTCCGACAATCGAATAAAATATTGCAAAAGCAGTCCCATACAAAAATCCAAGATCGCTTAGAGAAATACCTAAATCTTCTCTTATATCGTTAGCAAGAATGGCTATTATTTGACGATCTAAAAAATTAAAAATGTAGACCACAAGCAACACGGATAAAACATAGTAAGAGTAGTTGCTGTCTAACTTTGGTTTAAAACTGCTTTCCATGAATTAATTGTTTTTTATTAGTTTCCAAGCATTGGTTGCTAGTTCAACTGTTTGAGGAAAAAGTTTATCGGCATCTTTTCCTGCGGCTGTACCATCTCTAACTCTTCCAGTAATACCTTGTAAAATAGCAGCGATTTTGAACATATTAAACGCCATGTAAAGATTCCATTCGTCTGGTTTGATATCAAATTCTGATCCTTCGAAATACATATTTACGTAATCTTTGTAAGTTGGAATTCCAAGTCTTAAGCATTCCTGTTCATTTGATAGAACGGGATTGTCTAGATATCTCAAACAATGATAACTAAAATCAGCAATCGGATCGCCCAAAGTCGAAAGCTCCCAGTCTAAAATAGAAGCTATTTCGTTTGAATCATTGTCCACTATAACGTTAGTTAAACTAAAATCGCCATGAACTAAACGGGTAGGTTTTTCTGATGGAAGATTTTCTGGTAGCCATTCAATAAGGTTATCCATTGCTTGAATTTTTTCAGTTTCAGATAATTCATATTGTTTGGACCATCTCGCCACTTGTCTTCCAACATAATTCCCCGGTTTGCCAAAATCTTCTAACCCAATTTTTATAGGATCAACTTTATGAAGTTTTTTAATGGTTTTATTCATAGATTCATAAATTTGTGTTCTATCGGAATTTGTTCCGTGAGGAATATCGGGGTCCCAAATTACGCTTCCGTTTATAAATTCCATTACGAAAAATTCTGTTCCTAATAAAGATTCGTCCTCGCAGTGTAGGTACGCTTTAGGAACTGGAACATTAGTTTTATTTAACGCAGATATAACTCTGTATTCTCTGTCTACCGCATGGGCTGATTTTAAAAGGTTCCCAGGAGGCTTTCTTCTTAAAACATATGATGCTGATGGGGTTTTTAATAAATAAGTCGGGTTGGATTGCCCACCAATGAATTCCTCTATGTTCAGAGGCCCTTCATAATCGTCAATGTTATTTTTAAGATAATCATTTAAAATTTTTGCATCAATGAAATGTTTGTCAGACATTTCTTTGGTGCCGTTCATTTCTCCCTCCACCTTTTTTATCATGCTTAGACAATCTTAATTAAGAGATCTTCCTCCATCAACTCTTAGAATTTGACCAGTAATGTACTCATTTTTATAAAGATGAAATACCGCAGAAGAAATATCTTCTTCATTTCCTATTCTTCCAAGAGGTATAGTAGAAATTAGTTTTTCTTCATTTGAAGAACCATCGGTAGGCAATAAGATTGCTCCTGGCGCAACAGCATTCACTCTTATTTCCGGAGCTAATTCTTTTGCAAGAGACTTGGTCAATGTTTCTAATCCACCTTTAGCAATTGAATAAATTGAATAATCTTTCATGCCTCTGATAATCATTGCGTCAGATAAATTAATGATCACTCCTAAATTTTCTTTGAGATTTTTCTTAAGATTCTTGATTATTTCATGAGGACCTTTAACATTTGAATTTATCAGATCATCCCAAGCATCCTGACTACTTTCTAGAATTGGCGTTGAGTAAAAAGAAGAAGCATTATTTATCAATACATCTATTCTTCCGAATTTTTCTATAACACTCTCACAAAACGATCTGTACTTATTTATATCGTTAAGATCAAATTGCACAACTTCAACCGAATCTTTTCTTATTGAATTTAAACTCTCTTTAAGTTTGATAGCTTCATCTTCTGAAGAGTTGTAATGACAGACTATAGAAAATTCATTCTCATGGAATTTTTTACAAATTGATTTACCAATTCTTTTTGCTCCTCCAGTTACTAAAACTACTTTAGTCATTAAAATGTTCCTTAATTATTGATAGCCTTTTTTCGTAAATTTCTTTTTTTATTAAATTTGAATCTTTCTCGAAATTTTTGTTTGGCTTTACTTTCGATAATTCTCCCAGAAGACTGTTTAAGTTTAACTTTTTAAAAGCATCACTTTCATCAATCAGCAATGAGTATAAATTAAAAGTCTTCAGAGCACTTTTTTTATTTCTAAATCCGTCGATTTTCATAATTGCTTCCAATAATATTTCAGGAGAATTTTCATTTCTAAGTGTTTCAATAACATTTGAAAAGTTTAATGCCGATTTTTTGAAGGAGTTAGGAATTTTTACTTTAGTTGTAAGTTCCAAATTCATCACCAAAATTGCCCATTTATCTTGAGCGTCTAAATTAGAACTTTCAGTTTTTTTAAGTTCGACTAAATTTTCTTTGAATTGAATAGTATCGCAACTAAAAACATTGGAAGCTCCCACATCATGAAGAGCTTGAAAGTAAAGATAGGAATTTTCTAAAGATAAGCATTTCTCAGTTTCCATCCAAATTCTTTCGAACGATAAATTATCTAAATCTTTTGAGTTACAGAGCTCTTTCATTAAGATCAGAGTATCTTCGTGAATTTCAAAATTGAACTTACTCAAATAACAATAAAATCTTGCCACTCTAAACACTCTTAATGGGTCTTCGGAAAAAGCCCTAGAAATATGTTTTAAAACTCTATTTTCAATATCTTGAATACCGCCATAGGGATCTATCAATTCGCCTTTATTAGACTTTGCAATAGCATTAATAGTTAAATCTCTTCTTAATAAATCTTCCTTTAAGCTAATGTCCTTATTCACATCAAATTTAAAGCCTTTATGGCCAAGTTCAACTTTTATCTCTTTTCTTGCAAGCGCGTATTCTTCTTTTGTCTTCGGATGCAAAAATACTGGAAAACTTTTACCAACTGAAATGAAACCCTTCTCCAACATTTCTTCGGCACTCGATCCAATTACGACCCAATCTTTTTCTAAGGATTTAATGCCTAAGAGTTCGTCTCTTATAGCTCCTCCAACCAAATAAATTTTCATTTAATCTTTTTAATAAAATATTTCTTGCTATCCTCTAGCCTCACAAAAGTAAGTTTATTCCCCCAAACACATCCAGTATCCAGGCCTATTATATTTTGTTTATTTGTTTTGCCGTTCAATGCAGCCCAGTGGCCAAATATCAGTCGATCTTCCCGTGTTAAGGCGCTTATTTTTAATTTAAACCAAGGAACAAAGTTATAAGGAAGATCCTTTAAACCTTTTTTGAAAGCAAACATAATTTTCCCTTCTTTGTCGCAAATTCTTATTCTTGTTACTGCGTTAATAAAAAAAGTAAGTTTGTCTTTCATAGAAATGATTTTGAAGTTATTTTTTCGATGATGAAAGAAAATCTTTTTTAAATTTTTTTTTGGATTTCTATTTAAAAATTCCTGTGAAAGTTTATTGAGATTCATGCATTCTTTAAAAGTTAAATAATGAGGTAATCCAGCATGAACCATAATATATTTTTTCTTAACACCATTTTTGAGTTTAATTTTTTTTGAAAAAACAAATGGTTGTTTTAATAAAAACTTAGCGTACTTTTCACATTTTGAGCTTGATAGTAACTCTTCTAATGTATCATTTTTTGCTGCTTTTCTATCTGCATAATGTCTAGCAAGGAAATGTAGGTCATGGTTTCCCAAGACTATATTTACACTTGAGCGAATGTTGTAAATTCTTTCTAGAGTTTTTAACGAATCAGGACCCCTGTTGATTAAATCACCAGAAATCCAAAGACGATCTTTCTTTTCATTAAAGTTTATTTTTTTTAAACCTTTATCGAATTCTTTGTAACATCCTTGAATGTCGCCAACTGCGTAATTAGCCATATTTTTCCATCAATTTAGTAAGTTCTAAAAATTTTTTTGAGCTTAGTTGGTCTGGTCTCAAATCTAGATTTATATTAAGTTTTTCTAAATCTTTTGCTTCAAATATTTTAAGCAAAGGTTTAGAGATTTTTTTCCTTTTAGAGTTAAATAGTAAGTTCAAAATTTTTTTTAAAAAATTTAATTCTTCAAAATTTACATTTTTTTTTCGAGGTATAAATTTTACAAAACAACTATCAACTTTAGGCGCAGGAACAAAAAAACTTCGATCTACTTCTTTAAGGATTTCAACTTCGAATAAATAATTACAAATAACACTTAATTTTCCGTAGGATTTAGATTTTTCATTGCCGGCACATCTATAGGCAAACTCCTTTTGAAACATAAAGTGCATATCTTTGATGAGATCATTATTTTTAGTGCACCAGTTAATTATGGGGCTAGACAAATTGTAAGGTAGATTTCCTACAAGACGAATCTGATTAAAATCTGAAACATATTTTTTCAAATCAAAATTCAAAATATTTTCATTAATAATTTTGAAATTATCATTTTTTTTAAATCTTTTCTTTAAAAGAGAAATCAAATCTCTATCAATTTCTACTGAGGAACAGGAATTTGCACTTGATACAATTAAAGAAGTTAAATTTCCTGATCCTGGCCCAATTTCTAAAAAATCATCGTTTTTTTTTACTTTTATTAAGTCAACTAAATCACTGAGCAATACTTCGTCGTTAATAAAATTTTGGCCAAATCTTTTTTTTGGAGAGATCTCTTTCATCACGTTGACCGAGTAATATCTAAGGCAGTTTTTAAACTTTCCATTGCGCTGGCTTCGTTTGCACAAAACTTATCAGCTATTTCGTAAGCAGTACCATGATCAACGGAGATTCTTGTAAAAGGTAAACCCAGAGTTATATTAATGGAATTGCCGAACCCTAAAGTTTTTAAAACTGGAAGTCCTTGGTCATGAAACATAGCGAGATAAGCATCGAATTTTTTTAAGTTATTAGGGACAAATGCGGTATCAGCAGATTTTGGTCCAGATAAGTTCAATCCTTCTTTTATAAGTTTTTCTATTAGCGGACTAATTATTTCCGTTTCTTCTGTTCCAAGAAAGCCGTTTTCTCCAGCATGTGGATTTAGTCCCAAAACACAAATTTTTGGATTTTTAATTTTCCATTTAGACTTAAGTTCATTGTTTAAAATTTTTAAATATTTTTCTAATCTTTGGGATGTAATTTTTGCCGCAACATCCTTAAGTGGTAAGTGAGTAGTCGCTAATGCAACTTTAAGAGCTTTATTCGCTAAGAGCATAACGACGTTTTTAGTGTTAGAAATATCGGCAAGAAACTCGGTATGACCTGAAAATTCAAAACCGTATTCGTTAATTATGCTTTTATTGATTGGGCCTGTAATCATGGCTGAATATCTTTTTTCAAGAGCTCCCAGAGAAGCTTCTAATAAAACGTCTAATGTATACTTAGCATTTTTTAAGCTTGGCATACCAAGTTTTACTCTTTCAGATAAAGGAATTTGAAATACCTTAACTGTATTTGCAGTTTTTTTCTCTACATCAAAATTAAGATCTAATTTCAGGCTATTATTAAGTGATCTGAAATGTTCAATATCACCAATAAGAATAAAATTATTTAAATTTTTTTTATTTTTACTTAAAGCCTTAAGACAAACCTCTGGACCAATCCCAGCTGGATCGCCAGGACTAATTGCGATCGGTTTCATGTTCTTTTTTTAATTTCTACGAATGATTGAGAGCGCATTTCTTGAAGAGAAGTTTCCAATTGTTCTTGAAATTTTCTTTCAAAAAGAATTCTATATGCTTTATTTTTTTGGATTTCAATTGAAACATCTTCGCTTCTTCTATCCAAGACTTCGGCTATATGCCATCCAAAAGAACTTTCAAAAGGCTCAGTTACTTCATTAATTTCAGAATTATCTAAAGCATTCTTAAAAGCAGTGGCATATTTATCTGTCGAAGACCAATCTAGAATCCCACCATCTAACTTTGACCCAGGATCGTCAGAGTAAAGTCTCGCTAGGATTTCAAAAGATTCTCCATTTATTAATTTTTCCTTAATTTCGTAAATAAGTTTTTTAGCTTGACTTTGGCTTCTTACTTCAGACGTTTGAATAAGAATATGCCTAGAAAGAACTTGATCCTCAATTTTTACTGTATCGCCTCTTTTATCCTCTAAAAATAAGATATGAAATCCGGCTCCACTTTTAATTGGTCCTTTAAACTCTCCAAGTTGCATCGAAGTTACTGTATCAGCAAATAAAGTTGGTATGTTTGAAATTCTGTTCCAAATAATTTCATTCTCAGCTTCTTTAGATTGATCATTTTCTAACTTTAATTTTTTAAAATCTTTTCCCTGATTTAAAGAAGAAATTATTTCATTTGCTTTTTCTTCCTCTTTTACGAGTATTTGATTCAATTTATACTCAACTACTAATAAATTTTGTCCGTCAGTTGAATTTATAAAGTTATCTAATTCTTGATCAGATATAAATATTTTTGGACCAACCATTCCTCTTTGAACCCTTGAAATGATCATTTCTTTTTTTATCTCTTTCCTTAGTTTTTCATAAGATTGACCTTGAGATTCTATTTCTTTCTTAAAGTCTAAAAGACTTAAATTATTATTAGCTGCTAGTCTCGACATCGATTCATTCAACTCTTGATCACTGATTCTCACACCGGCTTTAAAAGCTCTTTGGATTTGTAGTTCTTCAATAATCAAGTTTTCTAAAATTCTCTCTTCAATAAAATCTTCAGGGGGAAGAGGTTGAGTAGGATTTGCAACTTTATAGTTCTCAAGATAATTTTCCTTAGCCTCATACAGTTGTGATTCCATAATAATTCCATCTCCAGCGATGGCAATTATTTTGTCTAGATTAACCCGTTCAGAATAAAGCATGTCGGAAGCAAATAAAAAAAGAAATATTTTTAAAATTTTCATGGGGTTATTTTAGTTCAAAGTCCTTCTTTTAAGATAGTTTTCTACAGGTCTCCCCAAAGATCCTAGACCTTTTAATTCAAAATAAATTCTAAAACTTTCTTGATTATAATTTTCAAAGACACTTTGATTAATAACTTTTATCCAATTTAATTCTTTAGAGTGAATTAATGCAAATCCTAATTTCAGTCCTGGATTTTCATATTCCATACCTAAAATAGTATTTGTTAGATTCGAATTTTCAATATCATAAATGAACTTTGTACTCATCAAATACTTCTTAGAAAACTCAAATTTATATTCTGCATCTAATTGATTTATTTTTTTTTCAAAAGAATTATTTAAAAGATAAGAGGCTATATTTTTAGCCCAAAAATAATCTAATTTTAGAGAGGACGACTTATATTTTTGAGAGAACTTAAGATTCGCAGTATTGAATTTACTTTTTTCATCTATCTTAAGGTTGAATCCTAGAATAGAATTTTTCAAAGAATAATTTTTTAAATTTATTTCAATTGGCTCAGGCAAATCAAAAACTGCATTGGAATATCTTAAGCCATCAACAGAGCTAATTTTTTTTGAAACTTCAAGATCAAATAATCTTTTACTGTTTGAGAAAATAGAATTTTTGAAACCAAAAACTATGTCTTTTTGTTTAGGTAGTAAATTTTTACTAAAAAGAGGCGAATTGTTTAGATTTATGTTGTCTAAAAAAATTCCAGAATCTATTAAAGGTAGATTTTTCTGATTTTTTTCGGGAGCATACATTATGATCAGGTATGGTTTAAGATATCCAGTATTTATAAGGTTTTTTCTGAAAAGATTTGTAGATACTTGAAAATTTAGCTGAGGTTGTGTTCTATTAAATGTTAATCCTTCAAAATCAAATGCACTATTAAATATTCTTCCAGAGATTTCAGTAAATAGAATTCTTCCTTGGTGACTAAAATTAAAACTCGGAGTCAAATTAAGCACTTTTATTCTTTCTTTCGAATTTTCCTTAAAGGCTCCTCCCTTCCTATAAATTGAGAAACTAGTTTCTAGCCCAATATTAAATGATTCAAGTGAATCAAAATAAGAAAATTCAATTTTTGGAAGTTCCTGATATTGATTTACTCCGATAGGATCAATTATTTTAAAGGAATTTAGAAGTAATTTAGTCTCAGTGTTTTCGGTAAAAGATGAGACTACTAATTTTTGTGGCGTATATAAAGTTTTAGAGACGCCGCTGAAGTCAGACCCAAAATCATTTATAAAAAAAGCGTCACTTACATTTCCATAATTAATCTGCAAAAACAAATTTTTATTAAGCACTTGTGTATGCTTTAAACCAACCGCCCATCTAAAAGAATTTTCAGTATAGTTGTATTGGTATTCATTATCGTTGAATAAAATTGAACTATTTAAAACTCCATTTAGTTTATTCGTTAAGTATCTGAATTCGTTTGAAAGACCAAATCCTCTTTTGGTTATGTATCTGGGCTCAAAGGTTGTATCCAAATTTTCTTTTATTGCTATGTAGTAGGGCACAGAAAGATCTACCCCAGATTTATTTGAGATATTTATTTCTGGTAGAAGAAATCCACTTCTTTTCTTCGAGCTTGATGGAAAGCTGCCTCTTGGCCATGCACCAAGTACGTAATCATTTACTATAAGTTTGGCATCTTTGAATTCTATCGATTCCTTATCTTCTGAAAATTTTATTTCGGATGCCTCTATCCACCAAATCTTTTCATAACAAGGGCATAAGGAAAATTTTGTATCTTGAAAAGAAACATTTTCTTTTGAAAAATTTAATTCTTCTGCCTCTCCCCAAAAATTATTTTCTTCAATCTTGAATGAGATCTCTTTTGCAAATCCAATTTCTTTTTCTTGATCAATAATTAATTTTTCTGTTGAAATAGCGATATTTTCTATATTCAATTTCACAGATTGTTCAAGAATAAGTCTTTTATTTGCGTCTGACGAAATTTTTCCAGCCGAATAATCGATATTTTGAGAAAGTAAATTATTTCCAGTTATATAGAAAAGAACTAGAAATAAAATTTTATGTTTGCTTAAGTAGTTATTGGAAAATGAAAACATAATTAAATTACGTTTGTAATGATATTAGAAGCTATTGGGGGTTAAAATACAATTTTTAATAGGAGATTAAATGACGAACTTAAATAATAAAACCTTATTTGTTTCTGGTGCCAGCAGAGGAATTGGCCTGGCTATAGCTAAACGTGCAGCGCAAGACGGAGCTAATATAATTTTGGCAGCTAAAACTGCTGATCCTCACCCTAAACTACCCGGAACAATTTACACCGCTGCAGAAGAAATAGAGCAAGCTGGCGGAAAAGCTTTTCCTGTTATATGTGACATAAGATCAGAGGAACAGGTTGATAATGCGGTTTCATCAGGAGCTGAACAATTTGGAGGTATTGATATTTGTATTAATAATGCAAGCGCAATTCAGCTTACAGGAACTTTGCAAACTGATATGAAAAGATATGATTTAATGAATCAAATAAATGCTAGAGGAACTTTCTTAACATCCAAAAAATGTTTACCTCATTTATTAAAGTCAGAAAATCCTCACATTCTTAACCTTTCCCCGCCTTTAGACATGAAACCCCATTGGTTTTCAAATCATGTCGCATACACGATTGCAAAATACGGTATGAGTCTGTGTGTTTTAGGAATGGCAGAAGAATTTAAAGAACAGGGCGTGGCAGTAAATGCCTTATGGCCTAGAACAGCTATTGCTACAGCTGCGGTTCAAAACGTGTTGGGAGGAGATGAAATGTCTAAAATTTCTAGAACTCCCGAGATAATGGCTGATGCCGCGCATGTAATTTTGACAAAAAATTCTAAAGAATTTTCTGGAAATTTCTGCATCGATGATAATCTTTTGGCAGAAAATGGCGTTAAAGATTTTTCTAAATACGCTTCCGTTCCTTTTGCAGAACTTGCCCCTGATTTTTTTGTTCCAGAAGATATTCCCGCGCCTGAAGAAGCTAAGAATAGTTAGGATCATTTTTTGAATCTTGAAATAAATTCTGAACAAGATAGTTGGCTTGAAAACTCTTTAAAGTACTTAAACTTCGGAAGGACTGCTAAACAAGAAAAATTAAGAATAGAATCCAGTCAGAGAAGTTTCTTTAGAATTACTTCTCACGACCACAACTCTCTTATTTTGATGATTGTTCCTCATGGGATTGATGAGTCTGTGAGTTCTTTTGTAGATAAGGCGGCAATATTCAAAAAATATAGTGTTAATGTCCCGAATGTCTATTCTTACGATTTAGAGCTCGGGTTAATATTAGTTGAAGATTTCGGAGATAAAATCTATCAATACAACTTGCAAGAAGATCCAGATTATTTTTACGAGAAGGCAATAAATGAATTGGTAAATATTCAATCAATCAAGAAAGATATCAATAGTTTTAATAGGTTAGATCAAAAATTATTTAGTGAAAATTGGATTCTATTTGAAGAATTTTTTTATAAAAATTTTTTAGAACTTTCTGATAACAGTATTCTCTCTTTAATAAAGGATAAATATGAATTTGTGTGCGGTGAATTACTTAATCAGCCCCAAGTGATATGTCATTATGATTTTGAATGTAGAAATTTGATTCTAACCTCATCTGGAAAAGCAGGAGTTTTAGATTTTCAAGATGCTTTGAATGGTCCAATAGGTTTAGATTTAGCTTCATTATTCAAAGATCTTTATTATGAGTGGCCACAAGAAAGGCTTTTGAAATGGTACAAAATTTACTTGATCAAAATCAAAGAAAACCTTGGGATAGAACTTAAATATGAAACTTTAGTCAAATATATTGATTTCGCAAGTATTCAAAGACAAGTGAGAATTTTGGGCAAACTCTCTCAAGTTTTTGTAGAACTTGATAGAAAAGAAAGGTTGAAAGACTTTCCAACATTATTAGGCTTCTTGATCAATACGTCTGCAAAATATGATGAATTAAGAAACCTATCTAATGGAATGACTGACTTAAAAAATCCACTTCAAAATAAAATGGAATCAGTCCTAATATGAAAGCATTTATCTTAGCAGCAGGTAAAGGAGAAAGACTTAAACCTTTAACAAATGATTGTCCAAAACCACTTATTTTAATAAAAGGTAAGCCTTTATTGGAATGGAATTTAATAAAACTTAGAAGTGCTGGAATCAATGAAGTTGTAATTAACCTACACTATTTAGGAGAAGAAATAATTAAATATTTTGGAAATGGAGAATCTTTTGATATGAAAATAGTTTATTCAGAAGAAAGTGAATTATTAGGTACGGGCGGAGCATTAATTCATGCAAAAAAATATTTAAATAATTCACCTTTTCTTCTTATGAGTGGAGATTTATGGACTAATTATCCTCTTCAAAGATTAATTTCTTATAGAACCGAGGATAAAGCTCATCTTGTTTTAGTAAGAGAAAAATTAAATCCTCGAGGAGATTTTGATTTGTTGGATTCCAAAATTAGTATTGAATTGAGTAAAAAAGAATACACTTATTCAGGAATAGCTCTTATAAACCCTGAAATAATTCCTCAAGAAACTGCTAGCAATAAAGAACTTTGGAAGGACTTATTATTACCCTATGCAAAAAGAAAACTCTTGTCAGGGGAGGTTTTTCAAGGCGTTGTAAAAAACATTAACGAAAAAAGCGATATCGAAGAGTTAGACGTCTTAATCGCTGAATAGTAAAATTTGAAAATGTCTAAACAATCAAACGTAATAGCACCTTCAATTTTATCCGCTGATTTTGCAAGATTAGGCGAAGAAGTAAAAGATGTGCTTAGTGCTGGAGCAGACTGGATTCACTTTGATGTTATGGATAATCATTTTGTCCCAAACCTGACTGTTGGCCCAATGGTTTGCGAATCTTTGAGAAAAAATGATATTAACTGTCCCATTGATGTCCACTTAATGGTAGAGCCAGTAGATGATCTAATTAAAATGTTTGCAGACAGCGGCGCTACTTCTATCACTTTTCATCCTGAGGCGTCTATGGATCCTGAGAAGTCTCTCGAATTAATTGAAAATCTTGGCTGCAAACCTGGGTTGGTTTTGAATCCAGATATATCCTTGAATGTTTTAAAACCATTTTTAAAGGATCTTTACATGGTTTTGTTGATGAGTGTCTTTCCTGGATTTGGTGGTCAAAAATTTATACCAGAGGTTATAGAAAAAATAAGAGACCTGAGAAACTTGATTGATGAGAGTAACAATATAATACGCTTAGAAGTTGATGGTGGAGTAAATTCAGATAATGTCTCTCAAATTTCTTTAGCAGGTGCAGATACTTTTGTTGCAGGATCGGCTATCTTCAATCACAAAAATTATTCTCATGCGGTTAAAACACTTAGGGATAATTTTTCTTAGCATCTATTCAGCTTTTGGATTTGCTGAAATTGATTGTGCTGAAGACTACTCTTACGACAAAAATTCTAAAAGCTGCGTTAAGTTTCTCACGAGTGACTCCGACAGAAAAAAAGGATTAATGTTTAAGAAAGAATTGAAACCGAACCACCAACTTCATTTTTTGTGGAAAGATGAACAATTGAGATGTATGTGGATGAAAAACACAAGTATTCCGATAGATATTTTATTTATAGATCAAGATATGAAGTTAGTACTTGAAAAAGGAATTCCCTACTCAAAAGAAAGAATTTGTCATGAAGCCATAATTGTGGTCGAAGCAAATAGGGGAGAATTATCAAAAAAATTTGGTCTGAATTATCAGTAAAATTCATAAAGAATGAAACGTAAAACTTTTTTTAAAAAAATTCCTAGTGAAGAAATCACACCCCTAGAAATTTACATGAGATTTTTGGATGATAAGAATTCTTATTTTTTTGAGAGCGTTGAAGGCGGAGAGAAATGGGCAAAATATTCTATTATTGGTTTGCCCACGGACAAAAAAATTAAATTATCTGATTCACCGCTTGATGAAATTGACGATTTTATGAAGTCCCAAAAAGTCGAAAGAATTGAAGGCTTGCCAGATTTTACCGGCGGTTTAGTAGGATATTTCAGTTATGACACAATCAGACACATTGAAAAAAAATTAAGTAACTCTATAAAACCCCAATTAAATTATGCTGAAATTTCTTTGATGATTTCTGACGAGTTAATTGTTTATGATAATTATGAAAAAAATTTGTTTATTATTGTTAACGATTTAGAGAAAAATGAGAAGTTAGCTAATTCAAGAATAGACGAAATTCTCCAACAAATTAATACACCACTTGAAGATCAAGATGACTCAAAAAAAAATAAAATAGAATTCAGTTCGTCAGTTTCAAAAAAAGATTATTTACAAAACGTAAAAAAAATTAAAGATTACATTCTCGAAGGTGACGTTATGCAAGTTGTCTATGGTCAGGAATTCTCAACGAATTTTAAAGGTTCTCCAATGTCTCTTTATAAAGCGTTGAGAAAATTAAACCCTTCTCCTTATATGTATTTTCTCAAGATAGATGATCTTCATATTGTAGGAGCTTCTCCAGAAATTTTAGTTAGATTACAAAACAACCAAGTCACTGTAAGACCAATTGCAGGAACGGTTAAAAGAGGGAAGGATGAAATAGAAGACCAAGAATTGGCGAAAATATTACTTAATGATGAAAAGGAAATTGCTGAACATTTAATGCTGATAGATCTTGGAAGGAATGATGTTGGAAGGATTGCAAATATTGGTAGCGTTGAAACCACAGATCAAATGGTTATCGAAAAGTACTCTCACGTAATGCATTTGGTTTCTAATGTCATCGGCGATTTAAAACAAGGACAATCAGCAATTGACGTTCTAAAAGCAACCTTACCAGCAGGAACTCTTTCTGGAGCTCCTAAAGTAAGAGCAATGGAAATTATTGAAGAGCTTGAACCTGATAGGAGGGGAGTTTACGGTGGAGCAATAGGTTACCTGTCATGGACGGGAAATATGGATACAGCGATAGCTATACGAACAGCGATTATTCAAAAAAATGTATTGAAAGTTAGAGCTGGAGGAGGAATCGTGCATGATTCAGATCCTGAAGCAGAGTATCAAGAATCTTTAAACAAAGCTCAATCTATCTTTAATGCTCTGGAGGAGATGGATTAATGCTTTTGATGATTGATAATTATGATTCTTTTACTTACAACCTAGTTCAATATTTTGGCGAGCTTGGGCAAGAGGTAAAAGTTTACAGAAATGATGAAATCTCAGTAGAAGATGTTCAGAATTTGAACCCGGAATATTTGGTTATTTCTCCCGGACCTTGTGCTCCAAAACAAGCTGGAGTTTCTCTAGAGCTAATAAAAACTTTCAAAGGAAAATTTCCAATTCTTGGGGTATGTTTAGGACACCAGGCAATAGGCGAAGCTTTTGGTGGAAAAATTATCAAGGCTCCCGTTCCAATGCACGGGAAACTTTCTAGAATTAAGCATGACGCGAATTATTTATTTAGAGGAATTGACGATAACTTTACAGTGACTCGTTATCACTCTTTGATTATTGATCCAGGTTCTTTGCCAAATGAAGTCCTTGTGAACGCAACTTCTGAAGACGGAATTATAATGGGCATCCATCACGAAAGTTTAAAAGTAGCTGGCGTTCAATTTCATCCAGAATCGATAAAAACTCAAAATGGAAAAAAAATATTATTAAATTTTTTGGATTTGAAATGAATGCAGAAAAAATAATTTTAAATGTTGTCAGTGGCTCAGATCTTAGCGAAGATGAAACGTTCCAGATAATTAATGCAATCTTCGAAGGAAAAATTTCAGAGGGAAAAATAATTTCTTTTCTTCAAGCGTTGTCTGAAAAGGGTGAATCTGTTGAAGAAATTGTAGGTGCCGTAAAAAGTATGCGTAAACATTCAATTAAAGTATGTACAAATCTTAAAGACTTAGTAGATTGTTGTGGAACAGGAGGTTTGGGGAAAAATATAATGAATATTTCAACTTGTTCTGCTTTTGTTGCTGCTGCTGGAGGAGTAAAGATAGCAAAACATGGTAATAGAACTTCTACAGGAGTAAGTGGAAGCGCTGACATTTTGGAAGCAGCAGGAGTTAACATTTCAATTGATTCTGAACAAGTTTCCAAATGTCTCGAATCTGTTGGCATAGGTTTTATGTTTGCTCAAAATCATCACCCGGGCATGAAATATGTGATGCCAGCCAGAGCAAAAATAGGAAAAAAAACAATATTCAATTTACTTGGACCACTAACAAATCCAGCAGGAGCGTTAAAACAAAATATAGGAGTCTTTGATAAGAAATGGATAATCCCAATTACCGAAACTTTGAAAAAACTTGGCGCTGAGAGAGCATTGGTCTTCCACTCAGAAGATGGTTTGGATGAGATTAGTGCTGCTAAAAAAACTTATGTAGCTGAATTAAAAAAAAATAAAATTATAGAGTTTGAAATAGAACCTGAAGATTTTGATATAGAAAATTTTGATATCAATCTTTTAAAAGTCACTTCTGCAAAAGATAGTTATGAGAAAGTTATGAAGACTTTAAATGGATCTTTCCCAGCTGGAGAGGAAATAATCAAATTAAATGCTGCAGCAATTATTTATACTTCAGGCCTTGCGAGTTCAATCGATCATGGATTTTCGATTGCTGAAAAAATAATACATTCAGGAAGAGCAAATGAAAAACTTCAAGCATTAATAGAAATCTCAAATAGCTTCAAATGAATATTTTAGAAAAAATTATAGAAGAGACTAAAAACACAATTCAGAAATCTAAAGTGAAGAAATCTCTGCATAATCTTGAAGAGTTGTCAGAACAATATACAAAAAGAGAGTTTATAAAATCAATTCAGAATAAAATTTCCTTAAACCAAAGTGCGATTATTGCTGAAATAAAAAAAGCTTCGCCAAGTAAGGGCATCATAAGAGATGAATTTAATCCAATAGAAATTGCAACAGACTATGAAAAAAACGGCGCATCTTGTCTAAGCATCCTCACTGACAAGCCTTTTTTTAAGGGTGACATTGATTATCTTGATTTGATAAGGAAAGAAGTAGAGATTCCACTTTTGAGGAAAGATTTCATCGTAGATGAATATCAGATTATCGAGACCAAGGCGTTTGGAGCAGACTGTCTCCTTCTTATTGTCGCTGCTTTGGATAAATTTCAATTGAAAGACTTTTTTGATTATGCCACTTCCATTAATTTAGATGTGTTAGTCGAGGTACATAACCTAGATGAACTCGAAACCGCTTTAACCATCTCGCCTAATCTTATTGGCATCAATAATAGAAATCTATCTACATTTGAAGTAAGTATTCAGAACTCTATAGACCTAAAAGATAATATCCCTGAAAAAGTTACTTTAATTTCTGAAAGCGGGATTAACAATGCATCAGATCTAAAAATCCTTTCAGATGCAGGAATTAATGGATTTTTAATTGGGGAGTTATTTATGAAACAAATTTCTCCAGGAAAAGCTTTAAAAGAGTTAATCTCAAAAAGTGTTTAATTAATTTTTCTTTGTCCAATATCAGAGCGATAAAAGGACCCTTGCCAATTTATTTTTCCGACTGCTTTGTATGCTAAATCAATTGCTTTATCTAATTCCTCGTTTTTAGAAGTTATGCATAATACTCTACCACCGTTGGTAAGAATTTTTCCGTCTTTAGATTTTGTACCGCAATGGAAAACTTTTAGATCTTCGGTATCCTCAGGGATCCCTTTAATTTCATAGCCTTTTTTATAGTATTCTGGGTACCCACCTGAAGCGAGAACAACTCCTACGGAAGCCTTTTTCTCCCATTCTACTGCAAAGTCATTAAGCTTTTTTTCACATGCTTTGAAACACATTTCAAGAAAGTCACTTTTCATTCTCAAGAGAATTGGTTGAGTTTCAGGATCTCCAAATCTGCAGTTGTACTCTAAAACTTTTATTTTATTTTTATTTATCATTAAACCTGCATAAAGAAATCCTTTGTAGGTTATCCCTCTTTTTTTCAGTTCTTCTAAAGTGGGTTTGATAATTGATTCAAGAATTTCTTTATTCATTTTTTTGTTAATTAACTTGGTTGGAGAATATGCTCCCATGCCACCAGTATTAGGACCTTTGTCGTTATCATCCCTCTGTTTATGATCTTGAGAGGTAGCAAGCGGAATTATATTGTCTCCATCAGTTAAAACTATAAAGCTTGCTTCGTCTCCAGTTAGGAATTCCTCGATAATTATTTTTGAACCCGCACTTCCTAATTTTTTATCTAACATGAAAGATGTAATTGCTTTTTTAGCTTCATTTTTACTAAAAGCAACAACAACACCTTTTCCTGCGGCAAGCCCATCTGCTTTGATGACAATTGGAATTTTCTGATGATCTAAGTAATCTAGAGCAGTTTCAGCTTTATCAAATTCTGCATAATTTGCAGTTGGAATATTAGCTGAGACAAGAACTTCTTTCATAAAATTTTTTGATCCCTCTAATCTTGCTCCTTTTGAGCAAGGTCCCAAACACAATAATCTTTCTTCCTCAAATCGATCAACTATTCCTGACACTAATGGATTTTCTGGCCCAACTATTGTTAGATCAATTTTCTTTTCTTTAGCAAATAACAAAAGAGAATCTATATCGTTTGCTTCAATATCTATATTTTTTATTTTTTTCTCTCTCTCCGTCCCCGCATTACCGGGAGCGACAAATATTATGTTAGCTAATTTACTTTGTGAGATTTTCCATGCTATCGCATGTTCTCTTCCTCCTGAACCAATTACCAGAACATCCATCTAGTGTCTAAAGTGTCTCATTCCGGTAAAAATCATTATCATATTATTTTCGTCTGCAGCTTGAATAACCTCTTCGTCTCTCATTGAACCTCCAGGTTGGATTACGCAAGTAATTTTATTTTTAGCAGCTTCATCAATACTGTCTCTAAAAGGAAAAAATGCGTCAGACGCCATGCAGGAACCTTCTAAGTTAAAACTCGCTTTCTTGGCCTTGCTCACGGCGATTTCTGCGCTGTCTATTCTACTCATCTGTCCAGCCCCGATACCCAAAGTTTGATTATCTTTTGCATAGACGATGGCATTTGATTTTACATATTTACAAACTTTCCAGGCGAATATTGAATTTTCAATTTCTGCTTCGTTAGCTTTTCTTTTCGAAACAACTTTTAAATCTTTAAAATCAATTTCTCCTATGTCTATGCTTTGCAAAAGCAGACCTGAATTAACTGAATGATATTTAATACCGCTTGAACTTTTTTTTAAATTTTTTATTTCGAGAAGACGAATATTTTTCTTATCACTAAAAGCTTTTAAAGCTTCAGGTGAAAAACTTGGAGCAGCTACAACCTCAATGAACTGATTTTCTTTCATAAATAAGGCTGTTGTTTCGTCTAACTCATTATTGAAGGCTATTATTCCTCCAAAAGCTGATGTGGGATCACAGGCAAAGGCTTTTTTGTAAGCGATTAAATTTTCCTTGGAAGAGGCAACGCCGCAAGGATTAGCATGTTTTACTATTACACAAGTTGGGAGGGAAAAATTACTTACACATTCTATTGCTGCGTCTGTATCAGCAATATTGTTATAGGAAAGTTCTTTTCCTTGGGTTTGATTTGAAGAAGATATTCCGCTTGATTCAGTTTTTGAATCTTCATAAAAAGCAGCAAATTGATGAGGATTTTCTCCATACCTTAGATCACTGATTTTTTTATATTTATCAAAAATTAAATTTGGAAAGTCTTCTTCCTTAATGGGATTAAAATACTTGGAAATGGCCAGGTCATATTCTGAAATTTTGTTGAAAGCCTTACGCGCCAATTCATATCTAGTTTCGTAACTGACCTCATTGTTTTCACTAAACTCATCAATGAAATCAGAGTAGTTTTCAGGTGATGAAAGTACTGTTACGTAGAAAAAGTTTTTTGCAGCAGATCTTATTATAGTTGGACCTCCAATATCTATATTCTCAATAGTTTCTTCTAATGAAGCTTTTTTCTTAACTGTTTTCTCAAAGGGATAAAGGTTAATCACTACTAAATCAATTTCTTCAATAAAGTTTTCTTTAACTTCATCTAAATCTTTTTCTCTTCTAGATAATATTCCCGCGTGTATTTTTGGATGAAGAGTTTTTACTCTTCCTTCCATCATTTCAGGAGAGCCTGTAAAGTCTGAAACTTCTTTTACTTTTATACCTTCATCTGCCAAATGTTTTAGTGTCCCTCCCGTAGATACTATTTCTACGCCTCCATTTTCAAGAGATTTGGCTAGTTCGGATATTCCTGATTTATCTGAAACACTTAATAAAGCTCGTTTTATTTTTACTGAAGTGTTCTTGGACATAATTAAATGAGATTGTGAAATTTTAATTTAGTTCTTAGTGTGCCTCTATTTATTCCAAGCATTTTACAAGCTTCTGATTGATTCCAATTGCAATGAATCATAACTTCTTCTAACAGTGGTTTTTCCACTTCTTTCATAACCATTTCAAATACGTCTTTAGGTTTATTCCCATGAAGATTTTTGAAGTATCTTCTCATTGAAAGACCGACTTGATATTTGAGAGTTTTCTTTTCTTCGTTCAATGGTACTTTTAGTTTATTTTTGAAGACAATTCACTTCCTAAATTTGCTAAATGAATTTCGTCATTGGACTTATTTAATTTTGTAATTGAGCAATTATCTGGATAAAAACAAACCATAGATTCATCCTTTTTCACGTAACCTACTATAGTATTTATCACCATGAAATGGGAAAAAATAACCGTAGGATTTTCAATTTGCCAAATTTTGTCAATTATATTTTTTCTCCATTCTGCTTGAGGTTTTTTTAAATCCGATATTTTTTTATTAAAAATTTCTCTTAGCCACGTTTGTCTATCTTCTAAAGAAATCCCTGGCGAGGGTATCTCAGCAAATGAGGAGTTTATATTTAGATTTCCCTTGAGTTTTTCTTCAAGTTTTGATCCTGTCTCGATAGCTCTTTTAAGGGGGCTTGAGACAAGTTCATACTTATTTATTCCGTTAATATTTAATAGCAAATTAGCGCATTCTTCGGCTTGGCGTTCTCCTAATTCGCTTAACCCAGGATCAGTAGATTCCTGCCAAGAAGCTGATGCTTCCCCATGTCTCACCAATATTATTTCTGTCATAGTGTAATTTTAATCAAGATTAGGAATAATAACCGAATGAGGATACCTAGGATATATTATCCACAAAATATTAAGTCTAACTCTTTGATTGACTTAAGCCTTGCGTCATCAAATCACTTAAAGGTTATGAAGCTAAAAGAAGGGCATCAAGTTGAAATCTTCAATGGAAGAGGATGTGTAACTTCTGGAGAAATTCAAAACATAAAAAAAAATTTTATTACTATTAAATTGAGTGGAATCATAGAAAAAGATAACTCTCCCACTTTTAAAGTAAATCTTGGAGTTTCGCATATAAAAAATTTCGATAAAATTGTAAAAGATTCATCTCAACTTGGAGTCAATTCACTAACGTCTTTTATATGCGATAGAACAAAATTAAGAGATTTTAAAAAAGAAAAATTTCATCGATGGGAGTTGATTTCAGCTAGCTCTTGCGAGCAGTCCGGATTAAATTGGATTCCTAAAATTTCCCAAATGCAATTAAAAGACTGGATTGAAACTTCAGATTTTGAATCTAAATTTTATTTAGATCCTAAAGCAGAACTGAGTATGAAAGATATAAAAATCTCTACCTCCATAGATATAGGTATTGGCCCAGAGGGTGGATTTACTGAATTAGAAGAAGAACTATTTAAAGAAAATGGCTTTATCGGAATAAATTGTGGTGATTTGATTATCAAAACAGAATCTATGCCAATAGTAGTATTATCTATGTTAAAAATTTTAAAAGAGGTGTCTTAAATGTTTAAGGTAGGAGTAGTCATGAATCCTATTTCAGAAATAAATTATTTAAAGGATTCAACTTTGCTATTAATGATCGAGTTACAAGAGCAAGGACATGAACTCTTCTATATAGATTATAGGAATTTATTCTTTTCTAATCAGACGCCTATGGCATTGATTCAAAAAGTAGAAGTCTGCATGAATCAAGATAAATGGTACTCATTAGAAGAAGAAGAAAAAATTTCTTTAGACACCTTAGACATTGTACTTATGAGACAAGACCCTCCATTTGATATGAACTTTATTAACAATACATACGTATTAGAATCAGCAGAAAAAAATGGCCTTGCGGTTGTTAATAGCTCGTCAAGTTTGAGAACTTACAACGAAAAACTCTCCATTTTAAATTATCCAAAATTGATTACAGATACATTGGTTACTGCAAATAGAAAGTTAATGGAAGAGTTTGTAATGATTCATAAGAAAACTGTCATAAAGCCTCTGGGCCTAATGGGTGGTAACGGCGTGCAAAAAGTTACTACTGAAAATTATCAAGAAATATTAAAAAATGTCTTTGACGATAATCAAGAGATGTTCATGATGCAGAAATTTATTGATGAAGTTTATTCTGGAGATAGAAGAATTTTAGTCATCAACGGTGAAATGCCTAATTCTGTTGTTCTTAGAAAACCGCCAGAAGGAGATTTCAGAGGAAATTTAGCCATTGGTGGGGAAGCTTTTACTGAGCCTTTGAATGGTAGAGATAAAGAAATTGTTGATTCTTTAAAAAAAGATTTGATTAGGGAACGTATTTATATTGCAGGCTTAGATGTTGTTGGTGGATTTTTAACTGAAATAAATATTACTTGCCCAACTTGCTTCAGAGAATTAATGGATCAAACGGGAGAGAATTTAGCAAAAATTTTCGTGAATCAATTAAAAGACATCAAAAAATGAAATTAAAAATTTATGTTTTCCTTTTCATCTCTTTTGGTCTTCATTCTTTTTTTATAATTGGTTTGAGTTTTGTCCCAAATCAAAAAATAATTCAAGAGAATATTGTAAGTGTAAATTTAAACTTCTCTGAGTTCAAAGAATTCGATCAAGCTCCAAAATTTGAAACAATAAAGCTTGGAAAGAGTTCTGAAGAATTAAAAGAAGGGCAGCTTGCGAAAAAACTTTTGACAGAAAGTGAAATTAATGAGGCTGCAAATTTATATGTAAGCGCTTGGCAACGGCAAATCGAAAGCATTGGTAATTCCGCATTTAAAAAATACTTTACCCAAAATGAGTTGATTTCTTTAAGGCTTTCGGCAACATTAAATTCAAAAGGTGAATTAATAAATTACACTCTTTTAAAATCTTCAGGAAATAAATCTTTAGATAATTTAGCCATAGAAATTTTAGAAATGGCATCACCTTTTTTACCTTTTGATACTTCAATGAAAGAATTCTCTGAAATTACTATTGTACGGGATTGGAATTTTGGCTTGCCTAAAACGTGACTTTAAAAATTCTCAGCATTGATTATGGAATTAAACATGTTGGCTTTGCCATTGGTAACTCAATTTCTAAGTCCTCAAATGTTTTTTTTTCATTCTCTTACAAAGGAAAGATTCAACTTTTGAAAAAAATCATTGAGGTTTGTGATGAGTGGGGCGTTAATCGGATTATATTTGGCATGCCTTACAATATTGACGGAACAAAGAATAAGATGTGTAAAGAGATAGAAAAATTTTCTAAAAAATTAGCTTTAGAAACAGATATTGAAATTTTTTTTCAAGATGAAACTCTGACTTCTATGGAATATAAAATAGATAAAAGAAATAATAATTTATTTCTTCCTGAAGATTCGCATGGATATGCAGCAAAATTAACTTTAGAATCTTACTTGAGAGAACAATTTTAGATGGCGGGTTTTTTACCAGACAATTTCATTCAAAGAGTACTAGATGAAACAGATATAGTCTCTTTAATTGACTCTTTTATTCCACTTCAAAAGAAAGGGAAAGATCATTGGTCTCTTTGTCCTTTCTGTGAAGATGGAAATAATCCTTCCTTCAGCGTTAGTTCGCAAAAACAATTTTATTATTGTTTTAGATGCAGAGCTTCAGGCAACGCGATAGGTTTCTTGATGAATTATCAATCAAAGGAATTTTTAGATGCAGTAGAAACTTTGGCAGCTAATGCTGGTTTAGAGCTTCCTCAGAGAGTTCAAGGCGAGTCTTTTGAGAAATATAAAAAAATAGTTGAAGCAAATTCAATTTCAAAGAATTTCTATGTAAAACAAATTTCTGATCACCCTAGCGGTTCTGTCATCAAGGAATACTTGAATAAGAGGGGAATTAGCGATGAGGTGATTCATGATTTTGAGCTGGGCTTTTCTCCACCAGGGTGGTCAAATTTGCGTGATTATTTTTTAAAAATCGACAAAAAGGATTTTATTAAAAGTGAGGTCGGCTTATTTAAGAAAAATGACAAGAATAAAATTTACGATACTTTCCGAAATAGAATTATCTTTCCAATAAAATCAAAAAAAGGTCATGTCATAGGTTTTGGCGGAAGAGTAATTGAAGATGAAATGCCTAAATACTTAAATTCTGTAGAAACAGAAGTTTTTAAAAAGGGAAAAGAGCTTTATGGATTGCATGAGGTGCTGAATAAAAATAGGAATTTAAAAAGAATGGTAGTAGTTGAGGGCTATACTGATGTATTGTCGCTGTTTTCGAACGACATTCCCTATGCAGTTGCTACTCTAGGAATAGCAACTAGCAGAAATCATCTTGAAAAATTATTCAGTCATGTAGATGAAGTAATCTTTTGTTTTGACGGAGATGAAGCTGGCATGAAGGCAGCTGAATCCGCAATGAAGGTCGCTTTGCCCACCCTAAGGGACGGCAGAATATTAAAATTTCTATTTCTGCCAGATTCCGAAGATCCTTCAAGTTTGTTAGAAAAAGAAGGAAAAGAACAATTTGAAAAAAGAATAGATTCATCAAAAGTTTTATCCGAATATTTATTTGAAATAATTTTGAATAAATACGATGAGACACTTGAAAATAAAGCTGCGGCCGCAAAAGAATTTCTGGGTTTAATTTCCTCAATGCCTTCAAGCAACTATAAAAATATTTTAGTTCAGGAATTTTCAAAAAAAGTAAATATTAGCCTTGAAAACGAAGGAAAAAATGTAATTGAAAAGAAAAAAGTAAAAATTGTTGAAGAAAAACAAAATGATTTTGAGTTAGACAAGGTTACAAAAAGTATCATCAAAACACTTATTGATAATCCAGAAATGGCTCATCTAGAAGAATTAAATATTCTGATAGATTCAAAAGAAGAGTTCATTTCAAAATTTATAAATTTTTTAAGATCCAAAGAAAAACCAACATTTCCGATGATTCTTCATGCTTTTGAAATGGAAAAAAGCTTTTTAATAAATTTAACGGAAGATAGAAATTTAATCTCTCCAGATTCAGCTAGAGAATACATAATTCAAGCTATAAACTTTTTACAAAAAAATAACAAAACGAGATTTCTGGAAAGTCTCAAGATTAAGTATTTTGAAGGCAATATGAAAGAAAGTGAAATAATAGAATTTAAGAAAATTTTGTTGAAGAACTTCGAAAATTTAGATGAAACTGAAATCAAAATTTTAAGGGAGATATAGATAATTTTGATAATTTTTTTTGGTTTTAAGATATAATTTCATACTTTTTTTGAGGTTAATAAATATATGTACGATGAAGACATTGAAAATAATGGGCTGAGAGAGTTAATAGAAAAAGGTAGAGAACAAGGATTCATAACTTTTGCAGACATCAATGATTTTCTCCCTGAAGATGTTTCAGATCCAGATCAATTAGATGAAGTAATTCAAACCATTAACGACTTAGGTCTGCAGGTAGTTGAAAATGCTCCTGAAGAAGGATCGGAGGCGATGGAAGCCATAAGTCAGCCTGTGGTTCCTGAACCCACTGAGAACGAAATGGGAGCCATCGAATCTGAAGTTGGCAGAACTACCGATCCCGTTAGGTTGTACATGAGAGAAATGGGATCTGTAGACCTACTTACTAGAGAAGGTGAAATTGTTATTGCAAAAAGCATAGAGGAAGGTGCCCGAGATTTACTTCATTCTTGTGCACAATTTCCTGGAATTATCGAAGAGTTTCTCCTTGAATACGCTTTAATAAAAAAAGAAGACAAACGAATTTCGGACCTCATTGTTGGGTTTATGGACGAAGAGGAAGAAGTCTTGCCTGGACCTCAGGCGGGACAAAATAGTGATATTAACGACAACGAAGAAGATGAAGAAGCTACCGGAATTGATTTACAAGAACTTGAAAAACGTCTGTCGTCATTGAAAAGGCAATTCAACAAAACCGAGAAAACTATTGACCAAAAAGGTAGAGACAGCGAAGCAGCAGTTAAAGAATTAGAAAAGCTTGGCAATATATTTAAATTCCTAAAATTATCTCCTAAAAGGTTTGAAGTCATTTCACTTAGACCAAGGTTGTTGGCAAGAAAAATCAGAGGCATTGAAAAAGATATTTACAACTTATGCGTTCAAAAAAGCAAAATGCCCAGGAAAGAGTTTCTTGATATTTTTAGGGAAAACGAAACCAATCTGAAGTTTTTAGAGCCAATTCTTAAGAGTAAAAAAAATTACGTTGGAGAGCTCACCGACCATGTAGATGACATCAAGTCACTACAAAATAAAATAAAAAATGTTGAAAATGAAATTGGACTTTCGGTAGCTGAAATAAAATCTTTGGCTTCCAAAATGACTAAAGGAGAAACAAAGATTAGAAGGGCTAAGAAAGACATGATCGAAGCAAACTTAAGACTTGTAATCTCAATTGCTAAAAAATATACCAACCGAGGATTACAGTTTCTGGATTTAATTCAGGAAGGAAATATCGGGTTAATGAAAGCAGTAGATAAATTCGAATATCGAAGAGGGTATAAATTTTCAACTTATGCCACTTGGTGGATCAGACAAGCAATCACAAGATCAATTGCTGATCAGGCAAGAACAATAAGAATACCGGTGCACATGATTGAAACGATAAATAAATTAAATAGAATTTCTCGACAGATGCTTCAAGAAAATGGAAGAGAACCAACACCAGAAGAACTCAGTGAAAAAATGGATATGCCAGAAGACAAAATTAGAAAGGTTTTGAAAATAGCAAAAGAACCTATTTCAACTGAGACGCCAATAGGCGATGAAGACGATACAACGTTGGGAGATTTTATCGAAGATCCATTATTGGATTCACCCATAGATTCCGCGACAGAATTTAATTTAATAGAGGCAACTGGTGGAGTTTTAGGAAGCTTGACTGCCAGAGAAGCAAAAGTTTTAAGAATGAGATTTGGGATCGGTATGAACACGGACCATACTCTAGAAGAAGTTGGCAAACAATTCGATGTAACTCGAGAAAGAATTCGACAAATTGAAGCAAAAGCTCTAAGAAAATTAAGACATCCATCAAGATCTGGTCACCTCAAAGGATTTTTAGACGAATAGTCTTGAGGGCCTGTAGCTCAGTTGGTTAGAGCAGCGGACTCATAATCCGTTGGTCGGAGGTTCGAGTCCTCCCGGGCCCACCAAAAAAAATTGCTTTTTTAATGAGAACTATTATCATCTCGTTTTTATGAATGAATTCATCATTGTCTTTAGAGAAACTCTTGAAGCTTCATTAATTGTTGGAATAATTTATGTTTTCTTGGCCAAGCAAAATATTAGTGGGGCTATAGCCAAGCTGTGGATTGGAGTAATCGCCTCACTTATCGCAAGTCTCATCGTAGCTTATTTTGTCATATTAGGAAGAGAAGCCATTGGTAATGATTCCCTTAAAGCCTTGTTCGAAGCTATTTTTATGTTTATCACTGCTGGACTAATTTGGTATGTTATTTTTTGGTTATCCAAACACGTTAGTAGCAGAGACGCTTTGGAGGGACAAACAGAAGCTGCTTTAACCTCTACTTGGGGAGTTTTCTTTGTAGTCTTTTTCTCCATTCTTAGAGAAGGTTTTGAAACTGTGGTATTTCTTATCGGAAGCTTTTCTTTGACTGGAAGCTTTTCTTACTTGGGCTTTTTCTTAGGGATGTCTCTTGCTATTGCCATAAGTTACTTGATCGTAGTTCAGGGGAAAAGATTTGACATAAGACAATTCTTTAAAGCCACTACACTTTTATTAGTATTGTTAGCTTCGGGAATGGTTGCTTATGGAACTCACGAAATCGAAAGTTATTTGGCTAAATCAGATCAGTTGTCGCTGGTTGGGTATGAATCTAAATCAGAGGTCCCAAGGCCATGGAATATCCTTGAACCTAAATCTGAATTATCTGAGCAGGATCAAAGCTGGCTTTACACTTACGACATCAAAGGTGAAGGCAAATACACTCATTTATTTCATGACTCAGGAAGAGTAGGGGCCTTTTTAAAAGGATTCTTTGGATACAATAGTAATCCTAATTATTATGAATTGATCCTGTGGTTCATTTCTTTGGTTTTTGGTTTATACACCTGGCGCAAATTTTATCCAGCCTCAACTTAATCAGATAGTACCTTTTTAAACACTGTACCTTTATAACTAGGGGTAATAAGTTTATTCTATAATGATAATCATTCTCATTATCATTTGTATTAATAATGAGAATCATTATCATCTATGGAACTTTAAAAATTAGAGGAATTTTCTTATGAAAAAAATAATCACTTCAAGCTTATTTGTAACTCTTGGAATTCTTGCTTCTTTAAGCTTATTTGCACAGGAAGAGGAATTGGTCGTAAAAGGTAACGTACTTTATTCGGATCAAGTTAATGCATTAAAAACTCCAGTACCTGTAATCAATGTGCCTGTATCAGTATCCATTATTACAGATGACGAGATCGCAAGACGAGGTTTTACCGAATTAGGAGACTTAGTTAGATACACGCCTGGTGTAAATACTTCTCAAGGAGAAGGACATAGAGATGCAATTGTTTTTCGTGGTAACAGATCTACAGCAGATTTTTTCCAAGACGGAGTGAGAGATGACGTTCAATATTACCGTTCTTTATATAATGTAGAACAAGTTGAAATACTAAGGGGTCCCAACGCTTTATTATTTGGTAGAGGCGGAACTGGTGGAGTTGTCAATAGAGTAAGCAAAAAAGGAGTCTTAGGAGAAACCTTTGGATCATTTGCGATTGGTTCTAACACATTTGGGGCTTACGATTTTACCGCTGATTATAATATTTCAATTAACGAAAATAGATCCTTAAGAATCATGATGCACAGAGATTACTTAGATAATCACAGAAATTACTACGACGGAGATAGAGCTGGATTTAATCCTACCTTAAAAGTAAGACTTGATGATTCAACAGTCCTAGATGTTTCTTACGAATATGCCGACCACGAAAGATTTATTGACAGAGGAATTCCTACTGGAGCAAATGGAGAGCCAGTCGAAGCCTTAGCTGATATAGTCTTTGGAGATCCTGAATTAAATACTACTACGCTTACTGCCGATATTTTAAGAGCCTCTCTTACAAGAGACTTTTCAGATACTTCAAAATTAATTTTTACGGCCACTAAAAGTGAATTTGAAAAAATGTATCAAAATTTATATGCAGCCGGGTTTGATGCTACAGCAGAAGAAGTTGCTTTAGATGGATATCGTGATCCTACATCACGTGATAATTTAATTTTCTCTCTGAATTTTGTAAATGAGTTCGAAACTGGTTCTGCAACACATACTTTATTAGTAGGGGCAGAAATAGTGGATACTGATAATGCTAATCATAGGTTCAACACATACTTTACGAATGCTGGAGCTGCTCCTCTTGCCAATGATACTTCAGGTATTTATTCAGGAAAGTCTCAACTTACAAAGTATGATAGAGAAACTTTTACGATAGCTCAAATGAGAGCAGGCAATTTCGATAAAGATGAGTCAGGAGCAGATGTAACACTTGATTTTACTTCGAGTTTGAGTAGCAGAACTACAACAGAATATGAAGTGACTTCTTTCTTCATTCAAGATCAAATAGATTTTTCTGACAGTTTAAAACTTCTTATAGGTGGTCGATACGACGACTATGAAATATCTGTGACTGATCTTAAAGCTTCTGGTACTCCGGTTTATACCAAAACTGAAGACTTATTTTCACCAAGAGCCGGTCTTATATTCAAACCGCAAGAAAATATGTCTGTTTATTTAAGTTATAGCGACACTTTTTCTCCAAAAGCAGGGGAACAATACAAAAAAATGACTAACGATTCTACTTTGGGAAGAGTTCTTGATGCCGATGAAGTAGAAAATATGGAGATAGGGATAAAAGTTTCACTTTCAGATGATCTCTTCATTACTGCAGCATACTTCGATGCAGAAAGTACTCAGATGAAATCAAGAACAGTTAATAGCGTTGATGAACAGTATGGCATGGTAAATAAAGAAGTTGATGGTTATGAAATCGAGCTTTCAGGCAAAATTTCTGATCAACTAGATTTATCAATGAGTTATGCAGATTTTGAGGGCGCTAATGCTGCGCAAAGCAGAGAAATACCAGATTATACTTTTACTGCATTCGCTAATTATCAAGTGAATGACGATTTTGGCATAGGATTTGGTGTCACGTCTCAAGGCGATTCTCAAATAGGAACTTCTGCAACTCCTTATCTGCCAAGTTATACCAGAGTTGATGTAGCAGCTTATTACAATTTGGCTGACGACCTTACTATACAAGCAAATATAGAAAACTTGACTGATGAGACCTACTTCCCACATTCGCATTCAACCCACCAAGCGTCGGTTGGCGAAGAGATGAATGCACGAGTCTCAATTAGGAGAACTTTTTAAAGAATATGATTTGTGTACCCTCATA
>QCAB01000006.1 GCA_003282105.1 SAR86 cluster bacterium AG-339-G14
AACGAGATGAAAGGTTTCACCAACTTTTGCTTTCGACAAACTCACAAGTCTTTGAATATCATTTGAATTTTCATCAAATGCTGAAAGGCTTTCCAGAACACAAGATTTACAAAGTTCTAACTCTGTGAACATATTCGCAGCTCTATGTTGCAAAGCCTGAAAAGAACCAATTTTTGCACCAAACTGTTCTCTTTCTTTAAGATAGTTCAAAGTAATTTCAAATGCTTCAAGTGCTCCACCAAGCATTTCCGCAGCTAATACGGCCCTTGAAATATCCAAGACTTCATTAATGGTATCTTGAGCTGAATCTAGCTCCCCTAAAATAGCATCTGAATTAATTTCTAGGTTTTCAAAGGTCATATTTGCAGCATTTCTGCTATCAACCATTTTTGTTTGATTAATCTCGATACCATCTGAGTCTCTATCGACAATAAAAAGAGACACGCCATTTTTAGTTTTTGCTGCGATTATGACTAAATCAGCAAATCCTCCATCTATTACAAATGTCTTTTTTCCATTAATAAAAAATTTATTTCTTTTCTTTTCAGCACAAGTTTCAGAAACAATTGGATTATGTCTAGGTCCTTCTTCAAAGGCAAAGCAACAGGTTATATTTCCTTTAACAATTTCAGGAAGATATCTTTTTTTCTGCTCTTCAGTGCCTAGTTTGGTAAGAAAACTTGTTCCTATAACAGCAGTTGCAAGAAGAGGAGAAGGAGTTAATGTTCTTCCAAGTTCTTGAAGAACAATGCCTATTCCAGATAATCCAAAATTTGACCCTCCAAATTCTTCGGGTATCAATATTCCAGTCAAACCTTGATCAGCCATTTGCTTCCAAATTTCTCGGTCAAAACAGTCGGGATTCTCAGAATCTCGAATTGATCTGAAGTGCGTCGTAGGAGTTTTTTCTCTAGCAAATTTTTGAGTTTGATCTTGTAAAAACGATGCAGTTTCGTTTAAAACTAGAGACATTATTGAGGCAAATCTAATACACGTTTCGAAATTACATTCAATTGAACTTCTGAAGTTCCTCCTTCAATTGAGTTGGCCTTAGTTCTAAGCCACTCTCTTGTAATTGCGAGTTCTTCAGGACCAAATTCACCGCCTTCCCAACCTAAACCTTGGGTTCCCATTGCTTCAAGCATAATTTCATATTTTTGCTTGTTGTGTTCTGAACCATACAATTTAAATATTGAAGTAGCAGCACTTGGACCATGATTAGAATTTTTAGCCTCTTCGGAAGCGCGTTTCAAAGTAAGACTAAACGCGTGTGCATTCATATCGCATTTTGCAATCTTCTGCCTTAAACCCTCGTCAACAATCTTATCTTCTTTAACTTCAACATACTTTTTAGAAAGTGTTGCTAAACCAGACCCAGTTTTACCTTTACTAGCAGCCTTTGATCCACCAAGCCCAATGCTGGCGAGCATTTTTCTCTCGTGTTGGAGTAAGTTTTTTGCAACGTCCCATCCTTTATTTAGTTTATGAACTAGATTTTTTTTGGGGACAATAGCGTCGGTAAAAAAAGTTTCGCAAAATGGAGAATTTCCTGAAATCAATTTGATCGGTTTGGTTTCAACTCCTGATTGATCCATGTCAATTAATAAAAAACTTATTCCATCATGTTTAGGTTCTTGAGGACCGGTTCTAACGAGAGTGAAGATCATGTCGCATTCATTAGCATAGGAAGTCCAGACTTTTTGACCATTTACAACATAATTATCGCCATCTTCAACAGCTTTGGTTTTAAGAGATGCAAGATCTGAACCAGATCCAGGTTCGCTGTATCCCTGACACCATCTAATTTTTCCTTTTATGATTTTAGGAATGTGTTCCATTTTTTGTTCTTCGGAAGCATATTCAAGTAGGGCTGGGCCCAGCATCCATAATCCGAAGCTAGCAAGAGGCATTCTAGTTCCCATTTTTTGCATTTCTTCTGCAAGAACTTTATTCTCATCGAAATTAAGTCCACCGCCACCATATTCCTTAGGCCAAGTTGGAGCGGTCCAACCCTTTTCGCCTAATCTTTTTAACCAAAGTTCTTGATCTGGGTGGGTAAATTTACAATTTCTCCCTCCCCACGTCATGCCATGAGGAGTCATAGGTTTTTTCATTTCAGGGGGACAATTTTCTTCCAACCAATTTCTTGTTTCATCCCTGAATACAGCTAAATCTGTCATAAATACACCTCTTAAATAATTTAGACAATATAAGTTAAACTAAGCCAGTAAATTGATCAACCCATAATAAAAAATTGATGAGCTTAGAATTTTTTTATAACAATCCTGAGGCTTTGTGGATCTTTACTGTTCTATATGACCTGACCTTAGCCATTCTTCTTTTTTATTTTTTTGGCAAAGAAGGACTGTACATTGCTGTTGTTTTAGGGATTGTATTGGGAAATTTACAAGGCGGAAAGGTAAGTGATTTAGAAGTATTTGGAATGACTTTTACCGTTAGTATGGGCGCCATTATGTATTCTGGAATTTATTTTGCTACCGACCTACTTAATGAAAAATATGGCAGAGAAGAAGCTACCAAAGCAGTGATCATAGGAGCTGTAGCAAATGTGGTAGTCATGCTTACGCTAGTTCTCAGCACTTTATACCTTCCTTCAAATATAAGCAGCTCTGCTTCATCTGTGCATGATGCAATTTCTACTTTGGCAGTTTATTCTCCTATTTTTGTTATAGGCTCTTTGACTGCTTATTTGATAAGTCAAAGTTTTGATGTATGGGTTTTTCATAAAATTCGTACTTTAACCGGTGAGAGAATGCTTTGGTTAAGAAATAATGTTTCTACTCTTTTGTCCCAGGCATTAGACACTTTTATCTATACGTTTGTATGGGTTATAGCAGGAGAACTAGATTTCTATACCGCTTTAGGTATTTCCTTAACCAAATATGTGTTTAAATTTTTTATAGCAATTGTTGATACTTTTTTTATTTATCTGGTAAAAAATATAAGAAAAGATCAAGTTTTAGTGTCTAATTAACCAATGGAACCAATAAAAGCAATTTCTATAGTTCATTCTGCATCAAGAAATTTTAAAGAGGCCTTAGATCAATGTCTTAAAGCCGCTAAATCAAAGAACGTTGACGTTAAAGGCACTCACCCAGTTAATGAAGTTGATATAGAGAAATCAATCAAAAGTAGTAAGTCGAATTTGGTCATAGTTATTGGCGGAGATGGAACAATGATAAGAACTATTGCGAATTTGATTGAAAATGAAATTCCTATGCTTGGAATAAACATTGGAAGATTAGGTTTTTTAACAGACCTAAGCGTAGATTCAATATCTACAACCTTACCAAAAGTATTTTCAGGCGATTATTTAACAGAAAAAAGACCTTCCCTAAGCATCAAAGTAGACAATTCCGACTTTTTAACAGGAATAAATGAAGTAGTCTTTCATTCTGGAACTGTTGCGAAGATGCTTAATTTTTCAATTTTTCAAGAAGAAAAGCTTATTTCTAAACATAAATCAGATGGCGTTATCGTATCCTCTGCGACGGGATCATCAGGTTATTTTTTTTTCGGGAGGAGGGCCTATTATTTATCCAACAGAAGAAATATTTGCAATTTTACCAATGTTTTCGCAAAGCTCTTCTTCAAACCCTCTCGTCTTACCCAACGATAAAGACTTGAAAATAAAATTAAAAAGTTCTGTCGAAGCATCTATAGTAGTTGATGGCAGGGAGGATCTCGAAGTTTATCAAGGATCTGAAATTACTATTTCAAGAAATAATAATAGCTATACGTTGATGCATCCAATAGATTATGATTATTTTGAAGCTTGTAGAACCAAATTGTCATGGGGCCAGCCACTAATTAACTTAGATGAATAAATTTAGACTCTTATTACTTACTTGTTTTGTAGGAATCTTAAATTCTCAATCTATAGCAGATTTGGATAATCTTCCAACTGAAATAAGAAAATCTGTTCTAGAAAAAATGGGGAGGCAGAATGATATTATTGATTCAACTATTTCTCCTAAAATAGAAGATTCGGATTTAGACGTTGACAAGTTTGTAGAAGAAAAAATTGAATTAGATGAATATGGATCTGAAATTGTAGAACGATTTGGATACGATTTGTTTAAAGACATTTCAGACCAGACTCCTTTAGAAGTAAAGGCCGCCCCCGCAAATTATATTTTGGGGCCCGGCGATGAGTTAAGGTTCAATTTTTCTGGAAGTATAAAAAAAACTATTGATTCAACTATTGATCGAGAAGGTGAAGTTTTTATATCGGAGTTAGGGTCAATTAATTTTTCTGGTTTGTCATTTTCTGAGGCTAAAGAAGAACTTTCTAAAATAAGTGAGGCAACTTTAATAGGGACTTCGATTTCTATGTCTTTAGTTAACTTGAGAGCTATTGAAATTTTTGTGACCGGTAATGCCAAAAACCCTGGTTCTTATGTAATGAATCCTCTTTCGACAATCTCAAACGTTCTTTTTAATTCGGGTGGCCCCACTGATGCTGGTTCTCTGAGAAATATTGAATTGAAAAGAAATAATGAACTCGTTGGCATATATGATTTTTATGAACTTTTTATCAAAGGAAATACTAACCAAAATCTAAAAATACAATCTGGTGATGCATTATTAATTAATCCTGTGCGAAAAAGTATCAAAATTTTTGGAGAGGTAAATAGACCAGCAATTTATGAACTTAAAGAGGACGAAAATTTTATTAACCTTTTAAATTTTGCATCAGGATTAAACTTATATGCCGACGAAAATAGAATTGTTGTTACTAGAATTTCTGGCGTTGGAAAAACTCTTAGGGAAGAACTAACAATCTCAGAAGCAAAAAATTTAATATTGAGTGATGGAGATTCAGTTTTTATACACAAAAAAAATTTTATAGCCTTAGATCCAAATAACGACCAATTAAATTTAGTTTCCATCAAAGGGGAAGTAAAAAACCCTGGAAGTTATCCTTTACAATCTGGAGAGAGATTATCGGACTTGATTTTAAAAGCTGGAGGATTTAACGACCAAGCTTACATCGAAGCAGGAATTTTTCTTAGACAAAAAGTTGCAGAAAAGGAGAAAGAGGCTTTATCGGCTACAGCTGATCAACTTGAAGACGGAATAGTTTCGTCTATTACGAACGGTTCACTCCAGAATATAGGAGATGCGAGTCTAGCGATAGACCTTTTAGGCAAAATTATTAAGAGACTTAAAGAAGCTGAGCCTGTAGGAAGAATCGTAGCAACATTTGACCTAGACCAACTTGAAAATAATGAAGATCTAAATTTAATTTTATTAGATCAAGATCAGATAATTATTCCGAAAAAATCTTCAACAGTTTCTGTCACTGGTCAGGTGCTTGCACCTGCTACTTTCGTATATTCAGAAAATCTATCTGTTTATGATTACATAGATTTAGCAGGAGGATTCACCACTGCAGCTGCTGAAGATCAACTGTTAGTTATTTTGCCTAATGGTCAAGCACTAAGACCCTCGTCATTTTTCAAATTCAAGCAAGATAGAATTCTTCCTGGTTCCACCATAATTGTTAACAGGGATACCACAAGCCTTTCAAGACTATCGTTTTGGAGATCGGTTCTTCCAATTTTTTCAAGTTTGATTACTTCGCTTGCTGCAATAGATGCTATTGGCGATTAATAAAAGTGTTTTTAAATAAATTAGGTTTATCACTAGTTCGTTTTTTTCCACCCGAAATCAGTAGTAAGTTAAGTTTAAGGAGTTTGGAAATACTTTATCGAATTGGTATGCATGGTGCTTTGAGTACTAATCAAGAAGGCGTTGAATCAATTCAAAAAATGGGTTTGACTTTTCCTAACAGGATTGGGATTGCTGGTGGATTGGATAAGAACGCAGAATATTTTCATATTTTAAATGCTTTGGGTTTTGGTTTTGTCGAAGTTGGAACTTTTACTCTGAAGCCACAAAAAGGAAATCCTAAACCACGTGTTCATAGATATATGAAGGAGGAAAATATTGTTAACTCTTTAGGATTTAATAACGTAGGAGTTTATGAAGGGATTAAAAATATTGAAAAAAATAAACCTTCCTTTGAAGGAATTTTAGGAATTAGTATCGGAAAAAGTAAGGAAACAAAAATTGAAGATGCTTTCAAAGATTACTTACATTTAATTGATTACGTCTATCAACATGCTGATTACATTGCAGTGAATATTTCGTCTCCTAATACTGAAAACTTGAGGAACCTTTCCTTAAGTGATTATTTTTCAAGCCTTATTGAAAAAGTTATGAACAAAAGAGAGCAATTAGCTAAAGGAGCTGACACAAGAAAACCTATAGTGTTAAAAATCTCTCCTGATGAATCTGAAGAAAATTTTGAAAAAATTATAGAAAAAAGTATGGAGACAAATGTAGACGGCCTCATTATTAACAATACTTCTATCAATCATCTTAAAGGCGTAAAAGGCGGAATCAGCGGAAATTATATTAGGAATATTTCTGAAAAAAATCTGAAATTTGCTAGGAGTATTTGTGACGAAAATTTAACTTTAATTTCGTCAGGAGGTCTTATGACTAAAAAAGATATAGAAAATAGGCTTAGATTATCAGCTGATTTAATTCAGCTTTATACTGGGTTTATATTTCGTGGGACTGATTTATTAAAAGAAAGTCTTGAAATTCAATAAACTTGACAAGATATATTCATTTGTCACATATTAAAAAAGGATGAATAATTTAGTTATAGTTGAATCTAATGCCAAGGCTTCTAAGATTAAAGGCTATTTGGATTCAAAATTTCCTGAAGATAATTGGCAAGTCAATGCATGTCTTGGGCATATTTGCGATTTACCCAATGAAGAAAAAGCTGTCAATCCAGATGATTGGGAGGATTTAAAATGGGCGGATACTACAAAAGGGAAAAAAGTAATAAAAGAATTAACAAAACTTTGTAAAGAAAACGAATCAATTTTTCTAGCAACAGACCCCGACCGGGAAGGCGAAGCAATAGCTTGGCATTTAAATAATAAGTTTGAAAAGAAAAAATTATTAAAAGATAAATTTGTTTCTAGAATAAGTTTCACTGAAATAACACCTTCTGCTATCGAAGAAGCTATAAAAAATCCTAGAGAGATTGATCAAAACCTAGTTAATGCTTATTTGGCGAGGAGAATTCTAGATCATTTAATTGGCTTTAAAGTCTCCCCATTTTTATGGCGACATATTTCAAGAGCAAAATCAGCAGGAAGAGTTCAATCTCCATCCTTGAGGATTGTATGCGAGAAAGAAGACGAGATTGACGCTTTCATTCCAGAAGAGTATTGGCCTTTTAGTGGAAAATTTAATTATAAAGATTTTCAGGTTGATGCAGATCTCACAAGCATTAACGGAGAAAAAATAGAAAAAAAAAGAGTTTCCAATGAAATTGAGGCTAAGCAAATTGAGAACGAATTAACTTCACAATCTTTTTATTTGAAGGAAATAGAATCCAAACCCCAAAGCAATTCATCAAAAGCGCCCTTTAGAACATCGACATTGCAACAGGCTGCATCAAGCAAGTTGTCCTTTACAGCAGATAGAACAATGAGAGTGGCTCAAAAGTTATACGAAGATGGATTGATTACGTACTTGAGAACTGACGGAATTTCGATAAGTAACGATATTCTCAATGATTTAAGAAATTTTATTTCCAGCGAATATGGTGAAAAATACTTATCGGAGAAACCAAAAATATATAAATCAAAAGCAGCAAATTCTCAAGAGGCTCACGAACCTATAAGACCCACTGATTTCTCTGTAAAACCCTCAAAAGCAAAATTGACGGGAGATGAGATGAAGCTTTATTCATTAATTTGGAATAGAACTTTAGCAAGCCAAATGTCTAATTCTAAGTACGAAAGAAAAACTTTAGTAATTTCTTCAAAAGACGGTGAATATATATTTAGAGCAGCGTCAAGAAAAAATTTATTTTTAGGTTTTGAACTGCTAACTAAAGAAGAAGATGAAGATGGAACTGCTACTGAATTTCCTGAAAATCTTAAAGAACAAGAGGAATTAATTTTGAAAGAAATTAATTTTGAACAAAAATTTACTTCTCCTCCAAGAAGATATTCAGAAGCATCATTGATTAAAAAGATGGAGGAAGAGGGTATAGGAAGACCATCAACTTATGCTTCAATTCTCAAAAATTTAAGAGAAAAAAAATACACTTATGGGGCTAAAAGCATAACTCCATCAGATCTAGGCAGGGTACTTAGTTCTTATTTGAAATTTATTTTTAAAGATTTTTTTATTGAAGATAAATTTACCGCAGACATGGAAAAAGATTTGGATAAAATTTCTTCTGGAGAGGTGTCTTGGACAGATGTTTTGGATAAATTTTGGGAATTATTGCAAAGTTATTTAAATAAAAAGGTTGATGACGTTGAAATCAGCAACAAAGAAGAATTTAAAACGAGACAGGTTTTGGATATTCTGAATCAAGAATTATTTCACCAAGTTTTTCCTACCAAAGAAGATGGAACAGTGACTAGGTCATGTCCTAAATGTGGAGAAGAAGTTAGTTTGAAATCAGGCTCATGGGGTTATTTCATTGGATGTTCGTCTTGTAAATGGACAAAAAAACCATTTGATAATTCTATTAAATGGGAGACTTATCAAGAATTGCCAAAAGAAATTGGTCTGCATCCAGATCACGGAAGTATGATTTTTGCTGATTTGAGTATTAACGGTCCTTGTGTTTGGACAACTAAAGATGAAAAAAAAATATATGGAGCACCAGACGAAGATGAAGATTTATTGGAGATAGGTCTAAATAGAGCTGTTGATTTGATAGAGCGAGACTCAGGAGAAAATATTTTGTTTACAGAACCTAATAGTAATTTGCCTGTGCTTTTGAAGAATGGTAGGTTTGGAGAATATACAGAATTCGATGGTTTTAATAAGGCAACTAAACTTCCTCCAGAAGATAAACCCAAAAATCCTAAAGTGACTTATTACAATCCACATGAATTGGACTATCTAAGTAAAGAAACGCAAATTTTTGTTATGAAAAGTTTAAGAATTTTAGGTTTTCACCCCGACTCATCGAGGCCAATCGGAATAAAAATTAAGAAACCTGGCAAAGCTTTTAAATTTGTTAAATATCTAAAATGTGGTGATGTTGAGGTGGAGTGTCAAAATGATTTTTATAAACTTGAAGATGATGAAAAAGTTGATTTAGTCAAAAAGACTTTCGGTATTGAAAAATTTAATTTAATTAGCTAAGAAATATTTCTAATCAAACCAACACAAGTGCCTTCAAAATCAAAATGGACATTATTGGGATTAACAACAATATCTTTGTAGTTTGGGTTTTCAGCTCTGAGAATAACTTTGTTGGCAGAAAATTCTTTGAGAGTTTTGACTGTAACTTCGTCATCAATTCTTGCTATTACTATTGATCCCTTTTTGATATTCAAGTCTTTATTGACAGCAATAAGATCATTATCAAAAATTCCAATATCAATCATGCTGTCGCCCTTGACACGAAGATAATAGTCTACTCCATGTGAAGAGATGGGATGAGGAGGAATTCTTTTTTCCACGTTTTCTTCTGCAAGCATTGGACTTCCAGCACTTACTAATCCAATAATTGGTATTCCTTCATCGACATTACTTAATGAAATTCCCCTTGAAGTGCCAGATAAGATTTCTATAAAACCTTTCTTTTTAAGTGCTTTAAGGTGATCTTCTGCAGCATTTGGAGATTTAAATCCAAAGTAATTAGAGATTTCCATCCTTGTTGGAGGGTAACCTTTATCGGATATTTTTGATTTTATGAATTCAAATATTTCTTTTTGCCTTACAGTAAGATTACTCATACTGTAATTATATACAGTATACCAAAAATGTCATGCATTATTTTTTATTTGATATATCTAAAAACTTGTTTAGAATCACTTATATATAGCGATAAGAAATAAGTATTTATGAAATTTCAACAACTTTTGTATGTAAGAGAGGTAGCAAGAAGCAATTTAAATGTTTCACAAGCCTCAAAGACTTTATATACCTCTCAACCTGGAATCAGTAAGCAAATAAAACTCCTTGAAGAAGAGTTAGGCATTGAGTTATTTGAAAGATCTGGAAAACATTTAGTGAGTATTACACCGGTAGGAAAAAAAATACTTGAGCAAATTGAGGAAATTCTAGCTTTAGTAGATGGAATAAAACACGCAGCTACCGAATTTTCTGATGAAGATTACGGCACTCTTGCAATTGCTACCACTCATACTCAAGCTAAATTCACACTACCTAAAGTGGTCGATAAATTTGTAAAAAAATATCCAAATGTACATTTTCAGATGCATCAGTGTACTCCGGACGAATCTGTAGAGATGGCCTCCAAGGGAGAAGTTGATCTTGCTTTATGGACCGAGACCAATGAGAAAGGCGAAAACTTAATTAAACTACCCTGTTATAAATGGTCTAGAAGTATTATTGTTCCAAAAAAACATCCACTAACTTTAATACCAAAAATAAAACTTAAAGATCTTGCACAGTTTCCGATAGTGACTTACGTGTTTGGATTTACTGGAAGCAATGATTTAGACAGAGCTTTTTTTGAGAGAGGGCTGAAAGCAAATGTTGTTTTTACAGCAACTGATGCTGACGTTATTAAAACCTATGTAAAAATGGGAACAGGAGTAGGAATTATAGCTAGCATGGCTTTTAATCCGGAAGAGGACTCAGAATTAGTTGCAATAAATGCTAATCATCTTTTCGATTCTGGAACCACTTACATGGGATTTAGAAGAGGAACCTATCTGAGAAGTCATCTTTTTGAATTTATCAATATGTTTGCTCCGCACCTAACAAAAGAGATAGTTTCAAAGGGTTGCGCGACCAAATCAAAAAAAGAGTTAGATAAAATCTTTGACAGTTTTAAACTACAAAGAAGATAGATGAAATATCTGTGCCTCGATTTTGAAGGTGTCTTAATACCCGAAATTTGGCAATACGTGGCAAAAGAAATTGGTTCTAAAGAGCTTATGCTTACGACTCAAGATCTAAAAGATTATGATGAGTTAATGCAACTTCGTATGAAGGTTGTAAATGAAAAAAATATTAAACTTAGTGATATACAAGAAATTGTTAAAACTATGAATCCTATCGATGGTGCTGAAGACTTCTTAGATTGGGCAAGATTTCATTTCCAAGTTTCAATAGTCTCAGATACCTTTTACGAGCTGGCATGGCCATTAGTAGAAAAGTTAAAATTCCCAAATATTATTTGTCATCACCTGAACATTGTTGACAATAGAATTGAGGGCTACCAATTAAGACAGCAAAACAATAAACAAAAGGTCGTAGAAGCTCTTAAATCTCTAAAATTTGAAGTTTATGCTGCGGGAGATTCGTATAATGACATTAATATGTTGTCCAATGCTGATTTGGGAATATTTTTTCAGGCTCCAGAACATATAAAAACAGAGTTCCCTAAATTAATGACTGCTGACTCACATGAAGAACTTAAGACAATTCTGAAAAGTAAAATTTAATTATGTCTCAAAATTTTTTCCAATTACTAAAAAATGAAAATCCACTCAAAATCGTCGGCACAATAAATGCTTTTTCAGCTTTATTGGCAAAAAGAAAGGGTCACCAAGCAATTTATCTTTCAGGAGCAGGAGTAGCGAATGCTAGCTATGGGCTACCTGATTTGGCACTTACTTCAAGGGATAATGTTTTAGAAGATTTAAGAAGAATAAAAGGGGTTTGCGATTTACCTATTTTAGTTGATTGTGATACTGGTTGGGGTAGCGGTCTAAATATTTCTAAAACAATCAAAGAAATGATTAAGGCAGGTGCTGATGCAGTCCATTTAGAAGATCAGGTTTCAGAAAAAAGGTGTGGACATAGACCGGGTAAAGAAATTGTTTCCTCTGATGAAATGGAAGATAGAATAAAAGCAGCAAAAGACTCAATTGATAATAAAAATTTTATGCTAATGGCTAGAACAGATGCCTTTTCGAAAGAGGGAATTAGTTCCGTTATAGATCGATCAAATGCTTATATCGAAGCCGGGGCAGACTCGATTTTTCCGGAAGCAATAACAAAACTTGACGATTATTTAGAAATTTCAAAAAATGTGAATGCACCAATTTTGGCAAACATTACTGAGTTTGGACTTACTCCAATGTTTGAAATAAATGAATTAAAAAATTCTGGAGTAAAAATGATTTTATATCCGCTGAGTGCTTTCAGAGCTATGTCGAGGGCTGCGGAAGAGATTTATGAAGAATTGGCTGAACAGGAGACTTTAAAAAATAAATTAAAAAAAATGCAATCTCGAGATGAATTATATGACGTACTGAACTATCATATGTACGAAAAAAAAATAGACGATCTATTTTCAAAGGAATAAATTCATGTCCGAAAAAAAATTAGAGGGCGCAGGCTTAAGGGGTCAAGTAGCCGGGAAAACATCTCTTTCTACTGTTGGTAAAGCCGGTAAAGGTTTAACTTATCGTGGTTATCCTATTGAAATTCTTTCCGAAAAAGCAAAATTTGAAGAAGTAGCATATCTTTTGATGTATGGAGCTTTACCAAATCAAAATGAATTTAATGAATATTCAAATAAATTAATTTCTATGCGAGCTTTGCCTGAATCTTTGATAGAGGTTTTAGAGCGAATTCCTGCAGAAGCTCACCCGATGGATGTTATGAGAACCGGTTGTTCTATGTTAGGTAATATAGAACCAGAGGGTGATTTTAGTAATCAACAAGAATCCGCTGATCGAATATTAGCGACGATGGCATCTGTTATTGTCTATTGGTATAAGTATTCTCATGAAGGAATAAAAGTTAATACAGAAACTGATAATGCTACCATTGGCGGTCATTTTTTATCTCTTCTTCATGGTAAGGAAGTGGGTGAAGATAAAATTAGATGCTTAGATACATCTTTAATTTTATACGCAGAGCATGGTTTTAATGCCTCTACCTTCACGGCAAGAACTTGCGCTTCAACATTATCTGATATTCACTCTTGCATAACAGGCGCTATAGGAACTCTAAGAGGTCCTTTACATGGCGGGGCAAATGAGGCGGCAATGGAGCTCATAGAGAAATTTTCATCTACTGAAGAAGCAAAGTTAGCAGTGTTAAAAATGTTAGAGGATAAAGAAAAAATTATGGGTTTCGGACATGCGGTTTACAGTACCGAAGATCCAAGAAATGCAATTATAAAAAAATGGTCTGAAAAGCTTAGTAAAGAGAATGGAGACGAAACCCTTTACCTTGTTTCTGCTGAAATAGAAAAAACAATGGACGAAGAGAAAAATATGTTCGCCAACACAGACTTTTTTATGGCGTCTGCTTATTCATATCTTGGCATCCCAACTAAATTATTTACTCCTTTGTTTGTTATTGGAAGAACAGCTGGTTGGGCAGCAAATATTTTCGAACAGCGAGCAGACAATAGAATCATCAGACCCAGCGAAGAGTACATAGGCCCGGATCATTCCGAATGGGTCGATATAGAAAGTAGATAACCCTTTATATGTCCTCAAACGTCGAAACTAATGTTCGTCCAAATCCTGACGAATTACTTACAAAAATTTCTGATTATGTTCATGATTTCGACATAAGTAGCCAGGAAGCACTAAGTACTGCCAAATATTGCCTGATGGATACCATAGGCTGTGGGCTTTTGGCACTTACTTTTCCTGAGTGCAAATCTTTATTAGGCCCTCATGTGGAAGGAACAGAAGTTCCGAACGGCGTTCGAGTATTAGGAACGAACTATAAATTAGATCCGATAAAAGCGGCTTGGGATAATGGAGCAATAATTCGATGGTTAGACTTTAACGATACCTGGCTAGCCGCAGAGTGGGGCCACCCATCTGATAATTTGGGAGGTATTTTAGCTGCTTGCGATTACATGTCTCAAAATTTTCCTGAAAAGGAAATAACTGTTAAAGAAATTCTATACTCAATGATAAAAGCTCATGAAATTCAGGGAGTTTTAGCCTTAGAAAACAGCTTTAACAGAGTTGGCTTAGACCATGTCTTGCTAGTGAAAATTGCCTCAGTAGCTGTAATATCAGTAATATTAGGCTTGACGAAAGATCAAACAATCGACGCTTTGTCACAAGCATTTGTTGATGGGCAGAGCTTAAGAACCTACAGACATGCACCAAATGCGGGGCCCCGCAAATCTTGGGCTGCAGGGGATGCAACGAGCAGGGCAATGCAATTAGTTTGGCTTACAAAAAAAGGACAAATTGGATATCCAAGCGCTATATCTGCGCCAACTTGGGGCTTTAAAGATGTTTTGTTTAAAGGGAATGAATTAATTTTAAATCAGGAATTTGCTTCATACGTTATGGAGAACGTACTTTTCAAAATCTCCTTCCCAGCTGAATTTCATGCTCAAACTGCTGTTGAAGCTGCAGTAAAACTCCACAAAAAATTAGACGGTAAATTTGATGAGATTGAAAAAATAAAAATCATTACTCATGAATCCGCTATTAGGATAATAAGCAAAGAAGGAGCTTTGAATAATCCCGCGGATAGGGATCATTGTCTTCAATATATGACGGCCATTGGTTTATTGAAAGGAGATTTAATAGCTGAAGATTATGAGGACGACATTGCAAGTAACCCCTTAATTGATCAACTCAGAGACAAGATGGAAGTTGAAGAAAACAAAACTTTTTCTGAGGACTATTTAGATCCTGACAAGAGATCAATTGCCAACTCCTTACAAATTTCTTTTAAAGACGGAACTAGTACTGATGTCGAGGAAGTCCACTATCCGATAGGTCACAAAAACAGAAGAAGCGAGGGAATTCCTATACTGATAAATAAATTTAAAAAAAATCTCAAAATTCAATTTTCTGATAAAAGAGTTAGCGAAGTAATGAAGCTATTTGAAGATGATCAAAAACTATTGTCATTACCGGTTAAAGAATTTGTTGATTTGTTTATTCCTGAAACTAATTAAAGAGTAATTCCTAAAATACTTTCAAGTTCCTCTCTTGCCTGACTTTCTGATATAACTTTTATCGTAGTAATTCCCATCAATTTAGCTGGCTTTAAATTTATTCCTAAATCGTCTAGAAAAATTATTTTTTCTGGAGAAATTTTTACTTCTTCCATAACGTGATCATAAAATTCTTGATCTGGTTTTCTTAAGCCAAGCTCTTTAGATTCAAATACATAATCAAAAAGATTTAAAATATTATTTTTTTCTTCTTGATCAATCATGTCTGGTTGAAGTTCATTCGTGGGAATAAAGTTATTTGTTAAACAGGCTTGAATAAAACCTAATTTTTTTAACTTTTGAATAGCTTCAACCATCTTAGGTCTTAAATTCCCTTCTAACAGGCTAAGCACCTCGGATCCTTTTACAGGATAACCAAGATCAGAACTTTCTCTAAAAAAAAGATTATCAAACTCAGTAAGTGAAATTTTAGATTGTTCCAAAAGAGCCCAAGCATTTACATTAGGATTAGTTGAATTTACTTTTCTTAAGAAGTTTTCAGGAAGATTTTTTACTTTTTCGTATTTGTTGAAGGCTTCAAAAGGACTAGAAGTTATAACTCCTCCAAAATCCCAAAAGATTGAACTATATTGGTCTAAATTCATCTACTTAAGTATATTGCCTATAAAAGCGTATAATTTGAGTAGTTTATAGAGAAATGTCAGGAAATAGTATTGGTAAAAACTTCGTTGTGACAACCTTTGGCGAAAGTCATGGCGTAGCTATGGGTTGCGTAATAGACGGTTGTCCGCCCGGGATCAAAATTGATGAAGAGGCCATTCAAAAAGATCTTGATAGAAGAAAACCTGGTTCCAATAAATTTACAACTAAAAGGCAGGAAGACGATAAAGTTGAAATTTTGTCAGGAGTTTTTGAAGGCATGACTACTGGAACTCCAATAGGTTTATTGATAAAAAATAAAGATCAAAAAAGTTCTGATTATGATCAACTCAAAGACGTTTATCGTCCTTCTCACGCAGATTATGGATACATTCAAAAATACGGAATCAGAGATCATCGAGGGGGCGGAAGATCGTCTGCCAGAGAAACAGCAATGAGAGTTGCAGCCGGTGCAATAGCTAAAAAGTTTTTATTAGATAATTTAAACGTACAAGTTTTTGGATTTATTAATCAGATAGGCGAGTACAAAATAAAAAATTTTAATCGAGAATTTATTGATCAAAATCCTTTTTTCTGCCCAGATGAATCATTGGTTCCAGAATTAGAAAAATATATTGACCAATTAAGAGACGAGGGCGACTCGATCGGAGCCTCTATTTCTGTTGAAGCTTCGAATATGCCTCTAGGACTTGGGGAACCAGTCTTTGATAAATTAGATGCAGATTTAGCACATGCTCTTATGAGTATCAATGCAGTTAAGGCTGTAGAAATAGGTAATGGCATTGAAGTAGTTGGGTTGAAGGGCTCAATTAACAGGGATGAAATTTCTCCCGAGGGTTTTGAGTCTAATAATTCTGGTGGGATTTCTGGTGGAATTTCAACCGGTCAAAATTTATCTGCAAAGGTAGCACTTAAACCAACTTCAAGTATTTTAGTCAAAGGTAATTCAGTAAATAAGGATGGTGAGTCGACAGAAGTGATATCTAGAGGAAGACACGATCCATGCGTGGGGATAAGAGCAGTTCCGATTGTTGAAGCAATGACATCAATTGTTCTCATAGACCATTATTTAAGAAATAGGGCACAAAATCATGATAAGCCAGAAGAATTCAAAAAAATTCCATCTAGTAAAAAATAGAAATCATGTCTCCAAAAACTTTATACGATAAGATTTGGGATGACCATTTTGTCACGAATAGAGATGATGGAAGTTCATTAATTTATATAGATCGTCACTTAGTTCACGAAGTTACATCTCCTCAAGCTTTTGATGGATTACGAGAAAATAATTTAAATCCTAGGCAAATAAATACTATTTTAGCCACTCCAGATCACAATGTTCCAACAACTAATAGATCAAAAGACGTCAATGGAATTAAAGATCCGATTAGTAAACTTCAAGTTGTCACCTTAAATGATAATTGCGACGAATTTGGTATTAATCAATTTAAATTGAATGATGAGCGTCAAGGCATAGTTCATGTAATTGGACCTGAACAGGGTATAACTCTACCCGGAATGACAATAGTTTGTGGTGATTCTCATACATCCACTCACGGAGCATTTGGTTCATTGGCGATGGGAATTGGAACTAGTGAGGTTGAGCATGTTCTTGCAACTCAATGTTTGGTGTCTCAAAAACAGAAAAACATGATGATTGAAATAGAGGGTGTTCTTCAAAAAGGTGTTACAGCAAAAGATGTGACAATGTTTATTATTGGAAAGATAGGGACTGCTGGAGGTACAGGACATGTGATTGAGTACTGTGGCGAAGCCATTAGAAATCTTTCAATGGAAGGGAGGATGACTCTCTGCAATATGGCGATTGAAGCAGGTGCGAGAGCCGGAATGGTTGCCCCTGATGAAAAAACATTTAATTATGTTGAAAATCGCCCATTTTCTCCAAAAGGTGAGGAATTAAAGAAGGCTGTAGATTATTGGAAGGACTTGGCTACGGATTCAGACGCGTTGTTTGATTCAAAATATTTATTCAGTGCTGAAGAAATTTTACCTCAAGTTACCTGGGGAACTTCCCCTGAAATGGTTACCCATGTAGAAGACGTTATTCCTCAAGTGGAAAAAGATAACAAAAATTTATTAGATGCATTGAGCTACATGGGCTTGGAGCCTGGAACCAAAATTAAAGATATCGAACTAGATCAAATTTTTATTGGTTCGTGCACAAATTCTAGAATAGAAGATTTAAGGGCAGCTTCTGAGATATTAAACGGGAATAAAATTTCAAAAAAAATTAAACGGGCTATTGTTGTGCCAGGATCAGGTTTGGTTAAAAAACAAGCTGAATCAGAAGGCCTAGATGAGATTTTTAAATCTGCTGGATTTGAGTGGAGAGACGCTGGATGCTCAATGTGCTTAGGGATGAATCCTGATCAATTAAAAGAATTTGAAAGGTGTGCATCCACCTCTAACAGAAATTTTGAGGGCAGACAGGGCTTTAAAGGTAGGACACACTTAGTTAGTCCAATAATGGCAGCGGCTGCTTCCTTAAAAGGAAAGTTCATAGACGTCAGAGATATTTAATGAAAAATTCTAACCTTTATTCCGGAGAATACGTTTGTTTAGACAAAGCAAATGTAGATACAGATCAAATTATTCCGAAACAATTTTTAAAATCCATTTCTAAAAGTGGGTTAGGACCTTACCTATTTGATTCTTGGAGATTTAATGACGAAGGTTATCTTGGAAAGAAAGTATCTGAGAGAGTAAAAAATTCAGAATTCGTTTTAAATTTAGATCAGTATCAAGGTTCTAATGCTTTGATTGCTAGGGAAAATTTTGGTTGCGGATCTAGCAGAGAACATGCTGTTTGGGCACTTAAAGATTTCGGGATTAACGTGGTAATTGCACCTTCTTTCGGTGATATATTTTTCAATAACTGTTTTAAAAATGGGTTACTTGCAATTAAGCTAAATACAAAAGAAGTTAATCAAATTTTTGAACAACAAATTAATAATTCTCAAAAACAAATTGAAATTGATTTGATTAATCAAAACATACAAATTCCAAACTTAGAATCCATAAAATTTGAAATTGATGATTTTCGTAAAACCTGTCTTCTCGAAGGGCTTGATGACATTGGTTTTAGTCTTAAATATGAGAATCAAATCACTGATTATGAAAATAAGCTTAAAACTAGCAGACCTTGGATTTTAAATGACAAGTAAAAAAAATATTCTTTTTTTGCCTGGAGACGGTATCGGCCCAGAAGTTAGTGCGGAAGCTGAAAAAGTTTTAGTTCATATTTCTGAACTTCACCATATAGATTTAGACATAAGCAAGATGTTGATTGGGGGTATAGCAATTGATCAGGAAGGGAGTCCAATCTCCAAAGAAACAATTGAAATAGCAAAAAAAGCAGATGCAATTTTTCTGGGAGGAGTAGGCGGCCCAAAATGGGATGCTCTGAAGCCTTCGCTTAAACCCGAAAAAGGATTATTGAAATTAAGATCAGAGTTAGATTTGTTTGCAAATTTAAGACCTTCCATGTCTTTTCAAGGTTTAGAAGATTCTTCTTCTTTAAAAAAAGAAATAATAGAAAGTTTGGATATTCTTATTGTAAGGGAGCTTACAGGAGGAATTTATTTTGGTAACCCTAGGGAAATGAATGCTGAATCTGCTTTTAACACGATGATTTACTCAACAAATGAAGTAGAAAGAATTGCTGAGGTAGCTTTTGAAGCTGCGATGAAAAGAAATAAAAAAATCTGTTCTGTGGATAAAGCTAACGTTCTTGAAGTTTCTGAGTTTTGGCGAAAAATAATGATCAAAGTTTCAAAAAAATATCCAGAAGTAATCTTGGAGCATATGCTAGTTGATAATGCAGCTATGCAATTAGTTCAAAATCCTAAACAATTTGATGTAATTGTATCTTCTAACCTATTTGGAGATATTCTTTCTGATATCAGCTCTGTTCTATCGGGTTCAATTGGGATGCTCCCTTCGGCCTCCTTAAATTCTGCTTCTAAAGGACTTTACGAACCAGTTCACGGTACAGCTCCAGACATTGCTGGAAAATCAATTGCGAACCCCTTGGCTTCAATTTTGTCAATAGGAATGATGTTTAAGTATTCTTTTTCACAAGAAAATATTTCTATCAAAATAGAAAATGCAGTGAAAAAAGTTATTTCTGATGGTTATGTTACAAAAGATATTGCTGTGAATAATTCTAAAGTTGTTTCAACTCAGGAGATGGGAGACCTAATAATTGCAAACCTTAACTAAAAAAATTGCTGTTGTTGGCGCAACTGGAGCTGTGGGTCGAGTCTTTTTAGATTTGTTAGATGAATTTTTTCCTGGTGAGAAAGAACTTTATCTTCTTGCTAGTGAAAGATCTCAAGGAGTTGAATTAGCTTGTGGTTTACAAGTTTTTAAGGTTTCAGACCTTTCAAAATTTGATTTTTCTAAAGTTGATTTAGCTTTTTTTTCTGCAGGCGCAAGTATTGCAGAGAATTTTGCTCCAAAAGCTGTCGAACAAGGGTGCAGCGTTATTGATAACTCTTCAAGATTTAGAAAAGATAAAAATGTTCCATTAGTTATTCCTGAAGTCAACGGTTCAGTTTTAGATGAAGTTTCTGTTCCAATGATAATTTCTAATCCAAATTGTTCTACAGCACAGTTGCTTGTAGCTTTAAAGCCAGTTCATGATTTATTTAAAATCAAAAGAGTCGATGCAGTGACTTTTCAAGCAGTGAGTGGATCTGGACAAATTGCTATAGATGAAATGTTTAGTCAGACTGAAAAATTGCTTAACGGTGAAAACGTATCACCAAGTGTTTATGATTCTCAAATTGCTTTTAATGTCATATCCGCTGGTAATTTAGAAGATAATTTTTATACAGACGAAGAAATGAAAATTTCAAATGAAACAAAAAAAATTCTAGACGAATCTATTAACATTACCGCTACTACCGTTAGAGTTCCGGTAGTTTATGGTCACTCGATAGCTGCACACATTGAAACTTATGAGGACATCGATCAAACCGCGCTCGAAGATAAGCTTTCTTCTCAAGACGGCTTGATTAGGCATGATTCTAAAGATTTTTTATCTCCCAATCCAATTGATCATGCTGCTGGAAAAAATCCTGTGTCTGTTGGCAGGGTTAGAGCAGATTTGTGGGAAAAAAATAGAGTGAATATGTGGATTGTTGCTGATAATCTTAGAAAAGGCGCTGCCTTAAACAGCATTCAAATATTAAAAAAGCTCTTAGATAGATAAGAAATGTTCAGATTAGTAATTTTTTTTCTGTTGTGTCCAAATCTAATCTTTGCGCAGGCAGGGTGGTCAACTAACGATTATGATAATTTATGGTCTATCGCAATTGAATTAAAGAAAGAAATTCCAGATTATTCCGTTTATCAAATCATGATTTCGCTTCAGAGTTTAAATCCTGAGGCTTTTAGGGAAGCAAATGTTAATTTTTTAAAGAAAGGTCAGTTTTTGATATCTCCAGACTCAAATTCCTTAGCAATGACAGATAAGACAGAATCTGTAAGGAGTATTGCTGAACAAAATTTTAAAATTAATAGTAATTACACTGATTATTTAGTTTTACAAAACGTACTAATACTCACCGAACCAAACTTTTCTTTAGCTAGCGAAATAACTGAAGCTAGCTATTCAATTGAAGATGATTCGTTATTTCCAGAAGCTAATGAAATAAAAGATGAGAAGAAAGAGACGTTTGCTGATTCTGAAGAAACTGATCTACAAAAAGAATTGTTACAAACCTCAGCTGAGCAGAATTATATAGATCTAACTTCAGATTCAGGCTCTGAAATTCAAGAAGATCTATCTAATATTCAATCTGGTAACTCTTTGGATTATCAACTTCTCATAATTATCGTTTTACTCATTATCTTAGCTATTTTAGGAATTTCATATTTTCGGAATGGACCTAAAAATGACAATCTATCAAAAACATCTTTATCAAGTGAAGAAGACGAAAGTTTAGAAGAAATAGGAAATCCTAACGAAGCTAGGTTAAATCTTGCAACAATGTATTTTGAAATGAAAGACTTTGATAAAGCTAAAGAATTAGCAGAAGAAATTATTCAAACTTCTGATGACGATTATATTGTAAGTAAAGCAAAACAGTTATTAGAGAATTTTAATGGAAGTTGATAGATACGCCGCGGGAGTAGAGTATTTTGGTAAAAACTATAAAGGGTGGCAGATTCAAAAATCAACAAATGAAACAGTCCAATCTGAAGTTGAGCAAGCTTTAACAAAGATAGCTGATATAAAAATAAACACAATTTGTGCTGGGAGAACCGATTCGGGAGTCAATGCACTCTCGCAAGTTATCCATTTCGATTCTCAGCAAAAAAGAACTTTGAAAGCTTGGAAAGACGGAGCAAATTCCATATTACCTGACGATATTAAGTTAATTTGGGTCAAGCGGGTATCAAATGAATTTCATGCAAGATTTTCAGCCGTTAAAAGAACTTATAAATACTTTATTCTTAATGACGACAGTACATCCATATTTTATAAAAATAAAACTACTTTGGTTAAAGATAAAATAAACCTTGAGAATATGAAGGAGGCTTCAAAATTTTTAATAGGTGAAAAAGATTTTTCGAGTTTTAGGTCCTCTGGTTGTCAATCAAAAACACCAATAAGGGAAATATTCGAGATTAATTTCGCAAAAAAGAAAAAATTAATTTCAATTGAAATATCAGCAAATGCTTTTTTATTAAATATGGTGAGAATTATTATTGGAACATTACTTGATTTTGGACTGAACGATAGAGACCCAAAAAAGATGAAAAGTATTATTGAAAGTCGCGATAGAAATCTCTCAGGTAAAACTTTAGCTGCTAGCGGTTTATACTTTATTGGTCCTGAGTATCCAGGTGAGTTTAAGATTAAAAAACCTCCAGTAAAACATTCAGTTCTCCCAAGCTAACTTAAAATGAGTATCTTTGTAAAAATATGTGGAATCACAAACGAAAAAGATGCTTATTCAGCAATTAAATATGGGGCTGATGCAATTGGTCTAAATCAATTTATAAAAAGTCCGAGATACGTTGATGAATCAGAATTATTTAAAATAAAGAGGGTCCTGAGCAAAGAGATTACTGTTGTTCCAGTGTTTGTTAATCCAGAAGACGAAGAGGTTTTTAATTTTTTGCAAATCTTCCCAAACAGTACATTACAATTTCATGGGTCTGAAACTCGTTCATTTTGTGAAAAATTTAACAAACCTTACATAAAATCTATCAACGTAAGTAATATTTCAAATCATGAAAACTTCTTGAAAAACTATGAATCTGCAGAACAAATTTTATTAGACTCTGGTACCGAGCAATTATCTGGAGGAACAGGAGAAAAATTTGATTGGAATCAGATTCCAACAAATTTTAATAATTTAATTATTGCCGGTGGGCTTAATCCTAATAATATCCTTAGGCTATTAGATTATTTTATTCCTTTCGGAGTGGATGTATGTAGTGGAGTTGAATCAAAAAAAGGTGTAAAAGACACTACTAAGATGAAAAATTTTATAGATTTTGTAAAAAAATATGAAAGATAAAGACAACTATAGCTTTCCGGATTCCGCAGGAAGATTTGGCGAATACGGTGGCAAATATGTTTCAGAAACTCTTATGGCAGCCTTAGAGCAACTTGAAAATACATACGAAACATTAAAAGATGAAGAGAATTTTAAAAAAGAGATTAATGAAGATTTAAATAATTTTGTTGGAAGACCCTCTCCATTGTATTTTGCAAAAAGATGGACAGAACAATTATCTGGCGCCCAAATTTATCTTAAAAGGGAAGACTTGAACCACACGGGTGCTCACAAGATAAATAATACTGTCGGTCAGGTTTTGCTTGCGAAGCATATGGGTAAAAAAAGGATCATAGCTGAAACTGGAGCCGGCCAGCATGGAGTTGCAACAGCCGCAGTAGCAGCAAGACATGGCTTGGAATGTATTATATTCATGGGAGAAGAAGACATTGAAAGACAGTCTCCAAACGTTTATCGAATGAAACTTTTAGGAGCCGAAGTATTTCCTGTTACTTCTGGAACAAAAACTCTTAAAGACGCAATGAATGAAGCTATGAGGGATTGGGTAACAAATGTCGATGACACTCATTATATAATTGGTAGTGTTGCAGGACCTCACCCTTATCCAAAAATCGTTAGAGATTTTAATTCTATTGTTGGAGTTGAACTGAAAGAGCAATCGCGAAATCTTTTTGGCAGGTATCCCGACAAAATCATTGCCTGTGTGGGCGGTGGTTCAAACGCAATGGGTATTTTTTATCCTTTTTTAAAAGATAATTCTGTTGATTTAATAGGAGTTGAAGCCGGTGGTTCAGGAATTGAATCTGGAGAACATGCTGCTCCTTTAAGTGACGGAAGTATAGGAGTTTTGCATGGGATGAAGACATACCTTATGCAGGATAAGTCTGGACAAATCTTATCCACTAAATCTGTTTCGGCTGGCTTAGATTATCCTGGAGTGGGTCCAGAACATTCTTATCTAAAAGATTCTGGAAGAGTTGAATATGATTCTGCGACTGATGAAGAAGCTTTAGATAGTTTTCATGAGCTTACTAAGACGGAAGGGATTATGCCAGCTTTAGAAACTGCTCATGCCTTAGCTCACGCGAAAAAGATTGCTCCAAAAATGTCAAAAGACGAGATAATTGTTGTCAATCTCTCAGGGCGTGGAGACAAAGACATGGCAAATGTAGCAAAGGTTGAAGGCCTTACTCTATGAGCATCATTGGCTCAACTTTTGAACAGATAAAAAATAACAATTCGAGAGCATTAGTTACATACACTGTTGCAGGCGATCCTGACTTAAAAGAATCTGAAAAAATTATTGAAAATATTATATCAAGCGGAGCTGATATAATTGAGATTGGAGTGCCATTTTCTGATCCCATGTCTGAAGGACCAGTGATTCAATTGTCTCATGAACGATCTCTAAAAAACAAAACTTCTCTTGAAGAAATCTTAAAACTAAGCAAAAGACTCAAAAAAAAATTCAATAAAACCCCAATTGTGCTGATGGGATACTTCAATACATTTATAAATTCTCTAGAAATTGCGAAGGGAAATCATGACATTAATGATGATATTTGCAGAGAACTTAAAAACCACGGAGTTGACGGACTAATTATCGTGGATCTTCCTTTCGAAGAAAGTGAAGAAATTTATAATAAATTAACTGAATTTGATATAGATCTAATAAGGTTAATTTCACCAACTACCAATGATTTAAGGATCAATGAAATTCTTTCTAACTCTTCTGGTTTTATATATTACGTATCTTTAAAAGGAATTACAGGCGCTGAAATTGACTCTTTTAACGCTTTGAAGGAAAGAGTCGAGAGCATCAAAAAGTCTTCAAGAATTCCAGTCGTCGTAGGATTTGGTATTAAAGATAAAAAAACAGCAAAAAAAATGTCCGTTTTCTCAGATGGAGTTGTTGTAGGAAGCGCAATCGTAGACATTATAAGTAATAAACAAGATTTACATTTTCAGGATATTTTTAGTCAAATCTCAAAATTTGTTGAAGGCATAAAATCTTCGATACAATAACCAATGGTTAAAAGTTGGTTCAATAGAATATTACCTTCATTCGCTCGAGCTCATAAGAAAGACGATAAAAAAAGTCCTGTACCTCAAGGTTTATGGCAAAGTTGCCCAAATTGTAAAGAAATTATTTACGGCCCAGATCTTGAATCAAACTTATATGTTTGCATGAATTGTGATCACCACATAAGGATAGGCGCTAGACATAGATTGACGTATTTATTTGATGAAAATAAATATTCAGAAATATCTAAAAATACAGAGGCAAAAGACTGGCTTTCTTTTAAAGACTCTAAGAAATACAAGGACAGATTAAGCGAAGCAAAAAATAAAATTGAAGAAAAAGAAGCATTGATTTGTGCTCATGGGAAACTTAATTCTCAAGAAGTAGTAGTTGCAGTTTTCGAGTTTAGATTTATGGGTGGATCTATGGGTTCGGTTGTAGGACAGAAATTTGTTGATGCAGTCAACAGGGCAATTAAGCTAAATTGTCCATTCATTTGTTTTTCAACTAGTGGTGGGGCTAGAATGCAAGAATCTCTTTTTTCTTTATTTCAAATGGCAAGAACGTCTGCAGTGCTTAACAAATTAAAAGAAGCTAAATTACCTTATATTTCCGTTATGACCGATCCAATTTATGGCGGTGTTTCTGCAAGCTTAGCTATGTTAGGCGATATAAATATTGCCGAACCAAAAGCACAAGTTGGTTTTGCAGGTCCTAGAGTAATAGAAGATACCGTAAGGGTGAAATTACCAGAAGGTTTTCAAAGAAGCGAATTTCTGCTGGAGCATGGACTTATAGATATGATTGTGCATCGATCAGAAATGAAAGAAAAAATTTCTAATCTCTTATCAAAATTAAAGACAACATAAATACTTTGTCGGATCTAGAAGATTACTTAAATAAACTTATTAGAAAAAAAAATATATTTAGGGAGCAGAGCTTTGAAAATTTGAAGCAAGTCCTCGTTAATCTAAAAATAAAAAAACCTAATAAACTTATTTCTATAACAGGAACCAACGGAAAAGGATCTACGGCAGAAATACTTTCTCGAGTTCTTGCAAAAAATAAATACGAAGTTGGCCTATTAACCTCTCCGCATCTGGTTAAATTTAATGAGAGAATAAGAATTAATAATGAGAACATCGATGACTCGGAAATGCTGAATTGCTTAGAGGAGGTTGATAAGTTAAGGGATTCAAAAGAATTAAATTTTTACCAGATCATTGCTGCTGCAGCCTTTTTATTTTTTTCTAAAAAAAAATTAGATGTTTGGATACTCGAGGTAGGGCTTGGAGGTAGATTAGATCCCGCAAATTATTTCGACGCAGATATTTCTGTAATTACTAAAATTGCATTAGACCACGAAAATATTTTAGGTAAAGGGGTCGAAAATATCGGAAGAGAAAAAGCTGGTATTTTTAGAACTAATCAAACTGTTATATTTGGAGAAGGATCTATACCCAACAGCGTTTTAAAAATAGTTGAAAAATTAAACGTGGATTTACATAAAGTAGATGGTACAAATATAGAGTCAGCTTTTTTTCACAAAAACTCTTTAGGGATATCAAAAAAAATCTTTGAACTTCATTTCCCAGAGATAGATGCAAAAAGTGAGCTAGAAAAAATAGACGAATTCGAATTTTTAGGCAGAAATCATTTAGTTTTGGAAAATCTTCTCTTAGATGTTTCTCATAATTCAGACAGCATTGAAAACTTAAAAAATTTTATAAATAAGCATTACTCCGCTTTCAAGTTAAATGCGATTTTCACATGTAATAAAGAAAAGCAATTACCTAATATACTAAAACCTATCTTAAATATTATTGATGATTGGTATTTACCAGAACTGAATTACCCTCAAATTATGAAAAATATAGAGATTGAAAACTATCTAGTTAGAAAAGGTAAAAAAGTTTTCTGTGGATATGATATTTCTGAAATAAATGACATAGTTAATAAAACCGATAAAAATACTCTATTTGTTGCTTTTGGTTCTTTCAAGCTAGTTGGAAAATTTTACGAGATACTGAATATTAAAATAGAAAATATCAAATGAGTTTCTTCGATATCGCGTTCTTAAGTCTGTTAGGTTTTTTTAGCTTTAGGGGGTATTTTAGAGGACTAATTATAGAAATTTATTCGTTTTCTATTTGGATAATTTCTATTTGCTTAGCCTGGAGTATAAGAAAAACTCCACTTTCTTACTTCCAGTCAATTTACGATGGTTCATATTTAGAATTAATCTCATTTGTTTTAATTTTTCTTATTATTTTTATTCTTTGTAGATTCCTATTTAAATTTTTTTCTCTAGCATTCAATCCAAGATTTTTTATTTTGAACTTAATGGGATTTTTAGTAGGTTTTTTTAAATTTTACCTTTTTGTAATAATTTTATATTTAATTGCTGATGAATATATAATTGAACAAGCTTGGTGGAATTTAAGTTCTACATCGTATTACATTATTGAATCGTCAAAAATAGTTGGAAGTATAATCGGAGATATCCAAATGGAAGGCTTTAAAGATTTTGAAATTGAACCAAATCAGCTGTTATAAAAATGTGTGGAATAATAGGAATTATTTCTGAAGAAGACGTTTCTTCTTCCATTTACGAATCCTTGACAGTAATTCAGCATCGCGGGCAAGATGCCGCTGGTATGGCCACCTTAGAAGACGGCAAGCTTCATGTTAGAAAACAAATTGGACTGGTTAGAGAAGTATTTAGGGCCCAACATATTAAAAATTTAAAAGGGAAAATGGGAATTGGACATGTTAGATATCCAACTGCAGGTGGCGTAACTAGAGAGTTTTCTCAACCGCTTTACGTAAATTCACCTTATGGAATTAGTATTTGCCATAATGGTAATTTAGTAAATTCAAAAGAGCTGACTCAGGAGCTTTATGAAAATGATCTGAGACATTTAAATACTGACTCAGACTCTGAGGTAATTTTGAATATTTTTGCTAATGAAATGCAAAAAATTAATTCACAGTCACCTTCCCCGGAAGAAATATTTTCTGCTGTTGAAAAAATGCATTTACGTTTAAAAGGTGCATATTCGGTAGTGTTAATGATTAGCGGGGTCGGACTTCTCGCGATACGGGACCCCAATGGAATAAGACCTTTAATGATGGGAAAAAAAGAAAACGACTTACTAGGCAAAACGGACTATATGTTTGCTTCAGAAAGCCCAGCATTGGATGCTTTAGATTTTGAAATTTTAGGTGATCTCAAACCTGCAGAGGCAGTATTTGTTTCTTTGGAGGGAAAGATGAGCAGAAAAATTTGTCATAACTCTCCCCAACATTCTCCATGCATATTTGAATATGTGTACCTAGCAAGACCTGATGCAGTGATCGAAGAAATTTCTGTATTGAAATCTAGGCTCAGAATGGGGCAAAAGCTGGGAAAAAAAATCAATTCAGCTTATCCTAACTCAAAGATTGACGCTGTAATTCCCATTCCTGAAAGCAGCACTTCTTCTGCAATTGAAGTTGCAAAATATCTCGGTGTTAATTATCGTGAAGGATTTGTTAAAAACAGATACATAGGTAGGACTTTCATAATGCCTAAACAAGATATGCGGAGAAAATCAGTTCGTAGGAAGTTAAATCCAATTCCTTTTGAATTTAAAGATAAAAATATACTATTGATTGACGATTCAATAGTTAGAGGCACCACAAGTAAAGAGATTGTTGAAATGGCAAGAGACGCAGGAGCTAAGAAAGTCTTTTTTGCTTCTGCTGCTCCTCCAATTAGATTTCAAAATGTTTATGGAATTGATATGGCCGCAACAGAAGAACTAATAGCCCATCAGAGAAATGAAGAACAAATAGCAGATTTCATAGGAGCAGATTGGTTGGTTTATCAAGATTTAGATGACTTAATTGAATGCGCAGTTGCCGGAAATGAAAAAATTTCAAGTTTTGAAACTTCAATCTTTGATGGCAATTATGTTTGTGGTTCTGTAACTAAAGAGTACTTAACTAGTCTTGAAATAGAAAGAAAAGATTCAAATAAAGCTTTTTAGTTAGTTTCAATGGTGACTGACGGAAGGGAAGCCGAGTTAGCAGCCTTTTTATAAGCTTCTATTTGATCAAAATTCATATAACGAAATATTTCAGCTGACATGGTGTTTATTTCACTCATATGAGAAAGGTATTCTTCAATGGTTGGTAGTTTTCCAAGAATTGCAGAAATCGCCGCAAGTTCAGCAGATGCTAAATAAACATTTGCTCCATCTCCTAGTCTGTTTGGAAAATTCCTTGTTGAAGTAGAAACTACCGTTGAATTAGGTTCCACTCTTGCTTGATTTCCCATACAAAGAGAACATCCGGGAACTTCTGTCCTAACACCAGCGTCTTCAAAAATTTTGTAGAAGCCTTCTTCCTCTAATTGAAATTTATCCATTTTAGTTGGAGGAGAAATCCATAATCTAGTCGGCAGGGAATTAACCTTTTCAAGTAATTTTCCTGCAGCTCGAAAGTGACCAATATTAGTCATGCAAGATCCAATAAAAACTTCATCTATTTTATCCTCTCCGATTTCAGATAAACTTTTTACATCATCTGGATCATTTGGACACGCTAACAAAGGTTCTTTAATCTCATTGAGATCGATTTCAATAACTTCTGCATACTTCGCGTTAAGATCCGGCTTCAAAAGTACTGGGTTTGAAAGCCATTGCTCCATTTTTTTTGCTCTTCTTTCCAAGGTTCTAGCATCTCCGTATCCTTCCGAAATCAACCATCTAAGCAAGATAATGTTTGAATTAAGATATTCAGTAATAGGCTCTTCATCAAGTAATACCGTACATCCTGAAGCAGATCTTTCAGCAGAAGCGTCAGACAGTTCAAAAGCCTGTTCTATTTTTAGATTTGGAAGTCCTTCAATTTCTAAACATCGCCCTGAAAATATATTTTTCTTACCTTCTTTTTCTACAGTTAATAATCCTCTTTGAATTGCAGCATAAGGTATCGCGTTTACTAAATCTCTTAAGGTTATCCCAGGCTGCATTTTTCCAGAAAATTTAACCAAAACTGATTCTGGCATATCCAAAGGTATTACTCCTAAAGCAGCACCAAAGGCTACTAAACCTGATCCAGCAGGAAAACTTATTCCGATCGGAAATCTTGTATGGGAATCTCCTCCAGTCCCAACAGTGTCTGGTAATAACATTCGGTTAAGCCAAGAGTGAATTATTCCATCACCAGGCTTGAGAGCTATTCCACCTCGAGTTTTAATGAATTCAGGAAGAGTATGTTGAGTTTCTATGTCTACAGGTTTTGGGTAAGCAGCAGTATGACAAAAAGATTGCATTACCAAGTCAGAAGTAAATCCTAGACAAGCTAGCTCTTTTAACTCATCCCTTGTCATAGGCCCTGTAGTATCTTGAGAGCCTACAGTAGTCATGATTGGCTCACAATAAGTGCCAGGTCTAACTCCCTCAACTCCACACGCTTTGCCAACCATCTTTTGAGCCAATGTGTATCCGTCTGATGAGCTATCGTTATCTCCTGGCCTAACAAAGACATCGGTAGGACCCAAATTTAAATACTCTCTAGTTTTATCAGTCAGACTTCTTCCTATTATTAGAGGTATTCTTCCCCCAGCTCTAACCTCATCTAAAAAAGTCTCTGATTTGAATTCAAACTTTGAAATTACGTCTCCTTGTTCTGACAATATTTCGCCTTCATAAGGATAAATATTTATAACATCCCCCGTATTCATTTTCTCTACGTCTGCTTCAAAAACAATAGTTCCGGCATCTTCCATAGTATTAAAAAAAATCGGTGCTATTTTCCCTCCGATACAAATTCCTCCGGTCTTTTTATTAGGTATAAAAGGTATATCCTCACCCATATGCCAAAGTACAGAGTTTGTTGCAGACTTTCTTGAAGAACCAGTTCCAACAACATCGCCAACTAATGCAACAGGAAATCCTTTTTCTTTTAATTTATTTATCGTTTCGATTGGATTTTTTATTCCTTCTCTTGGCATTTTGTACATGGCCAAAGCATGAAGAGGAATATCTGGTCTTGACCAAGCATCTGGAGCTGGCGATAAATCATCAGTGTTAGTTTCCCCAGGAACTTTAAAAATACTTACTTTTATTTCTCTTGGAACTTCAGGTTTTGATAAAAACCATTCAGCATTTGACCAAGAATTTAAAATCTTTAATGCATTTTTTGAATTTTTTGAAAGTTCAGCAATGTCATTAAATGCATCGAAAATGAGGAGTGTTTTAGAAAGAGCTTCGATTGCTACTTCTCCGCATTCTTCATCATCAATTAATTTTATGAGCGGTTCAACATTGTATCCACCCAACATAGTACCTAAATAGAAGGTTGCCTCCTTAGGAGAGATTAATTCACATTCAATTTTTTTTTGCGACAAGTCAGCAAGAAAAGCTGCTTTCACATAAGCTGCATCATCAACTCCGGCAGGAACTCTGTTGATAAGAAGATCTAGTAATTCTTTATTCTTGCTTTTTGCTTCTTTTATTAATTCAATAAGACCTGAAGTTTGTTCTGCATCAAGAGGCAGAGGAGGGATGCCGAGTTCAGCCCTTTCTTTCAGAGATTTTTGGTAATTTTCAAGCATATTGAGAAGTAAAAATTGTTAATATATTAACATGTCTAAAGATTCTTCTGCACGCACACGAACTCCTTGCGTAGGGATTTGCTCAACGACATATGGAGACGATGTCTGTAGAGGTTGTAAAAGGTTTGTTCACGAAGTAATAAACTGGAATTCATTTAATCCTGAGGAAAAAGAATCTGTTTGGAAAAGATTAGAGAAATTAAAAACCTTAATTATGCAATCAAAAATTTCTATAACTAATGAAACATTAATGGAAGAAAAAATTGAAGAACTTCAATTAAAAATAAACTCTGATCTAAATAATTTATCCAAGGCTTTTGAAATTGTTAAGCTTACTAGTAAGAGTTTTGATGATTTAAATGAATTTGGAATCAAATTAGTCAACAAAGACACAAGTTTAATAGATCTGAAAGAAGAAATTGAGAAAGAACTCTATGATTTGTCTATGGCGCATTTTAATAGGTATTTTGTAGAGCCTATTCGTAAGATTAAATAATTATTAAATCCTTTCTTTCACTAGCTCAAATTCTCCATCAGTGCTTTTGATGTACCACAAATGTGAACCCCAATCGCCCAAAACCATTCTAGGCACGCCGTTCTCATCATGAACAAATGGCCTATGAGTATGACCATGGATTAATATATCTAAAGAATTTTCTTCGATAGTTTTTAGGACTTCTAAATTATTAACATCCATTATTGCTTCGTCTTTAGATTTATTTTCAAGTTTGCTTACTTCTCTTAGGCTTTTAGCTACTTCCTTTCTCTCACTAAGATCTTTTGATAAAAATTCTTCTTGCCAATTTTTATCTCTAACCAATGACCTAAATTCTTGATAATCTTTATCATCAGTGCAAAGAGAATCTCCGTGCATGAGCAGAATCCTCTTTTTGGAAATTTCTAATTCATGTGGGTCATCAAGCAAAATGGAATGAACATCGTTGCAAAATTTTTTTCCAATAAGAAAATCTCTATTTCCGTGCATAAAATATATTTTGCTTCCAGAAGTTGTCTTTTCTCTTAAATTTTTTTTTATCAGGTTAATGAACTGATTTTCATGGTCATCGCCAATCCATTGCTCAAAAAAATCACCTAAAATGTAAAGTTCATCTTCTGAATTTATTTTTTTTTCGAGAAAATTCATGAATGCTTCAGTAAGTTCAGGTCGGCTTTCTTGAAGATGAAGATCAGATATAAAAAAAACTGACATGTATCATTTTTTTTCAACACTTATCATGTAGACGTCTTCTACCGGAACGTCCTGATGACCTGAAACAAATGTTGTTTTTACTTTTGCAATTTCATCTATAATTTCTTGACCTGAAATAACTTTTCCAAAAACTGCGTATCCTCCAGAATTAGGATAGTCTAAGAATTCATTGTCAGATAAATTTATAAAGAACTGAGACGTTGCAGAATCAAGCTCATTTGTTCTTGCCATTGATAATGTGTATTTCTCGTTTTTAAGTCCATTATCTGATTCATTTTTAATAGGATCTTTAGTAGGTTTTTGGTTCATACCTATTTCAAAACCTCCTCCTTGAATCACAAATCCAGGGATGATTCTATGAAATAAAACGTTTTCAAAAAAATTATCATCTACGTACTCAACAAAGTTTTCAACAGTAACAGGGGCCTCTTTTGGATAAAGTTCAATATCAAAATTTCCCATGCTAGTCGTGACAGCTAAAATTATAATCTCATTCATAATGAACAAGTATAATACTCGAAGTGTCAATAAAAAATGAAAATCTTTAATAGTATTACCTCAAAAAAAGAAGATTTGGTCTCAATTGAGAAAGACATGATAAATCTCTACGTCTGTGGCATGACAGTTTACGATGATTGCCATATCGGCCATGCACGCACGTTTATCAGTTTTGATTTATTTGTAAGGTTTTTTTCTTATCTTGGATACAAAGTTAATTATGTAAGAAATATAACTGATATCGAAGATAAAATTATTGATAAAGCAAAGCTTGAAAAGGTATCTTTCAGTGAAATCTCAGATAGATTTATTTTTTCCATGCATGATGATTTTAGTAAATTGAATCTCTTGTCACCAAAATTTGAACCAAGAGCATCTGAAAACATACCCGAAATACTTGAGATGATTGAAGAATTAGAAGCAAATAAATTTGCGTATTCAGTCGACGGCGGAGATGTGTATTTCGATATTAATTCATACGAAGATTACGGAAAGCTTTCAAAGAGAGATCAAAAAGAACTTGAATCTGGATCAAGAGTAGATATTGATGAAAACAAAAAAAATCCAAATGACTTCGTTCTTTGGAAGAAATCAGAAGAAGAGCCTTTATTCGATTCTAAATGGGGTAAGGGAAGGCCTGGATGGCATATTGAGTGCTCCGCTATGAGTAAAAAATTTCTTGGCGAAACTTTCGATATTCATGGGGGCGGTTTAGATTTAAAGTTTCCTCACCATGAAAATGAAATAGCGCAATCTGAATGTTGTTCAGGGAAAACATTTGCTAATCACTGGATGCATGTTGCGCCTTTGAACGTCAATGGAAAAAAAATGTCGAAATCTTTAGGTAATTTTGCAACTATTAAAGACGTTTTAAAAAAATATCATCCAGAGGTTTTAAGAATGTTTTTTTATCTAACACATTATAGAAAACCTATTAACTTCAAAGAAAATTCTATAAATGATGCAAAAAATATATTGGATAAACTTTATGAAAGCATAAGAGGGTTTGATGAATCCAAATTAGAAGTAGATAAATCTTTATCTGTAAAATTTAATAATTCTTTGGAAGATGACTTCAATACTCCAAAAGCAATTAGAGTTCTTCAAGAAATAAATCAACAAATAAATAGGCAAGTATCAGTAGATAATTCTGACTTATGGAAACTTAAAGGCAGTCTAAGAAGTTTCGCAAATTCAATTGGGTTGCTTTTAGATTCTACAGAAAATTATTTTAAGTATTCTGGAGACTCGGAGCTTGAAAATGAAAAGATCCAAGAAGCAATTGAGCTAAGAAATGAGGCTAGAGCCAATAAAAACTTTGCGCTAGCTGATTCAATTAGGAAAGAACTTTCAGAAAAGGGTATTTCTCTTGAAGATAAAGAGGGGAAAACACATTGGAAGAAGAAATAAATCAAAACAAACTGAAAAAATAGTAAAGGGTGTAGCAAATTAAACCTATTCCAACTATCGGCGCACTAAGCTTTTTAAATCGGTTTTCAAATGAACCTAAACTTAGATAAGTGACAAATATCGCAGTCAGAATGGACATCATTAAAAAATCTCTAGTGAGAATTTCAGAGCCAAATATCTTTGTGAGCGACATACCTATTATTGGAAAAACTAACACAATATTCAAGATATTTGATCCGACAATATTTCCAATAACAAGATTTCCCTTTTTTTGTTTTAAAGCGACGAAAGATGTGGCTAATTCTGGAAGACTGGTTCCTATTGCAACCACAGTTAACCCAATCACAACATCTGGTATACCAATTAATGAAGCAATGCTAGATCCATATTTTACTGTCAATTCTGAACCTACCAGCAGAAACCCAAGACTTGATAGCGAAAGAAAAATTAACCATAGAGTGTTTTTTGAATCAGACGAACTAGTGATTTCTTGTGGTTTTTGTCTAAGTAAATGCATGAGAAAAAGTAAAAATAAACCAATCATTAAAATAGAATCACTGACTGAAATTTTGTAATCGAATAAAACATAACCTGCTATTAAGGAAGTTAGGACAAGTAAGAAAATATCTCTAAGATTCAAAGAGATTTCAGATTTAGCAATAAAAAAGCATGAAAAACCAAAAACTATCCCAATGTTTGCGATATTTGATCCTAATGAATTACCAATAGCAATTTCTGGCTTTGCATTTATTACTGAAGATATGCTCACAAAAACTTCAGGAATAGACGTGCCAAGAGCTACAATAGTTATTCCAAGTAGCATGTCGTTGACGCCAAGTTTTTTTCCTAATTTTGATACGTTTGTAATAAATATATCAGCTCCTTTGACTAGAAAAATTAATCCCAAAATGAGTAATAAAGAGGGTAAAAGAAATTCCATCGTTAAATGTTTGCCTTTAGTACATATCTGCAATGTTCGCAGCTTTTGCTCGGAGCTGGAGGTGACTCAGCGTCTAAACAATCTTTCATTTTTCTTATTACGCTCGGTATCCATGAATCGTCTCCTTTGTAAGCAATTAGTTTAATTTTAAAATTGAGTTTATTTTCGAAGAGGATATTTTTTCTAATTGCATTGCAATATACAAAATAAGCAGTGTCTTGAACATCGAAACCATTATTTCGAAATAGCCATTGATAAATTTCAATCTGTCTTTTATAGGATATTTGCCAAGGTGCATCTAAGGAAACCTCTCCTTCCTTAGAAGTCGCTTTATAATCTACAATTATTAATTGATCTGTTTTTGTGTTTATCCATACATCATCAACTAGACCATATAAATAGAAATTTGTTTCTTCATCTAAAAAACCGATGCCCTTATTCCTCGTTCTCCAATCTTCAATTTCTGGATGGCTAAAAGGCCTAGCATCTAAGCCGGAATTCAATATGTAAGGATGATTTTCTTTAGTTCCTCTAAAGGAATCGAATTCATCCTTAAGTAATTCATCGACTGCGTTATTTAAATTGAATGGAAATGAACTTGGCCTGCTGATACCTAATTTTTCTTCCAAGTAAAAACATTTCGGGCATCTGCAAAAATTTTCTATTCTGGTTCTACTGAGTTTATATGGATCTGATTTATCTTTATTATATATAGGCATTATAATTCTGGCTCCGCGAGCAGGGCTCGAACCTGCGACCCAGTGATTAACAGTCACTTGCTCTACCAACTGAGCTATCGCGGAAATCGAGGTATTATAGGCAAAAAAAAGAAATATGACTAAATCATTTAATATTAAATCTGACTTTAAACCTTCAGGAGATCAACCAAAGGCAATCAAAACAATTGTAGAGGGTTTAAATTCTGGTCTTCTTAATCAAACTCTAAGAGGAGTTACTGGTTCTGGGAAAACATTTGCTATGGCCAACATTATCCAAGAAGTTCAGAGGCCTGCAATTGTGATGGCTCATAATAAGACATTAGCCGCTCAATTGTATGGTGAGTTTAAAGAATTTTTTCCTGAAAATTCAGTTGAATACTTTGTTTCTTACTATGATTATTATCAACCAGAAGCATATGTCCCAACTTCAGATACGTTCATTGAAAAAGATGCTTCAATAAATGAGCACATAGAACAAATGCGTTTGTCTGCAACAAAGGCAATCATGGAAAGGAGGGATGTAATTATAGTTGCTTCGGTCTCAGCAATTTATGGTCTTGGAGATCCAAAATCCTATTTAAAGATGGTTTTGCATCTTGATCGAGGTGACGAAATTGACATGAAAGTTCTGCTGATGCGATTGGCTGAACTTCAATACACTAGAAATGATGTTGAGTTTAAAAGAGCAACTTATCGAGTTAAAGGAGATGTAATAGATATTTTTCCAGCAGAGTCAGATTTTGAGGCTTTAAGAATTGAATTATTTGATACCGAAATAGAATCATTAAAATTCTTCGATCCATTGACCGGAGAAATAATTAGAGACGTTCCAAGGGTGACTATTTTTCCTAAAACCCATTACGTAACTTCCAGAGATATTATGCTCAGTGCTGTTGAGAAAATCAGGTCTGAAATGAAAGAAAGAGTTCGATATTTTAAAAAAAATGAAAAACTGATTGAAGCTCAGAGGATTGAGGAAAGGACTAAATACGATATGGAGATGATTAAAGAATTAGGTTTCTGTTCGGGCATCGAGAACTATTCAAGATATCTGTCTGGAAGAAAAAAAGGGGAGGCACCGCCAACTTTATACGAGTATTTACCCGAGGACGCCTTAGTTTTTGTCGACGAATCTCACGTTTCTTTACCTCAAATAAGAGGAATGTATCGTGGAGATAGATCTAGGAAAGAAACACTCACCGAATATGGATTTAGATTACCAAGCGCACTCGACAATAGGCCTCTAAGATTTGATGAATGGGAAATCTTGTCAGGTCAAAAGATATTTGTTTCTGCCACTCCGGGAGAATACGAAAATGAAAATTTAGATCAAATGGTAGATTTGATAGTAAGACCCACGGGATTACTTGATCCGACAATTGAGATAAGACCCGCAACAAATCAAGTGGATGACTTAATTTCAGAAATTTATGAAAAAACAAAGAAAAAAGAAAGAGTTTTGGTGACAGTTCTTACAAAAAGAATGGCAGAGGATTTAGCGCAATATCTTTTTGAAAAAGATATCAATGTTAAATATCTTCATTCCGATATTGATACTGTTGAGCGATCGGAAATTTTAAGAGATTTAAGACTTGGAAATTTTGATGTATTGGTAGGTATTAATCTTTTAAGAGAAGGATTAGATTTACCGGAAGTTTCCCTAGTGGCAATTTTAGATGCTGACAAAGAAGGATTTCTTCGATCTGACACCTCACTTATACAAACGATTGGACGAGCTGCAAGACACATTAATGGTCATGCTATTTTGTATGGCGATAAGGAAACTGGTTCAATGCAAAGAACTATTAAGACGACTGAAGAAAGGAGAAAGATCCAAATGGCTTTCAACGAAAAACATAATATAAAACCAGAAGGCATCGTAAGGCCTATTATGGACGTCATGGAAGGATCGAAAAATCTTACGAAGAAAGAATTCATCGAAGAAGTCGACAAAAAATTTGAGGAAGAGTATTTGTCTCCTAAAGAGCTAGCTGAAAAAATAGATGCTCTCGAAAAATTGATGTTGGAGCATGCTACTAAACTTGAGTTTGAAGAAGCAGCAAATATCCGCGACAAAATTACTTCATTAAAGAACAAGCTTTTTGCGGCTTAAATTACTTGAGAAATAAAAAGTCTTCTTGATTTATAATATTTAAATCTCAGGCAAAAATGCAAAATATTTATGAATTTTCTCCGAATACTGTTGGCATCTTAGGCGATTTATCTTTTTCTAACTTCAAAACTTTAAGAATAGCTAATTTATTAAAAGAGAGAAAATTATTCCTCAATGAAATAAGCGATTTTTTCATATTAGAGACTAGAAAGCCTTGGTCTGAAATTACAGAGTCTGAAAAAAGAATCATTCTAAGTCTTTTAGGAGGAAAAAATAACCAACTAATTACCTCGCAATCAGTCTTCATATCTCCAAAAAAAGGAATTCAGTCGCCATGGTCATCAAAGGTCAAAGATATTTTTTTAAAGTGCGGAATGGATTTGCTGAATATAGAGAAATTGAATTTATACTCTTTTTCAAAAGAAACAGATTTAGATTTGAAAGATTTAAGTATTTTATTTGATCCCCTCACAGAAGAAATTATTTTAGAACTTGCCAAGATACAAGAATTGTTTTCTGTGCCTGACAAGAAAATTAGTAGAGAAATTGAATGCACAACCAAAGACAGTTTTATTAGGGCAAACAAAGACTTAAATCTTGGTTTAAATGAATATGAAATAAATTATTTATTCCACGGATTAAAAAATATAGAAAGAAAAGTTCAAGACTCAGAATTGATGATGTTCTCGCAGATAAACTCTGAACATTGTCGTCACAAAATTTTTAACTCCAATTGGAATGGATTGGATAAGGTTGACGAAGGAAAAAGTTTATTTTCAATGATCAAAGATACTTATCGTAACCATTCTGAAAATGTATTATCGGCTTATAGCGATAACGCAGCTGTTATAGAAGGATTTGGAGAATCAAGATTTTTTCCAGATCCTAATTCAAAAAAGTATAAAAATTTTAAAGAAGGTAATAATTTTTGTATTAAGGTAGAAACTCATAATCATCCCACCGCCATTGCTCCATTTCCAGGAGCTGCTACGGGCTCCGGTGGAGAAATAAGAGATGAAGGAGCAACTGGAAGAGGCGCGAAGCCAAAAGCGGGTTTATGCGGTTTTTCTGTCTCGCACTTAAGAATACCCAATCAAATTGAATCCTGGGAAGGTAAAGAAAATAAGCCCAAAAGAATTGCTTCACCTTTAGAAATAATGATCGAGGGACCTATTGGAGCTGCATCTTTTAATAACGAGTTTGGAAGGCCAAATATATTGGGTTATTTCAGATCTTTTGAAAAATATGATGAGAAAAATAAAACTCATTCAGGATTTCATAAGCCAATCATGATTGCTGGCGGCATTGGAAATATTCGTCCAAATCATACACATAAAAACAAAGTAAAGAAAACTGCAAAAATTGTTGTGGTTGGTGGTCCAGGTTACCTCATTGGATTGGGTGGTGGTTCAGCATCGTCAACTGAAACGGGAAGCTCCGAAGAAGCATTGGATTTCGCTTCAGTGCAAAGATCAAATCCAGAAATGCAAAGAAGATGTCAGGAAGTTATCGATCAATGCTGGCAACTAGGAGATGCTAATCCCATAAGTTTTATACATGATGTAGGAGCAGGGGGTCTT
>QCAB01000007.1 GCA_003282105.1 SAR86 cluster bacterium AG-339-G14
AGTTCAATAAAATTATTATAAGATTTACTCATCTTTCTTCCATCCAACCCTGGAAGAAGAGAAATATCTTCAGAAATAATTGGCTCTGGCAGGTCAAAAGTTTTTCCATACGTGTTATTAAACCTTCCAGCAATGTCTCGAGTCATTTCGATGTGTTGTTTTTGATCGCTTCCTACAGGAACGTATTTTGCATCAAATAATAATATATCTGCTGCCATTAATATCGGGTAATTAAACAAGCCCGCATTAATACCTTTATCTGGATCGTTATTATCGTTGGCATCAACAGCTGCTTTATAAGCATGCGCTCTATTTAAAATGCCTTTAGGTGTTACGGAAGACAAGATCCAATTCAACTCTAGAATCTGAGGAATATTTGATTGTCGATAGAAGTTAACTTTATCAAGATCTATCCCGCATGCAATCCAAGCGGAAGCAATTTGTAAAGAAGATTGAAAAGTCAGTTTTGGATCTTGATTTTTAATCAAAGAATGATAATCGGCAAGAAAAAGGAAGGTATCTTTAAATTTCTTAGATTCTTCGATAGATGGCTTTATTGCCCCAACATAATTACCCAAATGCGGAGTTCCGCTGGTAGTAATACCTGTAAGTAGTATAGACATATGGTAAGTATAAAAAAAACACCACTGAGTGGTGTTTCTTTTTTAGCGAAGTTGAAGGGGCCTAGCGGGCTTCCTAGTGTTGGACTTTACCCCGTGTCCATCATGTGGTGAAATTTCTTTCAGCTTTTCACCCTTCTCCTTCTTTCTACTATTCTCTTTTTTATCGTCTCGAGTTGTTAAAACGTCCTCTAGTAGATAAATTTATCTTAACCTATATATGAAATCGATCAATAGCAAAATTGCGCTTTTTTAGACTAAGTTTTTATAAAAAAAAATTTTTTGATTTATAAAAAGAATTAAAAAGTTTTTTTTGGCGGAGGGGGTGGGATTCGAACCCACGAAGCCATTTCTGACTTGCCGGTTTTCAAGACCGGTGCATTCAACCAAGCTCTGCCACCCCTCCAAAAATACTATTTTAAAAGGATTTGTTCAGAAAAAAAGTTTATTTGGGCTTAGCTTCGTTGACTTTAAGCTGTCTTCCCTCGACTTCTGATTCATTGAGAGCTTCAATAGCTTCTTCGCCACCTGATTCTAGCTCAACAAAACCAAAACCCCTGGATCTATCTGTATTTCTGTCCTTAATTACTTTTGCTGAAACGACAGAATAGTCAGAGAACAGATCTTCTAATTCCTGATCACCTATGCTCCAAGGAAGGTTGCCTACATATAATTTCATAAATTTTTCCTAATTGTTTTAAAGAGTGTATTGAATACTAATTTAAGAAAAAAGAAATACTTTTTTAATCTTTTTACAATTTATTTTAACGTTAATACTTTTTCGAGATAATCTTGCATAACCTCTTTGAATTCTTTTGTTTGATAGAGTTTTTTTAAATGATTAAACGAAAGAGGAAACTCTTTTTCGAAATTTTTTGAAATTAACTCGAATCCTTGTTCTCTTAAAAGATTTTTGTTGTCTCTTTCTCTAAGAAATTGAGCTAAATCACATACGAAAGAAATATCAGCAATTGTTATCTCATCACCAACTATATAGGCACTCGAGAGAAGAGCTTTTTCAATACCGTCTAAATAAAACTGATAAGCAGAAGTCATTCTTTTATATAAATAATCATTAAGCTCATCAAGCTCCAGAACATAAACTTGAAATTCTCTTGCAAACCCAAGATTAGCATCTAAAAAACTATCAATTCTTGATTGTTGCATTCTGTTACTGCCGCCATAAAGATTATGATCATCTGATAAACGAGCAACCGCGCGCATAATGCTGTTCGATTCAAAAATGCCAACAGAACCATCAACGTTAAACCCTGCGGGAACAGTTCCAAAAGGATGCTTCGCCAAAAAATCGTCGGTCTTATAAAGGTCTGCTTTGAAGCCTCTTTTGCTTTGCCGTTTAAATTTAGTTAAATCTTTGAAATCAATATCATTTAATTTTCTTGCGTCGAAATCCCAAAGCCACTCTGGTAAATTTCTAGGTTTATCACCAATTACATTAACGTTTACGCTAATCAATTTTGCGGTGATCAAAGACTTCCACACTCTAGGATTTGGGAGATAAGAAAAAATTCTAATATCTTCTTTCATAATTAAATTTCCTATGACTAAGAGAAAACTTTAATAGCACAAATTTTATTTCCAGAAGGATCTTTTAAATAAGCAAGATACATTTTCATATTTTCATATTCTCTAATTCCCGGCGGATCTTCGGTAGAAACGCCACCATGATCTAATCCAGTTTGATGCCATTTATTTCCAGTTTCCTCATCCGGAACATTAAAAGCGACTGTATTGCCATTCCCTGGAACAGCGGGATTACCATCGATTGGTTCAGTTATGCAAAAAGTATTCTTATTTAAAAAGTAAAAGTATCTAGTTTGCCCAGTTAAGTTAGGAACGAATACCCCTTCTTTAGCGCCTAAAATACCTAATAAATTATCGTAAAATATTTTTGATTTTTCTATGTCATTTGCGCCGATCATAATATGACTAAACATATCTTTCTCCTAAAACATTTTAATTATTGTAAATACCATTTTAGTCATAAATTAAAGCAAAGCGAAATTTGACAAATTTAAAAAAATTTTTATAAAAGAAATACAAAAATTGACACTTTTCAACTAAAAGTGGTACCAACTTTTTTTTTAAAATTGAATCATCGAAACTTTCGTGTGAGAATTTTTAGTGCAAAAACATAAACTTACCTGGGGAGGAAATTATGGAAAATGCAATGAAAATGATAGGTGACTTAGTTTCTGGATTAACTGGAATCTTGGTCGGTGTTATTGGACTAGGTGTGGTTGCTGGAATAGTATTCGGTAACTCTTGGTTCTTTGGAGATGTCCTTAATCAGCTTCTTGCTGTTATACAAACTCTTGGCGACAATGGTTTGGTTGGCTTGCTTGCAGCTGCAATATTGATTAATCTTCTAAGATAAATCTTTGAGAATGGGGTCATTTATTTGGCCCCTTCTCTTTAATTTAATTATGGAATGGTTCAATTTCGATAAGATAAAAGACTTTTTTTACAAAGTCACTGAAGTCTTAACCTTATTTGTTGCAATTGCAGTTTTAGTTGGAATTATATTTGGTCCTGAAACAGCTTTTTTCGGTGACGTAGTAAAAAACTTTTCAAATATTCTTAGCGTGCTTGGCCAAGAAGGTCTTTTGGCCTTAATTTCTATTTTAATTATCGTCGCTATCCTGAAAAGGTAATTAAAAATTACCTTTCTGAAACTCTATTTGTATATTTTCCAGAAAAGAAGCACGCTAAAGCTAAAATTAGTTCAATTATGAAAGTTTCCAAGACAAAGGAAGCGTCATGAAAAGTACTAGCCAACACATTAAATAAAAAAGCTATTAAAAAAATTATCGCTGAAGCAAAATACCATTCAGGTCTCTTTGTGATGAACCCAAGAAAACAAAAAATACTAGTTCCAAGAAAAAAAGCAGTAAAGTCTCTGATTAAAGTGTTTTTCTCCACTGGATCACTAATTATCAGTCCTAAAGAAGATGCAGCTGCTTCTGGGTTAAAGATCCAATTGAGAGCTATTAAGGCTAAAAAGACGGCCGGAAGTAAAGGCGCGTATAATAAAACTTTCATAAATTAAGTTAATTATTTGTATTTTCTTTTATCAAAGAAGTCCTCAACTGATCCTAAAGAATCAAACAAAAGTGCTTTAAAAAATTTACTAAATTTATCTTGAAGATTTTTCTTCGGTTCGAATTTAATACTATAGACATCGTGTTTTTTTATAAATTCTAAAATATATTCATCGCTTGTTTTTATTTCGTCTACTAAGCCTACTTCGAGAGCTTCAATGCCTTCCCAGACTTCACCAGTTGCTATTTTACTTATATCTAGATTTGGTCTGAATTTACTCACATGATCCTTGAACAGTTTATGGATATCTTCTAAGTCTTCTTTAAATTTTTTTCTTCCTTCCTCAGTTGTTTCTCCAAAAGTTGTAATAGTTCTTTTAAATTCGCCCGCGGTATGAAGCTCATAATCAATATCATTTTTTTTCAAGATTTTATGAAAATTAGGAATTGCGGCCACTACTCCTATAGAACCAATTACTGCGAAAGGTGCAGAAATAATTTTATCAGCGACGCATGCCATCATATAACCACCAGAAGCAGCAACTTTGTCTACACATGCTGTTACCTTAATTTTAGCTTCTCTCAATCTTTGCAATTGTGCAGCACATAATCCATAGCCAATGACCGTGCCACCCCTACTTTCAAGTCTCAAGATAATTTCTTCACACTTGGTTTCACTATTTAAAATTGCATTTATTTCTTCTTTTAAACTATCCACGTTCGAAGCTTCAATATCTCCGTAAAAATCAATTACATAAACAGGCTTTTTTTTAGTCTTAGATGCTTGCTTTGAGGAGATTTTTGATTCTTTTTTGGAAGCTTTAACAAATTTTTTAGTTTCTTCTTTATTCAAACTTAAGACTTTTAAAGAATCAGCCATAGACATGTATTTTCTAGAGAGATTTTTTATTCTCAAAGTATCAGTTGCTTCGGATTTACCTTTTAATGAAGACGCTATTAAGAAAATTGGAATAAAAATCAGTAAAGTTATTGTTAGTGCTTTTAGCAAAAAGAAAGCAAATTCTATTATCATTTCCATAGGCTTGTATTATTTGTGAAAGTGGATTCTATCAGCAATGAGACAAAAGCTCATAAAATTTCTTTATCTCCCATGTACGGTCTTAAAATATTAGGAATAGATATTGTTCCGTCTTTATTTTGGAAGTTTTCGAATATTGCTGCGATTGTTCTTCCAATAGCTAGACCAGAGCCATTAAGAGTATGACAAAGAATCGTTTTTTCATTTTCTTTTGTTCTTATTTTTAGCCTTCGTGATTGGAAATCACGATAATTACTGCAGGATGAAATCTCTCGATAAGAACTCTGACTTGGCATCCATACCTCTAAATCGTAGGTTAATGCTGCACCAAATCCAATATCTCCAGCGCATAATTTTATCCTTCGGAAAGGAAGTTCAAGTAAATCTAAAATTTTTTCCGCATTAGAAGTTAATTTTTCTAGTTCTTCTTCAGAATCGTCAGGGTGTGAAATCTTAACTAACTCAACTTTTTCAAACTGATGTTGTCTTATAATGCCTTTGGTATCTAACCCATAACTTCCAGCTTCAGACCTGAAACAAGGAGTATGTGAAACGTAAGACAAAGTTAAGTCTGAAACATCTAAAATTTCATCTCTATGATAATTGGTTACTGGAACTTCTGCAGTCGGAATTAAATACATTTCATTTTCTTCATCTTTAATTTGGAATTGCTCATCATTAAACTTAGGAAGCTGTCCAGTCCCCAGCATAGATTCCTTATTTACTATAAATGGAACATAGATTTCTGAGTATCCGTGTTCATTTGTATGAGTATCGATCATAAATTGAATCAAGGACCTGTTGAGTTGAGCAACTGAATTTTTGAAAACAATAAATCTCGACTTAGCTATTTTTGCAGCAGCTTCGAAATCCATTCCTCCATTTAAAATACCTAACTCTTGATGATCTTTAGGAGAAAAATCAAAAGACGGAATTTTTCCCCTTTCAAAAATTATTTCATTGTCATTTTCGTCAATTCCTGATGGAACTAAATCAGATAAAATATTTGGTAATGAAAGCAAGAAATTATCGTATTCAACTTTATTTTCTTGAAACTTTTCCTTAACTTTCTTTAATTCTTTGGATATTTCAGTGGCTTTTGTTTTTACCTCATTGCTTTCCTTACCATCTTGTTGAAGTTGAGCAATTTCTTTAGCAATCTTATTTTGATCCGCTTGCAAAGATTCCATCTTCACCTGATAGTACTTTCTATTTTCTTCCAAAGAGGTCCATAAAACTTCGTCCAGCTTAAAACCCCTTTTCATCAAGTTTGAGCTTACCTCTTTTAAATTATTTCTTAGATTATCTAAATCGATCATTTTTTATCTATTATTAGTAAATCTTTAACTTCTTGATTATAGCTAAATGCAGACTCATTGATATCATTCATCAAGGTCATGTTTCCAAACAAAATTTCAATTTCGTCATACTTAGGACCGCTAAAATTTAATTGTTCAATTTTTTGATCCTTAAAAAATATTTCAATTTTATTGTCATTATTTTTTTGACGAATTACACATTCTTTATTGTCACAAATATCCATTGTAAATCCCTCGCAGAACTCTTCTTTAGAAAGTAATAAAAATCCTGCTGGAATAAAATCAATCATTGCATCCTTCTCGTATCTTATCGTTTGATCAAGGTCAAAATCAGTTTGAAAAATATAATCTTGATTTATTATCAATTCTGAATTTAAAGGCGGTTCTAAATAAATTTTTAGATGACTTGGCCTTTTAATTAAAATCTCACCAGAAATGTTTGGTTTTTCCTTTTCTTCAAAAACTTGAATAAATTCGGACTGAAAAGAAGAGTTCGAATCAAAAAAATTACTTAATAAATTAGAATTTAAATTGCATTCTCCAAAAAATAAATTGGAAAAAAATGCAACAAGAATTAGAAATCTATTCTGCATTGCTTGGAGCAAGCACTTCTCGATTTCCATTAGAATTCATCTCGCTCACTAAACCTGCTGATTCCATTGCCTCAATTAGACGAGCAGCTCTGTTGTATCCAATCCTAAATTTTCTTTGAACAGCTGAAATAGAAGCTCTTCTTGATTCAACAACAAACGCCACTGCCTGATCATAAAATTCATCTTTTTCTGAATCTTCAGAGTCTTCTGAATCTTCACCAGTTTCTGGAGCTTTAGTTACAGCATCAAGATAGCTAACAGTTTCTTTATCTTTCCAATCTTTAACTACTCTTATTATTTCTTCTTCGCCAACAAACGCTCCATGAACTCTCAAAGGAACAGAAGTACCAGAACCAACGTATAACATATCACCTCTTCCTAATAGCTGCTCAGCTCCAACTTGATCCAACACAACTCTTGAGTCCATCGATGATGCTACGTTGAATGCCATTCTTGCTGAGATGTTAGCCTTTATTAATCCTGTGATGACGTCAACTGAAGGCCTTTGTGTGGCCAAAAGCATGTGTATACCTGCTGCTCTTGCTTTTTGAGCTAATCTTGCAATCAATTGCTCAACCTTTTTTCCTACCACCATCATGAGGTCAGCCAATTCATCAACAGCGATGACAATTTGAGGGAGCTCCTGGAGGTTAGGTATATCTGCTTCACTAATGCCTTTTTCTTCATCTATTTTAAAAGTTGGATCTTTAATAGGATTTCCTGATTCGTTGGCTTTTTTAACCTTTGCATTAAAGCCGTTCAAATTCCTCACAGACATAGCCGCCATTAGTTTATATCTCCTCTCCATTTCATTAACACACCACCTCAAACCAAAAGCAGCCTGGGCCATATCAGTAATAACGGGACACAATAAATGTGGTAAGTCTTCATAAACAGAAAGTTCCAGCATTTTTGGGTCAATTAAAACCAATCTAACTTGTTGTGGTGTTGCTTTGTATAAAATACTCATCAACATGGCGTTCAAAGCAACAGATTTTCCCGAACCTGTTGTTCCAGCAATTAGTAAGTGTGGTAAAGAAGCAAGATCCTCTAAGACAGGCTTTCCTTCTATGTCTTTACCGTATGCTAAAGTGAGCGGGCTTTTTGATTCTTCAAATAATTTGGAAGCTATCACTTCTCCTAAAAATACGTCCTCCCGGTCAGCATTAGGCACCTCTATTCCTATAGTTTCTCTTCCCTCAATGACTTCAACAATTCTTATACTTCCGACACCTAAGGACCTAGCAAGATCTTTGTTTAAGTTAGATACCTGAGAAACTTTGATTCCTTTTGGCAATTCAACTTCGAAACGCGTCACTACTGGTCCACGCATCGTCTCTCTTACAATCGCATATTCTCCCTCTGGACCAGTAATCTTGAATTCGGCAAGTTTTGTAATTAGCGCTTCTTTTAATATGTCTAGCTCGTAAAGTTGCTGTGAATTCATAACTTGAGTATCATTTTTTTTCTCATCAAGAAGTGAAATTTTTGGCATTTCTCCTGGAATTTTTTCCTCAAATAGTTCGACTTGTTTTTCTTGGTGAACTTTTTTCCCCTCAACTATCGGTTTATCAACCTTCTTTATTTCCGGTTTAGGCATTGACCTAATTTTTTCTTTATGTGAATCTAAAAATGCCTGTCTATTTTTCTGATCTTGTTTCTTTTGTCTTAATTTTTTAAAATATTCAAATCCATTTTTAGAGTACTTATCTAAAACATAAACAAGGTTTTTAAAATTATCTTGTAATCCAATAAAAGTATTTTTCCAACTTAAATTGATCATCAGACTAAAACTGACCATCAAAAAGAAAATTCCGAAAAGAGTTGAACCTACCAAGCTTAAGTAAGGATACAAATTTACTGAAATAATGGTACCCAAAATCCCTGAACTAGTTTCAGGAAAATAAAATTCGAATGCATTAATGTGAAGATCGATTAATAAACATGAAGAAGAACAAAAAATAAAAAATCCAAAGATACTAAAAAAATAATTTTTTTGAGCAGGTCCTACTTCCGTGTTTTTTAAATAAGACATAAAGGCAGGATAAAAAAATAGGATAATCATTGCCCATGCGGTAATTCCCAAAAACTCGTAAAGAAAACTGCTCAACCAAGCACCGACAATGCCAATGCTATTTGTTAAATTAGTTTCTGATGAAGAAATCTCTTTCCAGTTGGGGTCAGAAATTTCAAACGTCCAAAGAGAGATCAAAAGAACAATCCCTAAAATCACTAAAAAAAGATTAAATAAGTCTAATGTGAGAGTTTTGGTAGCTGTACTCAGCGAGAAAGCTGGATTGAAAATTTTTGAAAATAGATTTGATTTATTTTTAGTCAATTTTTTCAAATAAAATATTATTATATCTTCCCTTCTAAGTTAATGACAGTTGGCTTTGAGCGACTGTTTCTTTCACTTTATTTACTTTAAAATGTGAAAAAATCAAGACTACTTTGAGCGAATTAAGAAAATTAATTATCTTGGGTTCAGGACCTGCTGGATACAGCGCTGGAATTTACGCCGCTCGCGCAGGATTAGATCCTATTCTTATTACTGGTCTGGAAATCGGTGGTCAACTCACTACTACAACAGATGTTGAAAATTGGCCAGGCGATCATGATGATTTACAAGGACCTGATTTGATGGAAAGAATGAAAAATCATGCCGAAAAGTTTGATGTCAAAATTATAAATGATCATATTGAGCAGGTGAATGTAAAAGATAAACCAATCGAGTTAAAAGGGAATGATACTTATCTGGCCGAATCTTTAATTATTGCAACTGGAGCTTCCGCCCAGTATTTAGGAATTGAATCTGAAGAAAAATTTTTAGGTAGAGGCGTAAGCGCTTGCGCGACTTGTGATGGCTTTTTTTATAAAGACAAAGAAGTGGCAGTAATTGGCGGGGGAAACACAGCGGCAGAAGAAGCGCTTTATTTGAGCAATATTTGTTCAAAAGTTCATCTGATTCATAGAAGAGACAGTCTCAGGGCCGAAAAAATCTTACAAGATAGAATTTTTAATAAAGAAAAAGAAAAGAAAATTGAAATTCATTGGAACACACAACTTCAAGAAGTGGTCGGTGACGAGTTGGTAAGCAAAATTATTTTAGATTCCGGAAAAGAACTAAATTTGGAGGGAGTTTTCATTGCGATTGGCCATAAACCAAATACAGACATGTTCATTGATCAGCTAGATATGAAAAATGGTTATATCTCGATTAATAGTGGGTTGGGTGGAAATGTAACTCAAACTAGTGTGGATGGAGTTTTCGCAGCAGGCGATGTCGCAGATTCGGTATATCGACAGGCTATAACCTCGGCTGGATTTGGTTGTATGGCAGCATTAGATGCGCAAAAGTTTTTAGAAGAGTCCTGAGAAGATTTAGTTAACCAACTTTTGATAATCTAGTTTTAGCAGCATTGTATTCTTGCTCTAAATCATCAACTACATCACCGACCGATTTAACTTGATTAATATTTCCAATTCCTTGACCAGAACCCCAAATATCTTTCCAAGCTTTGGTTGCAGAAGATCCAAAATTCATTGAATCTTTACTTCCCGACATATGCTCTTCAGGATTTAAGCCAGCGGCTTCAACACTTGGTCTAAGATAATTTCCGTGAACCCCTGTAAAAGTCGCACTGTACATAATGTCATCAGCCTTACTGTCGACAATCATTTGTTTATAACCGGGCGATGCATTAGCTTCAGAAGTTGCTATGAATTTTGTTCCTACGTAGGCGAAGTCAGCACCTAAAGCTAGAGCAGATAAAATCGAAGAACCTTCAGAAATACTCCCAGAAAGAGCAATTGGGCCATCAAAAAATTCTCTTACTTCTCTTACCAAAGCAAAAGGACTTAGGGTACCGGCATGCCCTCCGGCTCCTGCACATACTAAAATTAATCCGTCAGCGCCTTCCTCAATCGCTTTCTTTGCATGCCTAATATTAATTACATCATGCATGACTATCCCTCCATAACTATGAACAGCTTCAGTAACAAACTTTGGAGCCCTAAGGCTAGTAATGATGAGTGGAACTTCATGTTTCACACAAATATCAACATCGTGTTGGAGCCGATCATTGGAATGATGACAAATTTGATTCACTGCAAAGGGAGCTACTTTCTTGTCGGGATTTTCATCTTGATATTTTTTAAGTTCTTCAGAAATTTTATTAATCCAGACTTCGAGTTCCTCCTGAGGTCTAGCATTTAAGGCTGGAAAAGATCCAACTACGCCAGCTTTGCATTGAGCAATCACCAGTTCTGGATAAGAAACAGTAAAGAGGGGCGCTCCTATTACAGGCAATCTCAGTTGTTTTTTTAAATCAGAAGCTTTAGTCATAAATGATTATTGAGTTGAAACCCAAAAAACTATTATAGCAGTGACAATAATTATTGCAGCGACTGCAACTACTGCATCGGCTTTACTATCAGAACTAGCTATTTTTTCATTAAATTTATTTTCTTTTTGTTCCATAGCTAGATTTTTACTCTGACTCTACCAATTTGTTTTCCTTTAAGAATAGTATCAATTTCTAAAGGTAATTCCGATAAGCTTATTTCTTTTATTTCGTCTTCTAAATGTTTAAGTTTCCATGTATCTGCAAAATTGTTCCAGATTTCTTCTTTAACCTCAATTTCTGTCTCTGCTGAATCTACTCCAAACAAAGTAACTCCTCTCAAAATGAAGGGGAAAATACTAGTATTGAGTTCTGCTCCATTGACCATACCGCAACAAGCTATAGCAGCTCTTTGCCCGGTGAAGGTAAGAAGATTTGAAAGTACCTTTCCTCCGACTGCGTCTACGCCCCCAATAAAAATTGACTTTTGCAAAGGAGATTTTAAAGGCTCATCAAATTGATCTCGCATAATTATTTCTTTTGCTCCATAACTTTTTAACATTTGTTCGGATTCTTTTTTTCCGGTAATGGCAGAAACTTCATAACCTAATTTTGATAAAAGCATTAGAGAAATAATGCCAACTCCCCCTGTTGCACCAGTTACAAATAATTTTCCCATCTCTGGAGTAATGCCATGATTGATGAGTCTTCTTACACATAATCCAGCTGTAAGTCCTGCGGTTCCTAAAGCCATAGATTCTGACAATGTTAGGCTCTCTGGTTTTTTTATTACCCAATCTTTTGGGACTCTTACAAATTCTGAAAACCCTCCCGCGGTGTTCATTCCCAAATCATATCCTGTGACTATAACTTCTTCTCCCTCTGAAAATTCTGCAACAGAAGATGATTTTACAATTCCAGCAACATCAATTCCTGGGGTATGGGGATAGTTTCTCGAAACGCCTTTATTGCCTGTAGCTGAAAGCGCGTCTTTGTAATTTAGAGAAGAGAAATTTACTCTTATAAGTATTTCCCCTTCTGGAAGTTCTTCAAGATCTCTTTCTTTTATTTCAAGAGAAAATTCTTTGTCAGACTCAGAAGAAACTAATGCGTTAAATTTCATGGAACTTATTAAAACTTTAAACCTAAAAAAATACAATTTTTTTATTTTTTAGTGCACTTTTTTGCACCAAAATGAACCCTAAAACGACTAATAACCTACATTTTGTGCTTGAAAAGAGCAAAAAATACATATATGGGGTTTTTTAAATATTGCTTAGAACCGCTTGTAAAAGTATATAATTGCCACAGTTTATAAATTTATAAATGGAGATGATATGAATAAACTTAAAACACTAGTCATTAGTTTAGTGCTCATCGTTTCTTCTGGAATTGCTAGTGCGGTTTCAGTTTCTGGAAACATGGGTCTTACTTCAGATTATATCTGGCGTGGAATGACTCAAAACAATGGTGAAGTGTCTGTATCCGGTGGTCTTGATTTAGAGACTGACTCTGGTTTCTATCTTGGAACTTGGGCTGGATCAGCTAACTTCGGTGATACTGGAGCTCTAGAACTTGACTACTACGGTGGTTATGCTGGATCTATCGGTGACATTGGTTACGACGTTGGTTTTATTGAAGTTACATACCCTGGTTCTTCAGGCGACTTCTCAGAAACTTACCTAGGACTTGATGTAATGGGTGTTGGTATCTTTTACGCAGCTGGAGACGAATTCGGTGATTACGCTGAAATTTCTTACGGCATAGATGCAGGACCTGGATCAATTGGCCTCTCTTACGGAGACTATGAAGATTCTGGAACTAACTACGTAATTGGATACGCAATACCAGTCGGGGACTTTGAATTATCACTTGCATACACAGATTATGAAGGCGACACAGCCGGAACTGATCAAGATGCATTTGTAGTTTCCATTGGAATGTAAAAATCTTTCCAAAAAAAAGCCTCTCTTTTGAGAGGCTTTTTTTTATTCAATACTTTTTAAATAGTCAGTTGTGCTGTAGGGAAATTGAATAAAACACAGCAACATTTCCTCGTTTAAACTGAAATCATTCAATTTATTTTGTTCACAAAAATTCTTTAAATCCTTTTTTCTTTCCTCGTAATCATCTTGAATGAAATCTGCAAGTCTTTGGTTATTTGTATCTTGTTCAGTTTCAGCCTTTTTTAAAATCTCTTTGTTGACATTACCTGGAACTCTGCCGTAGTGACCTGTTAATAAATTTATGGTTTCCTTAGATAAAGTTTCATAAGGTTTATTTTCAGATACATTCATCAAGGCTTGCGCGCCAACAATTTGAGAAACTGGTGTCACTAGCGGAGGAAAGCCAAAATCTTCTCTAACTTTTGGAATCTCCTTAATTACTTCTTCTAAGAGATCTGATTTATTTAAATCCTTTAATTGAGACTCTAGGTTAGAAAGCATTCCCCCCGGAACCTGACTAACAAGCATTTGTGTATCTGCACCTTTCAAGCTGCCCTCATATTGAGAATACTTCTTTCTAATTTTTTTAAAATAGTTTGAAATCTTTTTAAATTTCTTCAGATCTAAGTTCGTTGTTCGCGGAAGATCATCCAAACTTGCTACGATACTCTCAGTTGGAGAATGTCCATAAGTCATACTCATGGAAGAAATAGATGTATCGATGTTGTCTATTCCAGCTTCTACTGCTTTCAAATTGGTTGCCGTTGATAGGCCCGCAGTAGCATGTGTTTGCATGTGCAGGGGTATGGAAAGAATTCCTTTTAATTTAGAAACCAATTCATAGGCAACATAAGGCTTCAATATGCCAGCCATGTCCTTAATAGCTAAAGAATCTACTCCTAAATCTTCTATGCGTTTTGCAAGATCGATCCAATAATCAATATCGTGGATTGGACTTACCGTATAAGCCATTGCAACTTGGACGTGTTTAGAATTTTCCTTCACTTGTTTGATGGAGAATTTTAAATTATCAATATCGTTTAAAGCATCAAATATCCTAAATACATCAATACCGTTTTCAGACGACTTATTAATAAATTTTGAAACCACAGAATCAGGATAATGCTTGTAACCTAAAAGGTTTTGACCTCTCAACAGCATTTGTTGCTTTGTTTTTGGCATTGCGGCTTTAAAAAGGCGAAGCCTTTCCCATGGGTTTTCATTAAGATATCTCAAACAACTGTCAAAAGTAGCTCCGCCCCATGATTCGATCGACCAATAACCTATCTCATCCAAGGCATTTGCAATTGGAAGTAAATCTTCAGTTTTTATGCGCGTTGCAAGGAGAGATTGGTTTCCATCTCTAAGGACGACTTCTGTGATACCTAATTTACTAGAAACTGGATTGATCATTTATAATTAAAATATTACCTTATTTCCAAACTAAAAATTGGTGAAATAACACTTATAATGGGGGAGTTTTTAGTAAGCAATTTTCAAGCCTTTGTTCACAGGGGAAATGCAAAGTTCTTCAGAGAAAACACAATTGAGGCTTTTCAATCTGCAAAAGAAATTGGTTTCAATTATTTAGAAACAGATTTAAGGATAACAAAAGACGATAAAATAATTACCTTTCATGATCCTAGTCTTTTAAGAACATCTGGACATGATATTCAATTAATAGATATCAACTATAAAGACTTGAATCGGCTGAGTTTTTTTCAACCTGGGCACACTCCTACTTTTACTGAATTACTTGAAGAATTTCCTACAAATTTTTTTAATATCGATCTTAAGGTTTCAAAAATTGGCTTAAGAGTCTTAAAAATTATAAAAGATATGAAAGCAGAGGATAGAATTTGCATTGGTTCTTTTCATTCCAGCCGTCTTGATGAAATTCAACGAGCTAATTCAAGAGTTTTAACTTCAATGGGAATCAGAGACATTATAAAAATAAAATTTTTAAACATCCCAAATAAAAGGTCGAAAATTATACAAATACCAGAAAATTGGAATGGCATAAAAGTTTTCACAAAGAAACTTTTGCAAAGAAGTCATTCATTAGGTTTTAAAGTTCATGTCTGGACGGTAAATAAAAGAGAGGAAATGCAAAAATTTATCGATCTAGGAGTGGATGGATTAATGACCGACGAACCCGAACTTCTTAAAGAAGTGCTTTTAGAAAACTCTATTGCTCTTTAATTTGTACCATTCTTAGCATGAGTAATCCTGGTATAAACAAAATCAACAAACTTATGATTCCTGCTCTAGGATCATTGAATAAATAATTTACGATTCCTACCATTGCGGGACCAAAAATGACTGCTGATTTTCCAACTAAATTATAAAATCCAAAAAACTCAGAATCTTTTCCTTCTGGAATCATTGTTGAAAAAACAGCCCTACTGACTGACTGAACTCCTCCTTGAACTAAGCCAATTATTGCAGCCATTATGTAAAATCCATAAATAGAGGATATAACTAAGCCTCCAAAACATATGCATATGTAAATCCCAATTCCAACATACAGCAATAACTTAAGCCCGTATCTATCTGCTAAAAACCCAAATCCGATAGTTGCTGGAAATCCAACAAACTGAGTAATTATTAGGGCAACTATCAATTCGGAAGTAGCTAAGCCAATGTCGGCACCAAATGCCAGTGCCATTCTAACAACAGTATCGATCCCATCCATATAAAGCCAGTAAGCTATTAAAAAATAAAAAAGATTTTTATACTCTCTTATTTCTCTAAATGTTTGCATTACTCTAAAAAAAGATTTTTTTATTAAATTTATTGAAGAAGTTTTTTCAAACAAGCCTGATTTCTCTTTCACATATCTTATTAAAGGCAAAGTGAAAAAAGACCACCAAACAGCTACGCTTAAAAAAGAAAATAAAATTGCATCTACCTGAGAAGCTAACCCAAAGACCGCTGGTTGCAAATACATGAAGACATTTAAAACGAATAATAACCCTCCACCAAGGTAGCCCATTGCGTATCCAAAAGCTGATACTTTGTTTCTTGATTGCTCACTAGAAACATTGATGATCAAAGAATCATAAAAAATATTTCCTCCAGAAAAACCTATACAAGCAAAAATATATGCACTCATCGCGAGGATCCAATCTCCTTGTTGAATTAAAAAAAATGAAGCCGTTGATCCTGTTCCAATGATCATAAAAAAAACTAACAGATATTTTTTTTTAAAAGTGATATCAGCAACTGCTCCCAAGAAAGGGGCAATCAGAACAATTAATAACCCAGACAATGAATTTGCTATCCCAAGCATGCCCGTACTTTCCGCGTCAGTTAAATTACTCGCCCAAAAACTTTTAAAAAATAAAGGAAAAAACCCAGCCATAACCGTTGTGGCAAATGCTGAATTTGCCCAGTCATAAAATGCCCAGGAAATAACTTCTTTACTTAGTATTTTTTTTTCTCTTTTCATTTCTTTCAACAAAATTAGTATAATGTATACATGTCTAACGATCTTAACGATTCGCAAATAACCAAAAATCTCTTCATCTTTTTTGTTGTTATTGCGTTGATTACTGCCTTGCTCGCTGGGCTAGGAATGTATATTCAGGAATCCGACTTTAGGGCTAATCTTGAAGAAGAAACTCGTGAATCCTTAAACGAATAATTATCCGATTTGAGTTCTCATCTCCTTTATAGCTGCTTCCCATGGTTCTGCGACCTCAAGTTGTCTAGCTAGACCGAACAACAACGATTCATTCCCGAACGAAGCCGTCAGCATTGTTCCTACTGGAAGATTTTTAGGCGTGCGGTATAAAGGAAGAGAAATTGATGGATGACCAGATTGATTAAAAATACCTGTAAATGGAGTATAAGTAGATAGTTTTTCTGCGTAGTCAACAAAATCAGTGGTATTTAAATCTATGTTACCAATCTCAACCGGGGGCTTAGCCAAAACCGGGCTGAGCAGGATGTCATAATCTAAGAACATCTTTTCAACCTCATAACCTATTTTATGATTGGTCTTAACAGCTTGAATGTAATCTTTTGCCAATACCTCTTTACCATTTTTTTGCATTTGGAGCGTAACGTTTTCCAGCATCGTATTGTCTAAGTTTTTTCCAATTTGTTTTTCCATCTCATCGATCTTGTTTGCCAAACTAGAAGAAATAACTGCCGCTATGGTTGTCATTATTTCATCGGTTGGAAGATCAATTGATTTACTTTCAACAGAATGGCCAAGACTTTCTAATAAAGAAAAGGTTTTGGTCATTACGTCTTTCACTTCAGCATCAATTGAAATACTCTCGGGAACAATATAAGCAATCTTTAGATTTTTTGGATCCTTTTCTAGAGATGAAAGAAAAGAATCTTTTTGATAAGGCGCATGATATGGACTACCAATTTCAGGACCTGAGGTTGCATCCAATAGGAGCGCACTATCTCTAACTGATATTGATACGCAATGGGCAATAGATTGACCGGCCCATCCTTCAAAAACTTTTGGACCTCTTGGAGTTCTTGCTCTAGTAGGTTTCAAACCAACTAAACCGCAGCAAGAAGCTGGTATTCTAATCGAACCTCCCCCATCAGTTGCTTGAGCCATAGGTATAATACCTGCTGCAACTGCAGCAGCTGCACCACCACTTGAACCGCCAGCCGAATGATTTAAATTCCAAGGATTTCTTGTAGGACCAAATAGCACCGGTTCGGTTGTGACTGTTAAACCAAATTCAGGAGAATTAGTTTTTCCGAAAATTACCAAACCAGAATCCAAACATCTTTGAGTTAAAGTATCAGTGAAATCAGCCACATTCTTTGCGCTCGACCTCGAGCCGTCAGAAGTGATTGTGCCTTCTAAAGAAGAATGTAAATCTTTTAATAAAAAAGGGACGCCGAAGAAAGGTCCTTTCAGATCGGTTTCAGCTTGAGCCATAGCAAGCTCAAAGTGTTTTTGGGGCACTGCATTTATAAGGGGATCTAATGTCTCAGTTAAAAAAATTGCCTCTTCTAATAATTCCTTAGCAGAGACTTCTTTTTTCTTAAGCAACTCAGAGAGGCCTAATGCGTCATACTCTTTATATTCTTTAAACATCTTATCTATCAAAAGTTATTTTTTCTACCGAAGTTGAATCAGTAACAAGTTGATTATCTAGAACAATGATTTTTCCATTGACTATGGTACCAGTTACAGAAGAACTAAAAGTTTTTCCATCAAATGGAGTCCACCCGCATTTTGTCAGCTCAGTTTCGTTAGCTACTGATATCTCTTTATCTAAATCAAACATCATCAAGTCTGCCTTATAACCTTCTCTCACATATCCTCTATCTATAATTGAAAATCGATCTGCTACTCTATGACTCATGTAAGAAATAACTTCATCTAAGGTGTAATAACCTTGTTTGTGCAGCTCTATCATTATTTGAAATGAATGTTCAATAAGAGGAATACCTGCAGGTGCTTGCAAATATGGAAGCTTTTTATCTTCGTAAACATGTGGAGCGTGATCTGTAGCAACATAGTCTATATATCCATCTTTTAATGCCTGTCGCAGAGCATTCCTATCGGATTCTTTCTTTATAGCAGGATTACAAACAATAAGATTTCCTAAAGAATTATAGTCCCTCTCATCAAACCACAAATGATGCACACAAACTTCGCAAGTTATTTTCTTTTTTTTAAGATCAATATTTTCAAATAATGCTATTTCTTTTTCAGTTGTGAGGTGTAATACATGAAGGTCAGAAGAATATTTTTTAGCTAGCTCAATTACTTTCGATGAGGAACGATAACAACAAATATCATCCTTTATTATGGGATGAAAACTTGCATCGATTTCTTCATTTTCAAGTTTTACTTTTTCTAAGTTATTTTTCATTGTTTCGTTATCTTCACAATGAGTCACAATAGTTACAGGGCAATGCTTGAAAATTTGCTCTAGCGCAAAATCATCCTCGACTAATAGTGTTCCTGTTGAAGTCCCCATAAAAACTTTTAAACCACAAGTCTCTTTAGGGTCTAATTTTTTAATTTCTTCAAGATTGGTTTCAGTGGCGCCAAAATAGTATGAATAATTAGTCCAAGATTTTTTTGCGCCTAGTTGATTTCTCTCGTTCATCAACTCTATTGTCGTCATATTTGGATCAACATTAGGCATATCGAATGTTGAGGTAACACCTGCATGCACCGCTGCTAGAGATTCAGAACGTATGTCCCCTTTTTCTGTTAATCCAGGATCTCTAAAATGTACTTGGTCATCTATTATTCCTGGGGCAACATATTTTCCCAAACAATCTACTTCTTTAAATGATTCACAATCTATTGATGAAGCAATTTTTTCAATTCGATCGTCTTTGATGGCAATATCTACAGTTTTTATTTCTCCTTCGTTTACAAGATTGCAATTTTTTAAAACTAGACTAGCTTTCATTTATTAATGGGTTGGACAACAATAAAATTTTCTTCTTAATTAATTTCTTGTCTATTTCGAATTCTACTCTAGAGGGCATGGATTCGAAAGTATCATAGATTTCAAAGATTGATTTTGAATATATTTTAGACAGTCCAGATTCATTTCTTATATAAGTAGCGGTGAGTAGAAAAGTTACTAAAAACCATAATTTTTTAAATTGAAATGAGAAAATTTCTTTGGACAAGGCTTTCAAAGAAACAAAATCCATAATTAAAGAAAAAGATTCTCCCTCTTTTAAATCCTTGAGAAAGTCTCCTTTCTCGCTCAAAACTATTACTTCTTTTAATTTCATTATATTTTTCTGACTATGATTAAACCATAATTGTTTCCCATGCCTTCTTCATATTCACAATCTATCCTCTCCAAAACTACCTTTACTAGTGAAATCATCTTATGACTATTTCCACAAATTATTCTTAAGGGCATATCTTCTTGATTAAGGTAAACAAAATTTTCAACTAGTAAATCAACTTCATGATGTCTTATTCCATGTAGATCAAGGGAGTTTAATTTCATTTTCTAAAATAAGAAACTTCGATGCCATCAGGATGTGAACTCGAATACTCTCTTAGGGTGGGAATAAATTTGCTTTCAAAAATTGGATTTGTTCGAACAAACTCTAAGTAGTCTTCTAGGTGAAAAAGCACAATGTTGTCAGCAAAAATTATAGCGCCATCATTCAAACAATTATTTTCAATTAATAGTTTCAAATCGGTCAGATATGCTTCTTTCCAGTGATCGATAAAAACAAAATCAAATTTTTCATTTAATCTAGGTATTACTTCTGATGCTTTACCGTTGTAAAAAGTCACTTTGTCATGCAGTCCAGAAAACTCTAAATGTTCCTGTGCTATTTCTAAAAAATCTTTATTAGCATCGATGGAATATAGATGAGAATTTTTAGACAAGTTTCGAGCGATTCGAATTGTCGAATAACCTAAATAAACCCCCAACTCTAAAACCTTTTGTGCTTTGCTCTCTAAAACATAATCGTCCAGAATTTTTCCTTTGTGGTCTCCAATATTCATCAAAAAAAATTTATTGTAACCGCAGTCATCAATAATTTTTAGAACGCTCTCTGGATCATTTTTAATTGCTTTTTCTTTGACATAATTCAATACTTTTTTTTCTTTGGAACTTTCCTTGTCTAAAGACTTATAAATACTATTTTTCAATTCGCTAAAAATAATTTCTAAAACTCCATAAATGCTTTTACGGTTTATTAGAAACGGCGAATATGACCTTTTCTTGATTTTTTCTTTAGTTCTAGTCATGAAGATATAATAGTTTAAACTTCTTTCTGTTTTATATTTTTTTTTATGTTGAGAGCATTTTACGGAACTAGGGAATGGGCGTACTGGGCTTATGGAGGTCTTGCGCTCCTCATAACCTCATTATGGATGCAGGTTCAAATGACTGTAGCCATTAATACTTGGTACGGTGGTTTTTACGATCATTTACAAATAGCGGCAGATTTTTCAGAAAATCCTCAAGAAGGAATTGATATTTTTTATGATTTTTTAATCTCGACAGACTATCTCTTTAATGGATTTCAAGGCTCTCCTAGTTTTCTAGTCATAGCAATGCCGTATGTGGTACTTGCAACCTTTACAGCTTGGTTTACCAGAATCTATGGTTTGAGATGGAGACAAGCTATGACCTTTAATTACATTCCTAGATGGCAAAGTGTTGAAGAAGAAATTGAGGGAGCAAGCCAAAGAATTCAAGAAGACTGCAATAGATTCGCAAGAATAGTAGAGAGTCTTGGACTGCAAGTTGTAAGAGCTATTATGACATTAGTTGCATTTGTCCCAGTGCTTTGGAGTTTGAGTGAATCGGTCACAATTCCTTTTTTTAGCAATATTGAAGGTTCGCTAGTTTGGACTGCTCTTACAGTTTCTATTGGTGGCTTAGTAATTTCCTGGTTCGTTGGATACAAGTTACCTGGGTTGGAATACAATAATCAGAAAGTTGAGGCAGCATTCAGAAAGGATCTTGTTTTAGGAGAAGACGATAAAGTCAATTATGCGCAAAGCGATACTCTTTGGTATCTTTTCACTGGTATAAGATTCAATTATCAAAGACTTTATCTTCATTACGGATATTTCGACATATGGATTGAAAGTTATGGTCAATTTATGGTGATTGTTCCGTTCCTAATTATTGGACCTAGCCTTTTTACTGGGGCAGCGCTCTTAGGAGTAGTGATCCAAATTTCTAATGCCTTTGATCGAGTTCATAGTGGTTTCGCTCTATTTTTATTCAATTGGACCACAATAACCGAGCTAAGAAGTATTTGGAAACGACTTCATGAGTTTGAGGCGAATCTAGAAAGATTTTCAAATCCAAGTAGGATTGAGTCTAAATCTGTTTAAGAAAATTTAATAAAAATTCGTTTACTTGTTTTGGAGCTTCTTGTTGAGTCCAATGACCTACATCATCAATTAACTCAACTGAAACTAAATTTTCATAGACCGGATCAAAATTTGCTTTTAAATCAGCGGTATCTTTGTATCCTTCGCCAACAAAAAAATTAACTGGATCTAACGAACCAACCATTAAGGCTGCAGGTTGTTTTAATTTTTTATCTTTATAGCCTTTTAAATCATCAAAATCTTTTCTCTGTGCTCTATATCTATTGAGAGGACCTCTCATACCACTGTTTTCGAACTCATTTATAAGATAATTCATTTCATCATGATTAATCCATTTTGGATAATCATCAAATTGAATAACATTATCTAGATACTTAGCCTCTGGCCCTTTGTCACTAACATTGAAGGGGCTTTCGAATTGTTTCTTCATACCTCTTCCATCTGCTGAAAAATAAGTTGACTCCAAATATTTTCTTAAATTTGGTTCGAATTCAGATTCTGCTACCCCTTCTTCTTGAAAATAAATCATATAAAAAAATTTATCTTCAAAAATTGCCTCGAAAGCATCCATGGGAGAAACATCGCCTTGAGGAAAATAAGGCACTGAAAGCCCTGCAACTGCCGAAACTCTTTTCTCATTCAAAAGGCTTGTGTACCAGACTATTGGCGCTCCCCAATCATGACCAAATAATATGGCTTTTTCTTCACCAAAAAAATCTATAACGCCGACAACATCGTCACTTAACTTCTTGAGAGTATATTCTTCAATTGCGTGGGGTTTATCAGAGCCGCCATAACCTCTTACGTCAATGGCAACAACTTTATATCCTGCCTCAGCAATTACAGGAATTTGATGTCTCCAACTAAACCAGCTCTCTGGACATCCGTGCACCATAATCACCAAAGGCCCTTCTCCTTCTACTGCAGCGCGAAGAGTGATTCCATTTGTTTCAATAAACTTAAATTCCATTATTTACAGTAAAATACATTAGTGAGTAATCTTAAGGCAAAAATAATTCCAGTAACACCCTTGATGCAGAATTCTTGCGTTATATGGAATGAAGAGACAAAAAATGCTGCAGTAACTGATCCTGGGGGAGATTTAGATAAGATTGAAAGTTATCTTGAAGCAAATGGCTTAAAGTTAAAAAAAATTTTTATAACACATGGTCACTTGGATCATGCAGGAGGAGCATTTAATCTTTCTCAAAAATATAAAATCTCTATTGAAGGTCCACATAAAGAGGATGAATTTCTAATTTCTGCTCTTGAAGAACACGGAAAAATGTACGGGCTCTCGGACTCTAAAAACTTTTTGCCGGATAGATGGCTCGAAGATGGCGATCAACTTGAATTGGATGGGATAAATTTTGATGTATATCATTGTCCTGGTCATACTCCTGGACATGTAATTTTTCACAACAAAGAAGCCAAATTTGCCATTGTCGGGGACGTATTGTTTCAAGGCTCTATCGGTAGAACAGATTTTCCCAGAGGTAATCATGAGGATCTAATCAATGCTATAAGAACTAAGCTATGGCCTTTGGGAGATGACGTAACTTTTGTGCCTGGTCATGGGCCTGTTTCAACTTTTGGCCAAGAAAGACAAACCAATCCTTACGTTGCAGATCAGTTATTCAAAACTTCTAATTCTGAGTAAGCGGCCTTTTCTAAAGCTTCTAAAACGTTGATGCATTTTTCGTCATAATGTGGAGACAATTGCATCATTAAAGTCCCGCCTAATCCTGAAGCAGGATCGATCCAAAAATAAGTATTACAAATTCCCGACCATGCTAGAGAGCCAGATTTTCTTCTTCCTGGCATATCTTCTAAGTTAGTCAAAAAACCATAAGTAAATTTTTTCTTAATTTCGGGATACCATTCATGGGGGTGGATTAAGCTTGGGTTAAAAGTAGGTTGATGAAGATAATTTAAGTCACCAATTTGGTTTTTCATCATAAGATTTAAAGTTTTAGTGCTGATAAATGGATTTCCGTTAATTTTTCCTTCATTCAGGAAAAGTCTCATAAACTTGCAATAATCGTCAGGTGTAGAATAAATTCCGCCGCCGCCGTAATAAAACCCATCGGTTGAATCGTCAACAAAATCGTCTACGTTAATAAAATTTTCTGCTTCCATTGCGTGAAGAACCGCAATATTTTTTTTATCAAAAGTTGAAGCATCGAAAGTTGAATCCTTCATTCCTAAGGGTAAAAAAACTTCTTCGGTGATGAAATCGTTGAGATTGTTACCTGAAATTTTTTCTATTATTTTTCCAATCCATCCAAGGCTTATACCATATTCCCATCTCGTTCCAGGTTGATAAGCTAAAGGAGCTTTGAGCTGAGATCCATCTTTACTAGTCAAGGGCGCAAGCTCTTGATTTACAACTAAATGACTTAGAGTGGGATCGTGAAAATCATATCCAAATCCAGACGTATGCGATAAAAGTTGATGGATAGTAATGTCTGATTCAATTTCATCATAGGTAATATTGTTTTCATGCAATTTAGCTACCTTTATCTCGCCGAGTTCTGGAAAATATTCTTTAGCATAGGTATTTAGCTGAAATTTTCCATCATCTAATAATTTTAAAGCAGCTAAAGTGGTCACTGCTTTAGACATTGAGGCTATACGATAGCGTGTGTCATTAGTAGGAGGTAATTCACTAGTTAAATCTTGTGTGCCGAAGTGCTCATAAAGTATTGTTTCATTTTTATCCGTTAATGCGTATGAGGCAAAAGGAATATTTTCTTTTCGAAGAGCTTCTTCAACTGCTAGTGTTATATTTTTCATAGATATTTAAATTTTTTTGGAGCGGGCAGCGGGAATCGAACCCGCATCGTCAGCTTGGAAGGCTGAAGTAATAGCCATTATACCATGCCCGCAAATCTTAATTTAAAGAAAGATTATACATCTTTGCTCATTGCTATAAAAAAAAGATTGTTCCAATGGATTTTTTAGAAGAAACTTATAAGATAGTCAGTCTTTTAAGGAGGAAAGTATGAATTTAGAGTTTGGCTCAGAATACGACGATTTTACTAAGGAAGTCGAAAAGTTCTGTAAAGAATTTAGCGGCGCAACTATCACTAAAGATGATAAGAAATTCGAAATGCACGATGCCTTGTCTGGAAATGCATCTAACTCTTCAGGTAAATCTGTTGGCAGATCTGAATGGCAGAAAATTTTGATTGAAAAAGGCTTTTTTGCCAGATCAATACCAAAAGAATATGGTGGCTTTGGAGGAGAACCCGATATTATCAAAAGTAGAATAATTGCTGGGGCTTTCGCTAAATATAAAGTTCCGAATGCAATGGGAGGTCAGGGAATTGACATGCTAGTACCTACTTTACTCGAATGGGGCACAGAAGAACAAAAACAACAATATATTGAATCAACCTTGCTTGGTAAAACAATATGGTGTCAAGGCTATTCCGAACCAAATGCAGGAAGTGATTTAGCAAGCTTACAAACTAAAGGAGAGTTGGTTGATGGTAATTGGGTAATCAATGGACAGAAAATATGGACTAGTACGGCTCAATTTTCTCAAATGATGTTTTGTTTAGTAAGGACCGAACCTCAAGCCTCAAAGCATGCTGGAATAAGTTTTATTTTAATTCCCATGGATACTCCTGGCATAGAAATTAGGCCACTTGTTGACATGACTTTAAAAGCCGGCTTCAACGAAGTCTTTTTTGATAACGTAACAGTTCCAGAAGAAAATATAGTCGGGAAAAGAGGCGAAGGTTGGTCAGTAGCTAATTCGGTTCTAGGTCATGAAAGAGGCTCTCTAGCAAACCCAAACGCAACTTTGAATAGACTCAACACCTTAATTAATCTGATGAAAGAAGAAACAATCGATGGAAGAAGATTAATCGATGTTGCCTCTTATCGTGATAGATTGCTGCAAATCCAGGGAAAAGTTTTAGCTGTGCAAGCAAACTCGTTAAGATTGCTTTCGGCAAAAATTAATCCGGGCCAAAATGTAAAACTTGGCGGTATGATCCAAAAATTAGTTGGAACTGAACTGCGACATGAATTGGAAGGTCTTGCTATAGACATCATGGGAGAGCTTGGAACATTATATGAAGATGACCCTAATGTAAGAGGTGGAGGATCATGGCAATTTACTTACATGTATTTTCTTGGATTAATTATTGGGGGTGGAACTAATCAAATTCAAAAAAATATTATTTCCGAGAGAGGTCTTGGAATGCCTCGCGAACCAAAAGTGCAAGTAGAGGTATAAAAATGTATTTTGGACTATCAGAAGAGCAAGAATCGATTCAAGATTTTGTAAAGAAATTTCTTGATGACAACGCTACAGTGGACGAAATTAGAAAAATTGCAAATGGTGAGGGGGAAGAAATTGAAAATAATATTTTTGAGGGCATTTTAAACCTTGGAATTAATACACTTTTAGTTCCTGAAGAACACAGAGGCCTTGGAGCAGGATTGTTGCATGCCGTAGCAGTTGCGCAGTCTCTAGGTTCAGGAATTGGTCCCATTCCATTTGTTGGTTCTTATGTAATGGCACCTATAGCGATTAATTTAGGAGGAAGTGAAGATCAGAAAAAAAATTACCTACCTAAAATTGCTGATAATGCAATTAGATTTGGAGTTGGGATGAGTGAATTCGTGGGTGCAAGAGAAGATGCAGGAATAGAATTCTCTAAAAACAAACTTAATGGACGTTCTCTATTTGTCCTAGATGCAGAAAAATCCGATTTCTTGATACTCTCTGACAAATCGGGAGGACTGTTTGTAATTGATTCAAATGCAAAGGGGGTCGTCATGAATAAATTAACCACAGTCGATAAGACTCGTACATTTCATGAAATTTTACTAAAAAATGTTGATGCTGAAATCTTAGAAAAAACCTTAGACAATAATGAAATTGCTAAAAAAGTTATTGATGCTGGAAGAATAATTTTATCTGCAGATACCTTAGGAGCGTCCGAAGCCATGGTAGAAAAGGCCGTAACTTATTCAAAAGAGAGAAAGCAATTCAATCGAACTATCGGCTCATTTCAAGCAGTAAAACATATGTGTGCTGAAATGGCTGCGGATTTAGAGCCTTGTTACTCCCTTGTATGGCAAGCTGCTCATTCATATGACACGGAAGAAATTTCTTCATCGAGACTTCTAGCTTGTCAGTCTAAATCACATATTTCTGAAGTAGCGAAGATGATTTCAAAAAAAGCAACTGAGGTTCATGGTGGGATGGGTTTTACCGATCTTCTAGGCCTTCATTATTGGTTCAAAAGGATAGGGTTGAATCGTCAAATCTTAGGCGCGCCTGAAATCGTAAGAGAAGAAGCCGCGGAACTTCAAGGTTTTAACCAATAATCAAAGCTTGTAAAAAGACTCCGCAGTTTTTAAAAACATTAGATCTTTATCAGAATTTGTATGACCTGAAGTCATTTTTTTGAATGCATTCCAAATGATGTTGTATGAAACTGATTGTTTGTCTACTGGAAAATTACTTTCGAACATACATCTCTCTGGCCCAAAACAAAATATTAAATAATCGTAATAACGTCTTTGAGAATTTACAATTTGATCAGAGTTTGGGGGCAATTTTTGTTTATGAAACTCATATCCGTTTATTGGCATCGCTAAGCCACCTAATTTAGCGTATACGTTTGTATGCTTTGCCAATTGGGTAATATCTTTTTTCCATATCTCGAAAATTTCGTCTTTTTTGTTAGCGTACGGACCGATGCCAATAGGTCCGCTAAAATGATTCAAAACAATTTTTAAATCGGGCAGGGTTTCAGCCATTTTTGTAACCTGATTTATTTGATGATGATATTGCCAAGCTTCAAAAGATAAATTTAAGTTAATTAGTTCGTTGAGACTTTCTATAAATATTTCGTTTGAATACATATTTTTAGGAGGACTGTGATGAGAATTAGATAATTCAGAATGGTGATCCCATCCTCCCGCATGCCTTATCCCTTTAAATAAATTTCCGCCCTCTTTCAAGTGACTTGTCAGAACCTCGTGAGTTTTCTCTGGTCCTATTAGTAAATTTACGTGCCCAACTATTCCTTCAATTTGAGTTTTGTGCTTTTCTTTTCTAGCTTCGTCGCTGATTTTTTTTACGAAGATTGTCTCGCCCACTGGAGCAAAATCTGTATCTCCAGTTTTTAAAAACTCCTGAGAACATTCGATAAAAACTGTTTTTTTTATGTTGTGACCACTGTGAGTGTCTAGCCATAGATCTTCAAGCAAGTAATGTTGTTCACCAGGCCATAAATGATGATGGGGATCGACTATAGGTCTTTCCGGTTCGAGAGTTGCTTCTTGATGAAGATTAAGCCATTTTAGGTGATCTTCCAGTAAGCTCACTAAGCTTTGAAATCTAATCGTTTCGAATGCAAAATTGGCTCAGTATAACCACTTGGCTGATTTCTGCCTTCAAGTACAAGTGCACAAGCGGCTTTAAAAGCATGGCCGTCGTAACTTGGAGCCATTGGAATGTAGTTGGGATCTCCTGAATTTTGTTCGTCCACTACAAGTGCCATTTTTTTCATCGTATCTATGACTTGAGTTTCATCACACAATCCATGGTGTAACCAATTTGCAATATGTTGACTGGAGATTCGGCATGTAGCTCGGTCTTCCATTAGACCAACATTATTTATGTCCGGTACTTTTGAACAACCAACTCCCTGATCTACCCATCTGACTACATAACCTAAAATACCTTGAGCGTTATTATCCAGTTCACTTTGAATTTCTTCAGTAGAAAGCGAGCCAGGATTTTTAAGAAGTGGAATCTCTAGTATGTCATCTAAATTTGCTTTTTCTTGGGTGAGCAAATTTTCTTGCACTTTTGAAACGCTTATTTTGTGATAATGCAGTGCATGGATAGTTGCAGCAGTCGGTGAAGGAACCCAAGCACAATTTGCTCCAGCCTCTGGATGATTAGTTTTTCCTTCATACATTCCCAACATTTCATCTGGCATAGCCCACATTCCTTTACCTATCTGAGCTTTTCCTTTGAATCCAGTTTCAAGGCCGGTGTCAACATTCCAATTCTCATATGCGTTAATCCAAGTTTGTTGTTTCATCTCGGATTTTTTTATCATTGGGCCTGCTTCAATGCTTGTATGAATTTCGTCACCTGTTCTATCCAAGAAACCTGTATTGATAAAAATAACTCTATCTTTTGCAATTCTTATACATTCTTTAAGATTAACCGTAGTTCTCCTTTCTTCATCCATGATTCCAATTTTTGCTGTTAGAGGTTCTAGACCTAATGCAGATTCGACTGCTGCGAAAAGATCACAGGTGAATTTTACTTCTTCAGGACCATGCATTTTTGGTTTAACAATATAAATACTTTTAGTTTTACTATTAACTTTTGATCCAGTATTCAAAATATCATGCTTTGCAATTGCAATGGTGAACATTGCGTCCATAATTCCTTCAAACACTTCATTACCGTCTTTATCTAAAATCGCTGGGTTGGTCATAAGATGGCCTACATTCCTGACTAGAAGAGTGCTTCTTCCAGGTAAAGAGAAAGATTCTCCTTTAGGCTTAATATAATCTCTGTCTTCATTGAGTACCCTCGTCATCGATTGGTCATTTTTTTGAAAAGTCTCAGCCAAGTCGCCTTTCATTAATCCTAACCAATTTTCGTAAACTTGAGCTTTGTCGTCACCGTCAACTGCAGCGACTGAATCTTCGCAATCTTGAATTGTGGTTATTGCGCTTTCTACTAAAACATCCTTTATGCCAGCAGGGTCTTGTGAGCCGATTGAATCAGAACGGTCAATTTGGATTTCCATGTGCAGATTATTATTCTTTAACAAAATCCCTTTAGGATTATCTTCTGACCCAGAGAACCCCTCAAATTTTGATTCATCAGACAAAGAAACTTGGCTTTGATCAGCAAGCGTAATTTGTAGCTTTCCTGCTTTTATTTGAAAAGCGGTTACATCTGCAAAACTTCCTGTAACTAAAGGAAAGGTCTCATCTAGAAATTTTTTTGAAAATTCAATTACTTTATCGCCTCTTATTGGATTGTAAGACCCGCCTTTTTCAGCCCCATTTTCTTCCGGGATAACGTCTGTCCCATAAAGAGCATCATAAAGACTTCCCCATCTGGCATTTGCAGCGTTTAGAGCGAATCTTGCATTCATCACTGGCACTACTAGTTGAGGTCCAGCAATCTTTGATATTTCAGGATCTACATTCTCAGTTTCTATTGAAAAGTCATCACCTTCTTCCAATAAATAGCCAATTTCTTTTAAAAAATCTTTATAAGCTTCTTTATCAAAATCCGTTCCTTTTTTAGAAATATGCCATTCATCGATTTGGTTTTGAAGAATCTCCCTTTTCTCAAGCAAAGCTTTATTCTTGGGTGTAAATTCATTTAGTATTTCTTCGAACGCATTCCAAAAAATTTCCGGTGTGACTTCAATAGAATCGCAAACTTTCTCATTTATTAATGTGTCTAAACTCTTTGAAACTTTCAAATTACCCTTGTTGACATATGTACTCATAAAAATCCTTATTTACTTAATGCAAAAATTTATTCTACCAGCGAAAAAAAATTTTTTTAATAAATAGTTAAAATGTTTTAGACTTAACAAAAATGAACCTAGAAAACCTTGTTACTGATTTAATTAAAATCGAATCTATATCTCCAAAAGATAAAGGTTGTTTTGATATTATTGAACCAATTCTTAATGAACTTGGATTTGTATCCGAAAGAATAGACTACAAAAACGTAGAAAATCTTTATTCTGTTTATGGAAACGACGGGCCAACTTTTTGCTTTCTAGGCCACACAGACGTTGTGCCGACAGGTCCTGAAAATTTATGGACACATCCTCCCTTTTCGGCAAAAAAAGTAGACGATAAAATTTACGGGAGAGGAGCTGCAGACATGAAAGGAAATATCTGTGCCTTTTTAAAAGCTCTTTCTGAATTTGTTAATACCGAAGAAAATCTAAACTTTAAAATAGCTATCCTTTTGACCAGTAATGAAGAAGGAGAATCAGATGATGGATTTATAGACATTTTATTAGATAAATTGATACAAAGAGGAGAAAAAATTGACTATTGTTTGGTAGGCGAGCCGTCATCTTCAGAAATTGTTGGGGATACTATTAGGATTGGAAGAAGAGGATCTCTAAGTGGAAAACTAAAAATTTTAGGCAAGCAAGGTCATATCGCCTATCCAGAAAAAATTATCAATCCAATTTTCCTTGTTTCGAATATTATTACTGAATTAAAGGAAAAAAAATGGGACGTTGGTAATGATCATTTTCAGCCCACCTCTTTTCAAATTTCTAATATTAATTCTGGTACTGGTGCTGGCAACATTGTGCCAGGAGAATTGGAGATGGATTTTAATTTTAGATTTTGCTCAGAATCTACGAGTGAAGGGCTAATTGAGGAATTTGAAAAAATTTTAAATTCTCATGATATTGATTACAAAGTTGAATGGAATCTTAGCGGGCTTCCTTTCCTAACAACGAAAACCTATTTTGTTGATTTAGTTATTGATTCAATAAGAAAAGTATTAGGTAGAGAGCCAGTAATTAATAATGGAGGCGGTACTTCTGATGGCAGGTTTATGCCCGTTATGGATGCTGAAATAGTAGAACTTGGTCCTTTAAATGAAACGATCCATAAAATTGATGAAAATGTGTCCTTAAAAGATTTGAAAGATCTAAGTAAAATTTATTTAGAGATTTTAAAAAAGATCGCTATTTCAAATTCCTAAAATTCGGTTTTCTTTTTTCTAAAAACGCTACAACTCCCTCTTTAAAGGCTGGTCCGTCGCAAAGAACTCTTTGAGTTTTCGTTTCATAAACTAATTGTTCATCCAAAGAAACATTGACGGCATGATCGTGAGCATGAACACATGCTTTTAGACCTTCTATGGCGCTATCTGAAATTTGTAAAGCAATTTTCATTGCTTCCTCTAAAAGTACTTCATCATCAAAAGTTTTCCAAATCAGCCCCCATTCTTCGGCTTGATCAGCCGAGAGGTCTTCTCCTAATAAAGCAAGAGCATTGGCTCTAGCCCTGGAGATTAATTTGGGAACAAACCAAGATGCGCCAACATCTGAAATGATTCCAAGTTGTTTGCCAAAAACTAATTTAAATTTAGCTGACTTCGCAGCTATTAATATATCACCGCTCAATGCTAGGCCTACTCCACCTCCAGCTGCAATTCCATTTATTGCATTAACAACAGGTTTAGGGCAAGCAACTATCTTCTTTATCATCGGATTTAAAAAAAGTTCCATATTATTAGCTGAAATTTCACCGCTAGTCCATTCTGGTTCTGTTGGCCACCCGCCTCCACTTAAATCAGCGCCAGAACAAAAACCTCTTCCCTCCCCTGTTAAGATTACAGATCTTACTTCATCATTGGAGGCGGCCTCATCAAAGGCTTCAATAACGCCTGTAACCAATCCATAGTTGAGGCTATTCAGACTTTTGGGTCTATTAAGTACAATTATCATTACGCCAGAATCATTTATTTCTTTTTTAACTTCTTCGTTCATATTCTTATCTCCTTGTATTTATATTATCTGAATACGTAGTTTTTTTTATATATCTTTTTAATAGTATCATTATTTTATATATAGCTTTTAGATATATATATCTATATTAAAGGTTCATTTAATTTTATGTGAGGAATTAGTGTGTAGGATAACAATATGTTAAATCAGGATTTACCACCAAACATGCAAAATGAGATAGCAGGTCATAAACTTCCTAACTCAGTTAGCGACTCTTTTGCACTTGGAATAACTAGGTTTTTAAGAAATTCCGCTGATTTTTTGTTTAAGAAAAGATATGGACACAGAGCTGTAGTTTTAGAAACTGTTGCTGCAGTGCCCGGAATGGTTGCCGGAGTAATTCATCACTTGCGTTCTTTAAGAAGAATGCAAGACGACAATGGTTTGATTCGCGAAATGTTGGAGGAAGCTGAAAATGAAAGAATGCATTTAATGACTTTCATAGAAATAGCACAACCTTCATCTTTTGAGAGATTTTTGATATTTCTTGCTCAAATTGGTTTTGGTACTTTTTATACCTTTCTTTACATATTTTTTAATAGAACAGCACACAGGATGATAGGTTATTTTGAAGAAGAAGCTGTCACTTCATATACAGAGTATTTAGAAGAAATAGATAAGGGAGAAATAGATAACTCTCCTGCTCCCAAAATCGCAATTGACTATTGGAATTTGAATAAGAATGCAACTTTAAGAGACGTTGTAATTGCAGTCAGAAACGATGAGGCGGGACATAGAGATAAAAACCACTTAATTGCTGACGAAATAGATACTTCTAATTTATCGCAATCGGATTAACAATCATTTGTTCAGCTCCTCTTGCCTTAAATGGGCCAAGAATAAATAAAAAACTGTAACATCATCCTCAGCCATTTTTCCTGTATTAATTACTTCTAAAATTTAGATTCCATTTGTTAGAAGGATAGGATGTGCAGGGGACGGCTCTTTTTCATCAAATACTGGAACAACGTCTAATGACCTAGTATTGGCGCCTAAAGCAATAACTTGCTTTTCTTTAAGATATTCTGCAATTTCTGGCAAAGTTCCTGAAGCTCCACTGCCCCATTCTTCTGGAGCGATTGACGGGGTTCGAACCCGTGGCCTCGACCTTGGCAAGGTCGCGCTCTACCAGCTGAGCTACAATCGCAGAATATGTAATTTACATACTATAAAAATCTGAATCAACCTTTACTTTTAAAAAAAAATGTGAAATTTTAAAAATAAAAGTTTTGACCTTCAAAGATTTTTTTTATATCTTATATTGCTTCTTGTGTAAGGGGGAGATTCACAAGAAGCTCCAAAAAAAAACTCCAGCTTATAGAGCTGGAGTTTTTTTATTTAAAATTAACTTGAATAAGAACTTTCAGTTGAAGTCTCTGAATCTGCTTTAGCAGCAGCCCAAATCGCTAAACCGAATAAAGTTTTGTTAATTAAATCAGCTAAGTTGTAAATGATATTTAAAGAGTTTGCATCTACACCGCCACCGAAATATCCAATTGCATATCCCAATGGGTAAATTGCCCAACCAACTGTTACGATCCATTTAATGGTCGTAAATGCTTGTTGACTAGCAGCGTTGCCACTTCCAGCATTTGCCGCAGCAGTCTCACCAAAGAAAATTTCGTAGATGATGTAAAACCAAGCAATCATTCCAAGAACCCAACCAATGGTGACATCCATTAGACCGGTTTCTCCAAGATAACCAAAAACTAGCATCAAAATTGAAGCAATTAAAAGTTTCCAAAAAATCATCACGCTTATGGTAGTCACCGCCGCAACAATTAAATAAAACTCAATTATTTGTAAAGGCACCGTAATTAACCAATCAATATATCTGTAAACAGTTGGGGTATCGCCAACCATCACCCAGATATCTCTCATGTAAAGATAATGCCAGAAAGCTACTCCAGTAACTAAACCTGCGACAGTCAAAGAGGTTTTCCACTTCCCTTTTACATCGGATCTTTCAATAAAGAAAAAAACGGTTGATGCAAGCATAATTGCTGTAGCTAGCCAAAAAGAAATACCAACGTAGTCGTTAGTAGCTAGAACATATTCCATAATATCTCTCCCGGATATATAAATTATTAATAATTATCCTAATGATACAACAAAAGTGAATAATTTTAAATTTTTAGTTATAAATTGGTTTTCATCCATTTTCCAGAATTAAACCTATAAGCAAATAGAATAGCTTTAACTAAATAATCGACCATTAAACTTGCAAATATGTATTCGACAGGAAGATTAAATTGTAAAAATATTAAAGCTATTGAAAGTCTAAAAAAAACCAACCCAATCAAAGTAATAATCAATGGAGACTTTGTGTCTCCTGCTCCTCTAAGAGCTCCTCCAATTGCAAATTCAATAGCCATTAAAGGTTGCATCGAGCCCAAAAACCACACAAAGATGACCGTTAATCTAATTACTTCTTCGTCATCAACTAAAAAACTTGAAATTTCATAGGAAAATATTGCAATCAACAATCCAACAATTCCCATTGAAATGATAGATAAGCCGGTTGATTTCCATCCGCTTCTTTTAGCTTCTCTAGGGTTATTTGCTCCAAGAAATTGCCCAGTTAATGTCGCACCAGCTACTGAAAACCCCTGGCCGATCATAAAGGAAAGCATCAGGATGTTTATCCCAATATTGTAAGCCGCGCTGGGCTCAGTTCCATACAAGGAAATAATCCAAAAATAAAATAAGAGTCCTGACTGAAAAACTCCTGACTCAAGAGTTGCGGGCAAAGAAATTTTAAAAATTTTCCTTAATCTATCGTAAATAATATTTTTTAAAGAAGGTAAGGGAATTACGGTCATTTTTGAAAGCCACATAATTACATATACTGCTGTACCTACAGTAAAAGATATGCCCCAAGCGAAGGAAGCCCCAACAACGCCCATTTCGGGAAATCCGAATTGTCCGTTAACGAGACCTATTAAAAGATAAATATTTAAAAGATTTTGAAAAATCATTATTGCTAGAGGTGTTTTTGCATCTCCAGCCGCTCTTAACGCCGAACTAAATATAAAGGAGCTTGAAAAAGCTGCCGAAAATAACATCGTGTACTTAATATATATAACGGCTAATTTTTTAGATTCAGGGTCTAATCCGAAAAGAGAGATTATTGATTCCCCATACAGCCACATAGAAGTAGCAGCTAAAATACTCAAAATTACTCCAATCCATAAAGAGTCTAAAAGCACTTGCGCTGCTTCTTTGTAGTTAGCAGAACCAAAAGCTCTGGCCACTAAAGCAGCTGTTCCAGTAGAGACAGCCATAATAATTGATTGAATTACAAAGAGAATTCTTTGCCCAGTTCCTACAGCTGCCACTGCTTCTGTACCTAAGATGCCTACTGCTTTTATAGAGACTACCCCAGCAGCGGCAAATAAAATGTTAGCCAGTATCGACGGCCAAGCCAGTCCCCAGATAGACAGAGTCTCAGGACTAGAAACTGTTTCAATATTCTCTGATAACTCTTCGGAGTCTCTTTGATAACTCACGGGTGTTTTTAGTTATATTTATAATTTATGGCAAATCGCCACTTTAAAGGAATTCCTGGAAAAAATCTTTCTCCTGAAAAGGACGAATAGTCCGCGCGCTCAGCATAAGCTTTATCAAAAAGATTGATAACACTAAAATTAAGACTTAGGTTTTTATTTACTTCGTAGGAAGATCTTATATTTGTCAAATTATGCCCCTTGTAAATATAGAGATTTGAAGGCTCCGTATAATATTCATCCATAAATTCTTGCTCAATTTGGAATTTAATTCGCTTATTTAATTCGTAATTAAAAAAAACGCTCCCAAAAAGATTTGGAGACGTATCGATATCGTTTCCTGAATAAATTCCTAGGCTGGAATTAGTAAAATCGTAAAGATGCTCTGTCAAGTTAAAAGCATATTTCAGAGAAAATTTAGAATTCAAAACTTTTGAACCCGTTAATTCCAATCCTCTATGTCGAGAACGGCCCCCTAAAACCATATTAGAAGATGCATCCTTAAAAATGTAATTATTCTTTTTTGAGTAGTAAAAAACTATTTGATTTCTAGAAGTATCGCCTTCATTGATGAAAGCAATTTCTAATGAATCCATTTCTTCGGTATCTAAATCAGCCAAGGTTTGGCCTTTTTGTAATCTGAATAATTCATTGATTTGAGGAGGTCTGTGTCCAGTGCTAAATTGAAAAAAAAGACTTCCGTTGATTAATTTTCGTTCAACTCCAAATCTATAGGAATTGTCAAAAAAATTTAAATCTGTGTCCGAAGGCCTAGAGTAAAAGCAACCGCCAAATCCACAAGAAGTACCGTCATCTTTCAAACGGCCATCATTCATTAAATTCTCGTAATTGTAATTAAGTGACTCAATTCTCAGGTCAGAAAAAAAAGATATTTTGTCATTTACTTTGTAGTTATGATTCAAGAAGACAGCAGCCAAATTAGTGAGTACTTCAAAATTGTAATGAAATCCTTGAGGACGAACAGCGTTATTAAAAGCAGAGCTAGTGGTAAGTTTATTGGGCTGGAATTCATCAAGGTTTATATCAGCAGCTTCAAATTGTACTCCAAAATTGAAGGTATTTTTTTTGATTTTATGTCCTAAAATTTTAAAAAATAAGCCTAAACTTTGTTGACCATTTTTTTCGATTGGTTTTCCAGGAAGATAATGTTGAATAAATTCCATAGAGCTTTTTCTAACATAAGGATTAAGTGTGAGCGTTACTTCGTCAAATTGTTTTGAAAATTTTGTATTCAATCTTATAGAATTTGCATTTCTGTAAGCTTCAAGATTTTGATTTTCAAGTCTCCTAGGGTGCTCGTAAGAATCAATATAACCTGCAGTTTCTTGATTTAAGTTTGTGATACTTATTAGACTTTCCATCGACCAATCCTTGTAACGATTTTCCGTTTTAAGCACAAACTTTTGTTGGTCATAGCCAGAACCTTTTCTAAATCCTTTATCGCTATCTAACTCCATGCCAAAGGCCAAAACATTATTTTTTCTATTGATAAATTTTGATCTTAAGGAATTGTTTTTATCTATTTCAAAACCAATTGAATTTTGACCTTCAAATGTAATGGATTTTAAATTAATTAACCCATGTAATGCGTTGCCTCCAAATACTGAACTAGATGATCCCTTGATGACCTGTATTTCGGAAGAAAGATTTCCTGAAACCTCAAACAGATTATTTACATTACAAAAACCTAAAGGTCGAATAGGTATTTCGTCTTCAATTATTAAAAAAGATCCACAGGCACCTGAACCAGTTAAGACTGGAGATCTAATTGAGATTAAACTTTCCTGACCAGACCCTCTGCTGATCCAAGTTCCAGAAGATAAATTTAATAATTCTTTAAAATGATGTGCATTTATTTCACTGATATCTTCTTCTGAAAGATTATCTACGGAAGGAGTAAACACCCAACCCCTCTCAGCAATGACAATAATTTCTTCTTCTTGGGAAAATATAGATAAAGAAAGAATTATTAAAAATCCTAAAACACATCTCATCGAGAGATTATATCCTTGGTTTTGAGGGTATAAGTAAATGAAAAAAGCAGGCAAGGGAGGCTTGCCTGCTTTTTATTAGGGAGAAATTAATCCGAGAATTCTGGGTAAGCTGATACCCCAACTTCTGTTGAATCAAGACCTGCGTCTTGCTCTTCATCAGTTGCTCTGATTGGCATAATTACATTGATAATAAATGTAACTATTAAACTTGCTATGTAAGTAAAGCCACCAATAGCTAATACTCCATAAAGCTGCCACAAGAAAGAGGCATCAGAAGTGAATGGAACAACCATTACACCTAAGATTCCTACAGTTCCGTGAGCAGAAATTGCTCCCACTGGATCATCAACTTTCAAAGTTTTATCAAAGAAAAGTATTGAGAAGTATACCAATACTCCACCAGCGGCACCGATAAATACAGCTTCTCCACCACTTGGCGCACTTGGCCCAGCGGTAATCGCTACTAATCCAGCAATTGCTCCGTTGATTGCCATGGTTACGTCCATTTTTCCAGTTGCAAATAAACTAGTTAACAACGCTGCTATTACACCACCAGCTGCAGCCATGTTAGTGTTCAAGAACACCTG
>QCAB01000008.1 GCA_003282105.1 SAR86 cluster bacterium AG-339-G14
AAAGGGTAGATCAAGAGTAGAGAATTTAGAGGAGCTTATTTCTGCAACTTCTGAATTTTTCTCTCTAGGCGAAGATAAAAACGATGAGAGGTCTCTACTGGAGCTTTTTTTAGATCAAGCCTCTTTAGACGCTGGTGAAAACCAGGCAAATGAAAATGAAGATGCCATTCAAATGATGACCTTGCACTCTTCAAAGGGCTTAGAATTCCCTTTAGTTTTTATCGCAGGCTGTGAGGAAGGATTGTTTCCGCACAGAAGATCAGCAGAAGATCCTAAACAATTGGCTGAAGAAAGAAGGCTTTGTTACGTTGGAATGACAAGGGCGATGGAAAGACTTTATTTAACTCATGCGGAATCGCGAAATATTTATGGGATTGATAGTTTCAGCCCTGTTTCCAGATTTATCAAAGAAATACCAGAAGAGTTAATCTATGAAATAAGAGTTTCTACAGAAACAGAAATCAAAGATAAAGGATTTGAACCAAGAATAGTTGGCGGAACAGATCACAACGCAGGAAAGTTTTCTCTTGGAGATAGAGTAGTGCATAAAAATTTTGGCGAAGGGGTAATACTCAATTATGAGGGGGATGGCTCCAATGCTAGAGTAGAAGTAAATTTTGATGATGGGGGAATTAAATGGCTGGTACTAAGCTTTGCGAATTTAGAAAAACTTTAATTTATTTTTTAGTTCTTTTCTTCTTCGCTGCATGCTCTGAAGATACGTCTCAGAATGAGACAACATTTGAAAAAAAGAGTTTTTCTTGGACGTTGGTTACGACTTGGCCCAAAAATTATCCAGGAGTTGGTCTTGGTCCGGAAAACTTTGCCAAATTAGTTGAGGAGATGAGTGATGGTAGATTAAAAATTAAGGTCTATGGAAACGGTGAGCTTATTCCAGCTTTAGAAGTTTTCGATGCAGTTTCAAGAGGAACGGTTGAGATGGGGCATGGAGCATCATATTATTGGATTGGAAAATTACCTGTGGCTCAATTTTTCACTACTCTTCCTTTTGGTTTAAACGCACAAGAGCGAAATGCCTGGCTTCACTATGCTGGAGGATTGGAGCTTTGGGAGAAAGCGTATGAACCATTCAATCTAATTCCGATGGCTGGAGGAAACACTGGAGTTCAAATGGGAGGTTGGTTTAATAAAGAAATTAATTCTCTAGAGGATTTAAATGGAATAAGAATTAGAATGCCTGGATTGGCCGGCGAAGTTTTTTCAAGAGCTGGGGGAGAGGCAGTTTTAATGCCTGGAAGTGAAATTTTTACAAATCTTCAGACAGGAGTAATAGATGCTGCTGAGTGGATAGGCCCTTACAATGATTTGACTTTTGGATTTCATCAAGTGGCTAAATATTATTATTATCCAGGTTGGCAAGAACCTGGAGCAATGACGGAATTTATTTTCAATCAAGAGGCTTTCAATGAGCTTCCAAACGATTTAAAAGCAATCGTCAGAACAGCTGCCAGGGCAGTGAATCAAGACATGTTGGATGAGTATACGGCTAGAAATAATCAAGCTTTGATTTCGTTGATAGAAGATCATAATGTAATTCTTAAAAAGTTTCCTGATGAAGTCCTTTACGAACTAGAAAGAATCTCTAAAGAAGTATTGGAGGAGTTTGTAGAAGAAGATAAATTCGCGACACAGGTGTATCAATCGATCCTTGATTTCAAAAAAGGAGTCGCTAATTATCATAAAATTTCTGAAGAAGCCATTTTCGATCTTAGATAGTTAATTTTTTAGATAGGAAGGATTATCTATAGATACTTTTTCCTTGGAGAGTTCAAATAAAAACTCTTCTAAAGAATCTTTACTAAAATTTTCATTTTTAATGTTTTCAATTAACTTTTGTTTTGATGAAATTTCCTCACCAAATAAGCTAAGGCTAAGATCATTTAATTTTTTAGAAATTTTGTTTTCATCATTAATTTGTCTTTTTACAATTTTTAAAATATTTAAAGCAATTCTTACTTTAAAAATGTCCAATTCTTCAAGTTTCTCGAAATCTATTTGTTCAAAAATGAAATAATGCAGAACATCAATTAGTTCTGCTTTTGTAGGTCTATCAAAAAGATTTTTCAAAATTCTTTATTTTTGATCATGTTCATTAAATCAAATTCCGTTTCAGACACTCTCCTGCCAATTGCAGCTTTTTCAATAGAATTTAAATTATTATTTAGGTGAGCAAAAGTTTGGATCATGCATATTACCCCCCATCTCAGAGATCCATATATTTGCCAAGCATCTAATTCAAAGCGATCCACTGTTTCAGATGAAATTGATTCATAGCCCTTTATTAGATCATCTAAGTCTCCTAAACCAGCAACTCTTTTAGAATTATTTCCAAATCGCCATGATTTCACGCAAGCCCAACTTAAATCCTCTGAGGGATCGCCAATGTGGGCTAGCTCCCAATCGATTATAGATTCAATAGAATTTTCTGAGACTATAAAATTTCCCAACCTGTAATCTCCATGAATTAAAACGTTATTTTTTTTCTTTATGTTTACTTTAGCTAAGTAATTGAAAACATACTCAAAGACTGGCTGCGGCTCATTGAAGGAAGAATAAACCTCATAAAGCTTGTTAAGAGAATCATAAAAAGTCATTTTTTCTAATTCTTTTATTTCGCTTAAATCTGTCCGATGAATTTTTGCTAAAATCTCCCCAATTCTATAGGTAAGGTTTGGTCTAATTTGAGCGAACTTTTCGTCTCTTAAAATTTTTCTAGGAATTGTTTCTCCTAAAATAAACTCCATTACATAGCCACTTCCAACCCCGCTTGATTCGTCAAATTCTTTAATAATTTCAGGTACCGGTATATTGTTCTTCTTAACAATTTTCTGAACTTTAGCTTCTATTTTTTTTGTAATTGCTAATCGAGACTCTGAATTTTCAGGTGTTTTTCTTAAAACAAACCTTTTTCCATTTTTTAAAGTAATGTTATAAATATCTGCTGATGCACCTCCTGAAAGGGGATAGAATTTTTCAAATTCAGTCTCAAGAAGGCTCTCGACGAATTTTTGAAGATCAGCCATTTTGTTGATTTTGAAGTGAAGCATCTCTCTCTCCAAAATCCCAACCAGATCCATTATTTTCGTAATTCTTGAGAATTCTTTTAGCAACAGACTGAATATGGACCTCATCTGGCCCATCATAAATCCTAGCCTCTCTAGCATGTCTATACATTAAGCTAAGAGGCGTATCATCCGTTAATCCTTTAGCACCATGTACTTGAATTGCCCTATCAATTACGTTGTGAAGCATCTGCGCTCCTAATACTTTAATAAGTCCAATTTCTATTCTTGCATCATCTCCTTGATCTATTCTTTTTGCAGCATCAAGAGTAAGTTGTCTAGAAGATTGAATTTCACACGCACTATCAAAAACAAATTTCTGAAGGAGCTGCTTTTGAGTTAATGAAGTTCCAAAAGTTTCTCTTTCATGCATTCTTGAACAAAGTAAATCAAATGCTCTTTGGGCTTGGCCAAGCCATCTCATGCAGTGAAAAATTCTTCCTGGGCCCAGTCGTTTTTGAGCTATCAAAAATCCATGTCCCCTAGGACCAAGTAAATTTTCCTCTGGAACTTCTACGTTCTCATATTCAACCTCATAGTGGCCGCCATTTATCCCAAGAACAGGAGTTTCTCTAATGATTTTATAACCAGGATTATCAGTTGGAACAATTATCATGCTAAAGGCTCCATGACCTGGAGCGTCTAATTCAGTTTTACACATAACCGTTGTATAGGCCGCTCTAGAAGCACCCGTGGTGAACCATTTCCTTCCGTTAATTCGCCATACGCCATTTTCTAAGACAGCTGTTGTTTTAAGTTGCGTAGGATCTGAACTAGCAACATCTGGCTCTGTCATTCCAAAACTTGGAAATATGTCACCTTTAACCAATGGTTCAAGGTATTTCTCTCTCCAATTATCGGATGCAAATTCTCTTAACATGATTGAATCTTGAAGAGACACTGTTCCAAGACCTACGTTTGCATAAGCTGATCTTCCAATAACTTCATTGACATAGACGTATTCCATGAATGGCATGCCCCCGCCACCGATGTCTTTTGGATGTCCTAAGGCCCAAATATTTTCATCCTTAGCCATTTGAGTAATACTTTTCAGTATTTTTTGAGATTCTTTTGAATGATTGGCTAATACGTCTTCAACCGGATAGATTTCTTCCTCTATAAAACTTTTTACTTTAGATCTAATTTTGGTCCAATCGTTTTTCATTTAAAATCAGCTTTTAGAGAATTCTTTTACAGCTTTCCATACTCTGAGAATATTTCCATTTAAAATTTGGTCTATTTCGCTCTCAGAATACCCTCTTACAAGAAGCTCTTCGATAAGATTTGGAAACTTTGACACATCATTAATGTCTTCAGGCAAAGGAACTTCACCATCAAAATCAGAACCTAAACCGACATGATCAATACCAACAAGATTTTTTACACGATCAATATTGTCTACTACATTTTTTACAGTCACTATCATGTCAGGATTTGATTTTGTGTCTGCTACAAAACCAGAGCCAAAGCAAATTTGTAGCACTCCATTGTTTTTAGCCAAAGCAATTAGCATCTCGTCTGAAACATTTCTCTCCCAACCAGGCGTAAAATGTCTTAATGAGCTATGTGTCGCAATTACGGGAGTTTCACTAATTTCCAAAACCTTCATGAATGCGGCATCTGAGACGTGGGAAATATCTATCATTACCCCTTGCCTATTCATTTCTTTGACAACTTCAAATCCAAAAGGACTGAGACCGTCTTTCCATCTCTTGTTCTCATCGTATGAACTATCGGATATGTGATTACTCTTAGAATGCGCTAAGGTAATGTAATTGACTCCAAGATCAGCAAAATATTTTATGTTTTCTAACTTTCCTTCTATTGGAGCTCCATTTTCGATTCCAAAGGCAATTCCTACTAAATTTTTATTCTCCTCTAAAATACTTATATCTGATGGATCTCTTATAAAAGTAAATTTATCTGAATTATCTGAAATAATTTTATTCATCATTTCTATTAATTCTACAGCTAAGTCGAAAGAGGTGCCTTCTGGTTCAGTTCTTGCTGGAATATAAATTGCAAAAAAAGGAAGATTCAGACCGCCCTCTATGGCTCTTGGATAATCAAAGTGATAGGAAGAAGTTTTTGTTATGTCGTCGCTTACACCGGTATTATTTTTTTGACGCCAAATTTGAAAGGGAGTGTCAATATGGGAATCTATGATAATTTTATTTTGACTATACTCTTTTGCTTTTTGACTAAAATCTTCTGCGCAAGAGACCAATAAAATGATTAAAAAAGTGAAAATTTTTTTCATAGCGGTTTTTTAATATAACAAAAAAACTTTTGTTTCGTTAGAACTAAAAGATTAATTCTGGCAACAATGTAGCTAGAAAAGGAAAATACGCAACTAAACACAAAACCAGAATTTGAATCAAAATAAAAGGAAAAACGCCTTTGTACATTGACTCAGTACTAATAGTTTCTGGAGTTACGCTTCTCAAATAAAATAAAGCAAATCCAAAGGGAGGGGTAAGAAAAGATGTTTGCAGATTGATTGCGAGCATCACTCCTAACCAGAGAGGATCAGCTCCCATTGCCATCAAGATCGGCCCAACGATTGGCACGACTATAAAAGTAATTTCAATGAAGTCTAAAATAAACCCTAAGACAAAAACTAAAAGCATTACCAAAAGCATTGATCCAAATAATCCGCCAGGTATGGCATTGAAAATTTCAGTTATTAGTTCTTCGCCTCCTAGCCCTCTGAAAACTAAAGAAAAAATTGATGCGCCTATTAAAATTAAGAAGACCATAGAAGATATAAAGGCGCTTTGGGTAGTAGATTCCTTTAAAATTTTTAAATTCAATTTTTTGTGAATTAAAGCAATAATAATAGCGCCTAAAGCTCCTATACCGGCAGCTTCCGTGGGAGAAGCAATCCCTGTAATAATTGATCCTAGAACAGCAAAAATAAGAAAGAAAGGCGGGATTAATGTCGAGATTAGCTTAAAAAAATTTTCGTGGTTTTGATTTCCATCTACAGTTAAGATTTCCTTTTTTAAAGAGAAAACAAAATAGAGACCATACAAAAATACTAAAATTAATCCAGGTACTATAGCTGCCATAAATAAATCACCAACCGAAAGAGATTTGGCTATGTAGTTACCAATCTTTAACTGAGATTGTTGATAAGCAGTGGCTAATACGTCTCCTAATATTACTAATGCAATCGAAGGTGGAATTATTTGACCCAAAGTTCCTGTTGCAGCAATGAGGCCGGTAGATACTTTTTCAGAATAACCCCTAGCTAACATTGCGGGTAACGATATTAAACCCATAGCTATGACTGTAGCGCCTACAATTCCTGTACTGGCAGCAAGTAAAGTCCCAACAAATAAGATAGAAATTCCAAGACCGCTTTTATATCTACTGAACAAGTTAGACATAGAAGTTAACAGTAGGTCGGCAACTTTAGATTTTTCTAAAATAACGCCCATAAATACAAATAATGGCACGGCAACGAGTGTCGCATTTGTCATAATCCCAAAAAGTCTATTTGGCATAGTTTCAAGCAGGTTTATTTCAAAGACTCCAAAGATACTCGCTACGAAAGCAAAAAGGATGGAAACACCTCCCAAAGTAAAGGCAACTGGGAATCCTAAGAGAAGACTTAAACAAATTACAAAAAACAATAACAATGGGAGAAATTCAATCATCATTAAAGTAAGAAAGAATGTTTGCAAAACTTTGCATGAGAAGCAGAACGGCAGAAACTAAAATAATTGATTTATAAAGGTATACAAATGGCAAACCTCCAGGTTCAGCAGAAGTTTCTTTTATTGACCAAGAAAATGAAACGTAATCGATTGATAAAATTAAAATGACCCATAACATAGGCTGCAAGAAAAAAATATTACCCAAAAGATTAATATTTTTTTTTCTTCTTTTGGAAAATTTTCTATAAAAGATATCTACTCTTACATGTTGATCTTTGTTAAAAGCATATGCAGCACAAACTAGAAAAGTGATCCCGTGACAATAAATTATAAGCTCCTGTAGGCTTAATATTCCTATTCCAAAAACATATCTTGAAATAACGACATAAGCTGTCAAAAAGATCATTAGAACCATAAACCAAGTACTTATTTTGCCAAGAATAGAGGGAAAAAATATTAGTATAGATTGGCAAATTTGGTTAATATTTTTTATCATATTTAAAATCGTAATATAAACATGTTAGTAGTTATATCGCCAGCTAAGACTTTAGATTATTCTCCTCTAAGAGAATCTATCGGTTTTTCTGAGCCATTGTTTATAGATAAAACGGAATCTCTAGTCAAAGAAATGCGAAATTATGACGCCGAGATGCTTTCATCATTAATGAAAATTAGCGAAAATTTAGGTTTTTTAAATTTTGAAAGATTCCAAACTTGGAAACAAGATTCGGCTCCTGGAGTTGATTCAAAACAATCTGTTTTTGCATTTCGAGGAGATGTTTATAAAGGCCTTGACATTTCTTCTTTAGACGAGGATGCTGTTAATTACTCTCAAAAATATCTAAGAATCTTATCTGGCCTTTACGGGCTCTTAAAACCTCTAGATTTAATTGCTCCTTATCGATTGGAAATGGGTACTAAATTAAAGATTGGAGACTCTTCTAACCTTTACGAATTTTGGAAACCATATTTGACCAATGCCATTAATAAAGATTTAAAGATTCAAAAAACTAATTTTTTGATTAATTTAGCTTCTAATGAATACTTTTCTGTGTTGGACCCTAACAATGTTAAGGCTGAAATCATTTCTCCTGTTTTTAAAGATTTTAAAAATGATGACTATAAAATCATTAGCTTTCATGCAAAAAAAGCAAGAGGACTCATGACTAGGTTTATCATGACCAACAACATCAAAGATCCAGCAGATATAAAAAAATTTGATTATGAAGGTTACAAGTACTCTTCTAAACTTTCTAAAGAAAAATCCCCAGTTTTTTTGAGGAAGCCTTAAATTTCTTAGGATTTATTATTTTTTTCCGTACTCTTTAATTTCTAAAATATCTTCGAACTCAGGTTCTCTTTTTTCAGCCCTAGACATCATTGCCTCGGCCATATCTTCTTGAGGAAGCATTGCTCCGCTCCAAAGTGCATTATATTCAAGACCATCTTGTATTGAATGATCACGTGAAAAGTTTAAAACAGCTTTGGTTCCATATACTGCTAAAGGACTTTTGGAAGCAATCTCAGCTGCCATTTCTTGAATCCCTTCCAACATGGATTCATGAGACTCGAATACTTTATTAACTAAACCGCATTCTAAAGATTCTTCGGCATACATTCTTCTTCCAGTGTAGGCCAGCTCTCTGACTTTTCCTTCCGGAACAACTCTGGGTAAACGTTGGAGGGTACCAATATCAGCAGCCATCCCAATATTTACTTCTTGGATACAGAAAAATGCATCTTTGCTTGCAAATCTTATATCTGCTGCTGTTGCCATATCCAGCCCGCCTCCAATGCAGCCACCTTGGATGCCGCAGAGTACAGGAATTCTTAATTTCTCTAATTTTGTTAAATTTTCTTGAAGTTCCATGGCAACTCTAAACAAACCTTCGCCAATTCTTGCTTTGTCTGGTCTGTTATCTTTTTTTGCTTCTCCTGTTCCGAGTGTTCCAAAATTGGCAAGATCCATTCCTGCACAAAAATGTTTTCCGGTAGATGAAAGAACTAAAACTCTTAAGGACGTATCTTTCCTTATCTCATCAAGTACTCTTGGCAGCTCATACCAAAAATTTAGAGTCATCTTATTGAATTCTTCACCTCTATTAAGTTTTAGGTGACCAATTCCATTTTCTTTTTTGAAATCAAAACTTTCGTAAGTCATTTAATTCTCCTAGTCTTTTGTTTTTAAATCTTCGACTAAGCTGTCCGCTATGTCTTCTAATTCTTCTATTAAATCATAAGAACTATGATAAGGAAGGACAACTTTTCTACTTTTTTTACTGAGTCTTTTGAGACCTTTAGAAATTTCTTCAGCTTTTTTAACTAATTCTCTTTCGTTTTCCATAGTTCGCATATAATTCAAGTTTAATTGTAAATTAATTAGATTATTTTTAAAGTTAGCATTTAATCCCATGGAAATCTCCAAGTTAGACCAACCCGTATATAAAATTTTAAAAAAAGCATCGTCAATTGCTAAAAAATACTTTGAGAATTTTAAATCTCTTAACGTTCAAAACAAAAAAGATTTTTCTCCTGTTTCTGAAGCTGATTTAAAAATAAATGATTTTCTAATCTCGAAAGTATCAAAACTAACTCCTGAAATTAAAATTTTGTCGGAGGAAAACGAATCCCAACCTATAAGCTTTCATGAAAAATATTTCTGGCTGATTGATCCTTTAGATGGCACGAAAGAATTCATAAAGGGGTCTAAGAACTTTTCGATTAACCTTGCCTTAGTTTTTGAAGAAAAACCTATTTTTGGTGCAATTGCAAAGCCTTATGAAGAGGAAATTATTATAGGCTCTGTTTATAATTCTGCTAAGTTATTTAAAAACGATATTTCTTATAATTTGTACCCTAGATCAATTAAGGAAAAATGCATCGTTAGTGCCAGCGCCAGTCATTCAAGTAAAGAAGAGGAAAAATTCTTTATTAAATTAAAAAAAAAGTTTAAGAAAGTAGATATTCTTAAAAAAGGAAGTTCTCTGAAATTTTGTGATTTAGGCAGCGGTATTAGTAATATTTACCCTAGGTTTGGACCTGTTTATCAATGGGATTTGGCAGCAGGGCAAGCTATTCTTGAGTCTTTGGAAGGCTTAATAATTTTTAAAAATTCTGAAGAGAGTATTTATAAATTTGATCCTTCTAGAAAAATTAATGGATTCATTGCTGTTTCGTCTAAAGAAGACGAAGAAATTATAAAAAAATTGTCATTTTTCTAAAATTGTACCTTTTTTTTTCAACTTAAGACTTTGTATATAATTTAATTTTTATTATAGAATTCGAAATTATGGGTAAAGAATTACAACCTATGGACGTTTCAGCCCCAGGCCAAAATCTGGAGGCTTATTTATCATCTGTTCAAAACATTGCGATTTTGACTCCAGAAGAAGAAAAACGTCTTGCAGAAGATCTCTATTATAGAAATGATCTTGAAGCTGCGAGACAGCTGGTGATGGCACATCTAAGATTTGTTGTTCACATTGCAAGAGGTTATTCAGGATATGGTCTTCCTCAAGCAGATCTTATCCAAGAGGGAAATGTTGGATTAATGAAAGCGGTCAGAAAATTTAACCCAGAAGTTGGAGTTAGATTGATTTCATTCGCAGTGCATTGGATAAAATCTGAAATGCATGAATACATCATTAAAAACTGGAAAATAGTTAAAGTCGCTACAACAAAAGCACAAAGAAAGTTATTTTTTAATTTAAGAAGTCAAAAGAAAGAACTAAATTGGCTTACCGATGAAGAAATTAAGACGATATCTAACGAATTAGGAGTGGATGAAAAATCTGTCAAAGAAATGGAATCAAGACTGACTTCATCAGACATGTCTTTTGATCCGCCTACTGAAGCAAGTGATGATGAAGCTTCTTTTACACCTTCGGGTTTCTTAGCTGACGAAACTTCAGACCCCGCTGATCTTATTGAAAAAGAAAATTCTGAGGAACACAGCCATGAACTACTCCACAAGGCTCTTTCTGCTTTAGATCCTAGAAGCAAAGAAATACTCATCGATAGATGGTTGCAAGATCAAAAACTAACGCTCCATGAATTGGCCGATAAGTATGGAGTTAGCGCAGAAAGAATTAGGCAGATTGAAAAAGCTGCCATGGAAAAAGTAAAAAGTTACGTTTCTTAAACTTTATTTTAAATGCATGAATTAAGCATAGTCTTGAATGGCGAGTCTTTTAAATTAAACAAGCAAGTTTCTATAAGTGAATTATTTAAAGTTTTAGATCTTTCAAGTAAATTTATGGCAGTCGAAATAAATGGCGAAATAATCTTCAGAAGTTCATGGGATTCTCATCTCATCAATGAAAACGACAAAGTTGAACTGGTCAGAGCTATTGGGGGAGGGTAATTGTCTAAACAATCTTTTAAAATTGCAGGAAAAGATTATTCGTCAAGACTTTTAGTCGGCACAGGGAAATATGAAGACGAAGAAATTGCAGTTGAAGCTATTCAAGCTTCTGGTGCTGAAATTGTAACGGTCGCAGTCAGAAGAATTGAATTAGATTCAAAAAAAAGAGCTGATTGCATCTTAAATTATATTTCCCCAAAAAAATTTACAATTCTTCCAAACACAGCTGGATGTTTTAATGCAAAAGATGCTATCAGGGTTGCCAAATTAGGTAGAGAAATCTTATCAGATTCAAATTTAGTTAAATTAGAAGTTCTATCAGATCCTAAATCATTATTGCCAGTAATGGATGAAACGTTAGTAGCCGCTAAAGAATTGGTAAAAGACGGATTCGAGGTAATGGTTTATTGTACTGATAATCTAGATTACGCCATGAAGTTAGAAGATCTTGGATGTGTAGCGGTTATGCCCTTAGCAGCCCCTATTGGCTCAGGTTTAGGTATAGTTAATCCAAATGCAATTTCACAAATAGTCAAAAAACTTTCGTGTCCGGTCCTAGTGGACGCTGGAATTGGTACTGCTTCTGAGGTTTCTCAGGCGATGGAACTTGGTTGTGATGGAGTGCTATTAAATACTGCAATTGCAAGAGCAAAAAATCCTGTACTAATGGCTGAAGCCATGAAAGATGCTGCAATTTCAGGAAGGAAAGCTTTTCTTGCTGGAAGGATTCCTAAAATAGATAAAGGTTCTCCAAGTTCGCCAACTGAGGGTAGAATAAATTCTTGAAAAATAGTGTAAGAAGCTTTGTTAGACCTAGGACAAGATTATCTAAAGCTAAAAAAAAACTAATTTCTCATGCATCATCTCAAAAATTTTGTTTGTCAGAAAACTTTGAAAATTTCAAACAACATTCGCCTTATAAAAAAAATATTTTAGAAATAGGTTTTGGAGATGGAGAAAATCTTATTTCTAATGCCTTAAACGGCTTAGATTCATTTCATGTTGGCATAGAAGTCTATGAAGCAGGCGTTGCTAAAGTACTAGAACTTACAAAAAAAAATAATTTAGAAAACATTTTTATAATTCAAGGAGACGCGAAAGCGATTCTAGAAAAAAACACTACCACTAAATTTTTCGATGAGGTTATAATTTTTTTTCCAGACCCTTGGCCTAAAAGAAGACATAAAAAGAGAAGACTCTTATCTAACAATTTTCTAAATTCTCTTAAGATGGTATTAAAAGACAAAAGTATCTTAAGAATAAAAACCGATTGGGACGATTATGCTCAAGAGATAGAAAATGACTTAAATCAAATTTTTTCGAACATTAAAAAGCATATCAACAAAAAAACAGATCTTTTTACAAAATACGAAATATCGGCGATTGAAGAAAAAAGGAATATTATTTATTTTGAAGCTTACTGAGCTCGTTCAACATTTTTTGAACTGATAACGATCTGTGGCTTAACTCCATTCTTTTTTTAAAACTAATTTGACCCATCGTTTGATTACTATTTTTTATTTTAAACAATGGATCGTAACCAAAGCCTTTATCTCCAATTTCACTTTTACCAATCGTTCCATTTAACTCTCCATAGGTATAAAGCTCGATATCATTGTTTGGATCATAAAAAAATAGAACGGATATGTATTTCGCTTCCCTTTTTGTCGTGTTGATCATTTTTTTTAAAAGTTTTTTATTATTTCTCTCGTCGCTTGCGTTTTTACCGGAATAACGAGCCGAATATATTCCCGGCTCGTTCTTTAAAAATTTTACTTCCAATCCTGAATCGTCTGCTAAAGCTGGAAGCCCAGAGATTTCATTAGCTCTTTTAGCTTTTAAAAATGCGTTTTCTTCATAACTTGTTCCAGTTTCTGGAATATCTATTTTTGAGAATTCCTTTAATGGAATAATTTTAAATTTAGTCTCTTTAAATAAAAAATTAAACTCTTTAATTTTTCCATGATTGTTTGATGATAGAACTATTTTCAAATTTTTTGTTTTAACTTATACAAAGCAATTTCGGTAAATAAGTTTGGGGCTAGATTCATTAACATTGTCGATTTCCCAAAACTGTTTGTTAATTTCCTTTCAATAATTTCAACGTCTAACTTTTGACAAAGATTTTCAAAATCCTTCAACGAACAAAGATGAAGATTAGGAGTTGCATACCATTCATGAGGCAAAGCGCTAGAAACTGGCATCTTCCCTGTAAGTGCTAGTTGCATTCTGCAACGCAAGTTAGCGAAGTTCGGAATACTTACAACACATTCCTTCCCAATTCTTACAATTTCTTTCAAAGCATTTTCAGGTTTTTTCAAGGCTTGAATTGATTGGCTCATTATCACTACATCAAAAGAATCATCTGCAAAATTTCTTAAGCCTTTATCAATGTCTTGCTCAATGACATTTAGTCCTTTGCTTAAAGATAGCTCAATATTTTTTTCTGAGATATCTATTCCGTAACCTGATACGTTTAGGGTCTCTTTCAGACTTGCCAATAGAGTTCCATTACCACAGCCCAAATCTAAGACTTCAGCATTTTTTTGGATCCACGAATTTAAAATACTATTCATTTTCAAGGAAAGTTTGGATACTTTTAACATATCTTTCATCAGGAAACAGAAAGCCGTCATGCCCTTGAGAACTTTTAATTTCTGCATAACTAACTGACTTTTTTGAAGCAATTAGTGCATTAACAATTTCCTTTGATCTTTCAGGAGCAAATCTCCAATCAGAAGAAAATGACAAGACTAAAAAATCTGAATTTGTTTTTTCTAAAGTTTTATTTAAGTCGTTTCCAAAATCTCTAGATGGATCAAAATAATCTAATGCTTTCGTCATCAATAAGTAGGTGTGCGCGTTAAATTTCTCTGAAAATGTATCGGCTTGATATCTCAAATAGCTTTCAACTTCAAACTCTACGTCAAACCCGTAATCATACTTTTCCTTTTTTAAATCTCTTCCAAATTTTTCTTTCATCATTTCCTCAGAGAGATAGGTTATGTGACCAAGCATTCTAGCTAGTCCCAATCCTCTTTTCGGATGGAAATTACCTTTGTCAAAATTTGGGTCGGTAACTATGGCTTGCCTCGCCACTTCATTGAAAGCAATATTTTGAGCACTTAATTTGGGCGCAGCAGCTATTACGACACTTTTCTTTATGTGCTCGTCATAATCAATGGTCCACTGCAGAGCTTGCATTCCTCCTAAACTTCCTCCGGCAACCGCATACCAAAAATCTAATCCGAGATATTCACGGAGTAAGTTTTGACTTTTAACCCAGTCTTTTACGGTTATCAACGGAAAGTCTTTTCCGTAAGTTTCTCCAGTCTCTGGATTGATAAATCCAGGGCCGGATGAGCCATGACATCCACCAAGGTTATTGAGAGACACAACAAAATACTTATTAGTATCGAAGGCCTTGTCAGGACCGATTAACTCATTCCACCAACCGGCTTTATCTTGATCCTCCTTGGAATATCCAGCAGCGTGGTGATTTCCACTCAGAGCGTGGCAGATAAGAATTGCATTAGATTTATTTTCATTTAAAGATCCATAGGTTTCATAAATAATCTTAAACCCTTTCAAAAGCTTTCCAGATTCAAGATGAAAGTCTTCTTTGTAATGAAAGAAGTTTGGTTCAATAATTCCTAAGCTTTCTGACATCTTTAAAATAAACCAGGTAGTTCTAGGTAAAATCTTAAGTTATGAATCATTCTGTCAATTTGAATTAAAATGAAAAAGACTATTATTGGAGAAAAATCAATTCCTCCAAAGGCTGTTAATCTTTGAAATGGTCTCAATAGAGGCTGAGTAATTCCATGGCATATAATTAGCAGGGCATTGTTACTTGTTGGCGCTACCCAGCTTCCAATTATAGAGATGAACAAGGAGTATCTTAGTATTAGAGATATCGTAAGAAGAACGCTTAGACAAGCCCAAGTTATCGACTCAATTGAATCTGTCGATAAAGATTGACTCTCAACATAAAGATAAAAAGATAGACCTTTAAAAAAAATAGACAACACAAGACTGGAAAAATCTATATTAAAAACAACTGGCAATATTAGTCTCAAGGGTCTAGATATCGGCTCTAAAATTGAAAACGAGTACTTAACAATTGGGTTTAAAAAACTCAATTCGAAAAATCTAAAAAGTAAATATATTAAAAATAAAATTGATAATAAATTTGATACAACCGAAGAAACAAATAATGGATCCATTAGCTTTCTCCTAGTTTTTTAGATTTATTTATAGCTTCTTCAATCGCAAATTTTAAAATATCTTCGATTCCAGACGATTCTATTTTATTTAAAGCAGCTTCAGTTACTCCTCCTTTTGAAGCAACCATAGATTTAATATCATTGAATGATGGACTTTCATCTGATTTGTGCATTTCAAAAGTCCCTCCTAAAAGATCTCCTATCCACGGTTCAGGATTATCAAATCCATTAGATTTGGCTATTTCGGAAAGTAGGTTTGCCAAGTAACTTATGTAGGCTGGACCAGCTCCAAAAATTGAAGTGAATGCATCAAATTTTGATTCTTCAATCTCAAGGCACCTACCTAATTTATTAAGAATGCCTAAACCTTCATTTTTATCAATTTCACAATTAGAACAAATTGCAATTGGGCTAATTCCTTTACTTACCCCCAGAGTAGGCATGGCTCTAATAATATTATTTGAACTCTTTAGTTGAGAATTTAGTTTTTCAAGAGATATTCCAGCAATGAATGAGATGATCAATTTTGTCCCGATTAAGTTTTTAATTTTAGATAAAATTTCTTCTGTCTTATTCGGCTTAATTGTAAGGAAAATAACATCTGAAATCTCACACAATTCATCTAAAGGGACATAGGTGACTCCTAATTTAACGATTTCTTTGGCTTCTATCGGGTCAAAAGCATAAATTTTATAGGAATCTTTTAAACCTTGAATGGTGTGACGAGCTAAGTTTCCCGCCCCAATAAATCCTATATTTTTATTATTCTCTTTCACCAAAAATACCCGTTCCAATTCTAACCATTGACGAACCAGCCTCTACAGCAATTTTAAAATCGCGCGTCATACCCATAGATAATTCACATTTTTTTTCACTGGGTTCAGAAATTTCTTTTGCTAATTTCCAAGCTTCTTCATAAATAAATTTTAATTCACCATCATCGGCATTGACACTAGGCATAATCATTATTCCATTAAAATCAAGATTGCTTAGTTTCTGAACTTCTTGTTTAAAAGAAACTACTTCTTCTCTTTTAATTCCACCCTTATTCACGTCGTCGTCTAAATTTACTTGTATTAGAATTTTTAATTTTTTCCCAACTGGAACATATTTATTTAGCTTTACAGCGATTTTTAGCCGATCTAGAGTGTGAACCCACGCAAAATTTTCTGCAATGTCTTTACACTTATTAGACTGGATTTTTCCTATAAAGTGCCAAATTATTTTTTCATTCTTTAAATTCTTAATTTTTTCTAAAGATTCTTGCAAGTAGTTTTCACCAAAATTTTCTATTCCCAATTTATTCGCTTTTATAATTTCAGAACAAGGCTTTTTTTTACTTACGGCAATGACTTGTACTTTTTGAGATTTATTTTCTTTCGAAATTTCATCTATTGAGTCAAAAATTTTTGTAATTTTCTCTTTCATCTTAAGTTACATTTGCTCAGGAGCATTAATTGCAAGAATATTTAAGCCGTCAGTAATTATTCTTTTGATTGATAAAACAATTGTGAATTTTGCATCTCTTAAATTTTTTTCTTCTTCAATAAACTTATTTGCATTGTAGTAAGAATGAAATTTAGAAGCCAAATCACGCAAATAGAAACACAGAGGATGAATTTCCAAATCAATTTGACATTGCTCAAGAGTGTCTTGAAATAATTCGATTTCATTAATTAAAGCTAATTCTTGTTCTCCAGTTATCAAATTTAAGTTTTCAAGACCGTTTTCGGAATCTATTACAAAGTTTCTTTTCTCAACTTCTTTTAATAGACTACAAATCCGAGCATGCGCATACTGTATGTAATAAACTGGATTGTTCTTGTCTTTTTTAAGTGCTAATTCGACATCAAATTCTAAAGCTTGATCACTTTTTCTTGCTAAAAAGAAGAACCTTGATGCGTCTATTCCTACCTCTTCAATTAATTCATTAAGGGATACAAAATCACCTTTTCTGGTGGACATGCTTACAGTTTTCCCAGATCGATTGAGTGAAACGAATTGAATTATAATTGTTTTAAGCAAATCTCCTTTCAAACCCAAAGCTTCTAAGGCTCCTTTAATTCTGGAAATATAACCATGATGATCTGCGCCCCAAATATTTACTAAGCGATCAAATTTTCTATCAAATTTAAATTTGTGGTAAGCAATATCTGAAGCAAAGTAGGTCGGATCTTGGTTATCTCTTATTAAAACTCTATCTTTTTCGTCTCCTCTTTCCTTTGATTTAAACCAAAGAGCATCATCAGATACATATGTTGAATTATTCTTTTCTAAAGTATTGATAGCCTCATCGAACATACTCTTTCCTTTTGATTTCTCATAAAGTTTTTTCTCACTTATCCAATTCTCATGAAACACTCTAAATTTAGAGAGCACTTTTTTTATGTCATCTATTTGAAGGGAGAGAATAAAAACAGTTAGCTCGTCGAAATCTGGAAATTCTTCTTTTATTCGCCTGAGTATTTCTGGAATCACGTCAGAACTTAGTATTGAAGAATTCCCCTTAACAACGTATTTGTCGCCAAAGGTTTTTTTAACCGACTGCGCAGAATGAATTATATATTCGCCTTGGTAGCAGTCTTCTGGAAATTTTATTTGTTGGTCAAAAAGTTCTTGATAACGCAAAAATACACTAAGCGCTAAAATGTCTGTTTGCAGTCCTCTATCGTTAACATAATATTCTTCTTCAACCTCGTTTCCTGAGTGTCTTAAAAGGTTTGCCAGGGCTGAACCAAAAGCTGCTCCTCGCCCATGACCAACATGTATCGGTCCGGTTGGGTTACTAGAGACGTATTCAATTAAATATTTTTTAGGCGACTCGGTTTTACAAAAGAAAAAATTTTCATTTAAAGCATTATTAAGAATTGAAGCCTGAGCTTCTTCTGCTAAAAAAAAATTTATAAAGCCTGGACCTGCAACTTCTACTTTTTTTAGCCACTTCTTTCCGGGAAGTTTTTTAATAATTTTTTCAGCTATTACTTTAGGTTGTTCTTTTAATTCTTTACCAAGCACTAAAGCGATATTTGAGCTCCAATTTCCATGTGTCTTTAATTTAGTTCTTGAGACATCAAAAGCTTCAATCTCTGTAGAAAATAATTTCTTTGTCGTACTTTCTAAAATACCTCTTATTTCAGATTTCATTTATTTACTCTATTTTGATATTCGCAATTACGGGTATCCACTTTAACAATATCTCCTTGTTCAATAAAAAGAGGAACTTTAATTTCTATTCCATTTATTAAAACTGCATCTTTTAAAGTATTAGTAGAGGTATCTCCTTTAAATCCAGGCTCAGTAGCTGATATTTCAATCTCTACAAAATTTTTAATTTCTACACTCACTATTTTTTCATTCCATATTGATATTTCATATTCTTCTCCTTCGGTCATCCAATTTACTTTTTCTTCAATTAATTTTTTTTCTACATTAGTTTGTTCAAAAGTCTCAGAGTTCATAAATACTAGCTGATCTTCTTGCGAATACAGAAATTGCATTTTTGAAATTTCAATATCCGCTTTTTCAACTGTTTCCCCAGTCTTGAAGGTTTTATCTAATACTTGAGAGGTAGAAAGATTTTTATATTTTACCCTCATTACCGCCTGCCCTTTACCGGGTTTATGGAATTGATGATCAATAATTTCACAGAGGTTATTATCAATAATAATCTTCATTCCAGTTCTAAATTCATTAGTTTGGACTATAGTCATTTTTTTGGATTTTTGGACGAAGAGAGGTTAAAATCGTCCGCTATAATTTTTAAGTACATTAATTGTTGCAAGATAATTTTATTTTACTTAAAGTGAGACTTGAAAGGGGCAATTTAAGTTATTTTTTTACTGGGTCCCCTTTTTTTTGTAAAAATTGAGGAGAAGATGTCATTTTTAAAAACAAATAAATTTTTGCCCACTATTTTTCTTTTAGCTTCTTTTAATCTCTTGTCTCAAGTAGATCCCGTTTTACAAGAAAATAAAGTTAGAGCAGATAATGCTGCAGTATCCCAAGAAAAAATTGATTCTTCTCAAGTCAAAATAGATCAAGATTCTTCAGAATATAAAGGCGTAACAAAACAAATTGAGGGGTTAAAGGTTTACAACGCTCAAAAGAAAAAACAAATCAAAAGACAGATTGCTAGGATGGAAGAAATTGAAGAAACAATGAAATATGCAGCTGTACTGCAAAGGCAAATTCCTCCTCTATCAAGAAGAATGCACGAGGGACTAACTAAATTTGTTGAGCTAGACCTTCCTTTCAGAACAGGTGAAAGGACAGAAAGACTAAAATTTATTCAAGACGCTTTAGACAATCCTACGGTTTCTCCTGCTGAAAAACTCAGACAAGTTTTAGAAGGATTTAATGTTGAAGCAGAGTACGGTCGGAAAATAGATACTTATAAAGATACGGTTATTATTGATGACCAAGAAAGAGAAGTTAACATTTTAAGAGTTGGCAGAATGGTGCTGGCTTATCAAACTACTGACCAAGACGAAACAGGAATTTGGAATAAGGAGACCAAAAGCTGGGAAAGTCTCCCTGGAAGGTATCAAAGACCTGTTAGAGATGGAATTTCTATGGCAAAAAAACTGAAGACAGTTGGAATGCTCGAATTGCCAGTACCAGCCGCTGAGGTAATTCAATGAAAACAATAGTCAAATTATCTTTATTCTTATTTCTGTCATTTTCGGGATTCTTACTTACTCAAGAAAGCGACGATAAACCTGAAAATATAGCATTAGATCTAGATCAACTTTTAGAACTAGTTAAACAAGGAAGATTTGCAGAGGCTGAGGAAGCGGCTGAGAGAGAAGAGAGATTTATTAAAGAAAAGAATAGACAGGCAACGCTTTTAGCAAACGCTAAAGCTGAAAGAGCTCGTCTAGAAGCAGAAGCGTCTCGTTTAGAAACTACCTTTGAAGCTAATGACGCTAAGCTCGTTTTGTTAGAAGATCAATTAAAGACTAGATTGGGTTCGCTTTATGAAACTTTTGGTCACCTTCAAGGCGTTGCGTCTGATACTCAAGCAACTTTTGAAACCTCTCTTACCTCTGGTCAATTCGGCCAAGATAGAGAAATATTCTTAGATGATCTTGCTAAGAAAATGGGAGAAGGAGTTAGCGTTGCTACTATAGAAGAATTGGAAAAGCTTTGGTATGAACTTTCAAGAGAGCTTGTCGCGTCAGGTAGTGTAGAAAAGTTCACTGCTACAGTAATAGACAATAACGGTGATGCTTCTTTAGAGGAAGTTGTCCGAATAGGTAATTTTAACGTTGTATCTGAGGGAGAGTATCTTACTTATCTTCAAGGCAGAGGAGCATATGAAACCTTGCCAAAACAACCCAGCAGATTTTTAGATGGATCCTATGATATCTTTGATGAAGATTCCGGATTTGTTCAATTTGCATTAGATCCAACTGGTCCTCAAGGCGGAGCTTTGTTAGTAAATCTAATATCTTTACCGTCTTTTTTTGAACAAATTCAATACGGAAGAATTACTGGTTACACAATAATTCTTCTTTTCTTAATTGCTACAGGAGTTTTTGCCTGGAGATTCTATTCCTTATTTACAATAAATAGCGCGATTAAAAAAGAAGTCAGCGGTGAAGAATCCTCTGATAATCCGCTTTCAAGGATTTTTACTGTTGCCAATGAAAATAAAACTGACACAGAAACTCTCGAATTAAAATTAGCAGAACAAATTCTTACAGAAAGACAGTCCATTGATCAGTACATTTGGGTTGTGAGATTAATTTCTGTTATTTCACCTCTTCTAGGTTTGTTTGGAACAATAATTGGAATGATTAATACTTTCCAAGCTATAACTTTGTTTGGCACAGGCGATCCAAAAACTATGGCGGGAGGAATATCTGAAGCTTTAGTTACAACTATGTTAGGGCTTATGAGTGCAATTCCAACTACTTTTATGGCAGCAGCTTTAAGTAATTACTCGAAAGGTATACTTTCAGTTCTTGAGGAGCAAAGTACAGGAATGGTTGCAGCTCGAGCAGAAGAAACTCAACAAGTAACAAGTTAAGCTATGGCTTGGTTTTATAACCTTCAATCAATACTTTTTGAATTCCTTGAGAAGGGAGGCGGGGTAGTCCTACTGATCGCTTTCTTGATATTAGTTATGTGGTTTTTTATTTTTGAGAGAATTTGGTATTTTCAATTTGTTCATCCCACAGTTGAAAGAGACACCATTCAAGAATGGTCAGAGGTAAAGACTCATAAATCTTGGGAAGGCCATGTGATAAGAGTCATGCTCATTTCAAAAGCCGAACAACAAATTAAAACCAATATTGAATTTATTAGAGTTTGCGTCGCCTTAGCGCCTTTATTTGGTTTGCTTGGTACAATTATTGGTATGATCGAAGTTTTTCACATTTTAGCTGTGACTGGCGGCGGAGATGCTAAAGCGATGGCTGGCGGCGTTGCGAGATCAACAATTCCTGCGATGGCAGGTTTAATGGCAGCTATTCCAGCAAGCATTGCAGCAAGATGGCTTGATAGTAACGTTAGAAAAAAAACAGATTTGTTATCTGAACGTTTAACATACGAATAAAAAAATTATGAGAAGATCACTAATTAATCAAGCAGTAGAAGACACAGAAGAGCCAAATATTACGCCAATGCTTGATGTGGTTTTTATTTTATTAATCTTTTTTATTGTTACAGCTAATTTTATTAAAGAACCGGGATTAGAAATAAATCGTCCAGATTCAGAGACATCAGAGATTACTGAAAATGCGGCTATATTAATTGCTATAGGAGCCGCAGGTGAAATTTATATGGACGGTAGAAGAATTGATGTGAGGCAGGTCAAGGCTAACGTAATTAGATTGATCGCTGAAAACCCACAAGGATCGGTAGTCATTCAAGCAGACGTAAAATCAACAGCCGAAAAAATAGTAGCGGTTATGGATGAAGTTAGAGAAGCTGGAGTGGTTGATATTTCAATTGCGTCAGAACCTAATTTTTAAATGATTGAAAAATTTTTAAATACTGATTTAGATAACGTTTACCAGAAATATGGGCTTGCTGCCGCTGCCGGTACTACGATATCAATCGCCTCTTTGATGTTAATGGCAGTTCTAATTGCAACTGGAGACGTCTCATTAGATGACGTAAAAACTCGAAAAATCGTAGACGTTGTAATGCCCCCAAAAGATTTGGAATTAATTGATAATTTTGAAAGACCTGATGAGGCTGAACCTGAGCCGGATCAACTGCCTCCAGATGTTGACATTGAGACAGTTGATGACTTTGACGACGCTATGAATTTGAATTTTAATTTTAAGGCCAAAAGACAAGGGGTCTTTGCGGATGGCTCTTATGTTCCAATATTCCAAGTTCCGCCGCAATATCCTAGAAGAGCTGCAGAAAGAGGAATCGAGGGATGTGTGCTTCTAGAATATACAGTTACTCCTCTAGGAGCTGTATCTGAGCCAACAGTCATAGAAGCTAATCCTCCTGGAATTTTCGATAGAGCTGCAACAAGAGCTGCGTTAAGATATAAATATAAGCCTCTTATTAGAGACGGTGTTGCCGTAGCTGTAGAGGGGGTGAGGCAAAGAATAACTTTTATTTTGGAAGGTGAAGGAAAAGGGCCGGGCTATGTTCCACAAAACTGTTTGGAGATGATTTGATGAGGGTTTTAAGTTTTTATTCAATATTTTTTGTCTGTTTATTTCTTAGTTCATTTTTGGTTGCACAAGAAAAAGAAGAAAGAAAATTTAATTTTCCTGGATACACCATTGAAAAATGTCTAAAAGATTACGAAATCGCTAAAAAACCAAAAAGACGTGTTGCAAAATTACCTAGTCAAAAAGCACAAAGGTTCTTAAAAAGATTATTTCCTGCTTTAGAAGAGGATGACTTACTACTTGCTCTTGAAATACTAGATGAAATGAAAATTTCTGAAGACTTAACCAATGTAGATAAAGCCCAAATGTGGTATTACTATGCTTATGTACATTTCAGTCAAGATAAATTAAAAGAAGCAGAAAAAGACTATTATAATTTTTTAAAAATTGAAGAAGCAGATCCTAGGCTAAGAGCAAACGTAATTTTCAGTCTAGCTCAAATTGCCTACTCTAGAGAAGAATACAGAAAATCTATAGAAACAATGAAAGAATGGCTTTCTATAGAGTCTAATCCTAGCTCAACAGGATTTGACATAATGGCCGCTTCTCACTGGCAACTGAATGAAAAGAGAATGGCTTTGAGAAACGCAGACACTGCCATGTGTGTTGCAAAAGCAAATAATTCTAAGCCGAGAGAATCTACTTACAATCTTTTATTGGCTTTATACAATGAGGCTCAAAAAACTGATGAAATGTTGCCTCTCTATAAAGAGTTGGTAGATTTTTATCCTAAAAAAAGATACTGGGTTCAACTTTCATCTTTGTATGGGACTTTGCAGCAAGAATCTAACCAGCTTTCAGCATTGGAAGCAGCTCACGATCAAAGATTGTTGGACAAAGAATCAGAATATATAGCTTTGTATCAACTATTAATGCGAGCGGAAGCACCTTTTAAAGCTGCTAAAGCTCTCCAATATGGTGTTGATGAAGAGTTTGTAGAAAGAAAAGAAAAGAATATAAAGATGCTGGCTCAAGGTTGGCATATGTCTCAAGAATTAAAAAAGGCTGAACCTCTTTACAAGGAAGCAGCTGAAAAGTCAGAAGAAGGCGAGTTATTTGTCTTTTTGGGACAACTTTATTTAGCTACGGATAGATACGATTTAGCAATGGACTCTTTAAAGTTAGGTTTGGAGAAAGGAAAATTAAAAGATCCGGTCACAGTGAATATTCTTTTAGGTCAAGTATCTTATGAAAAACAAAATTTTGACGATGCTACAATTTTTTTCAGAAAAGCTCTTGATAGGCTAACCGACTTAAAAATAAAGGACAAAAAATTAAAAGAAGAGAAACAAGACAAGCTTAGAGCACAAGCTCTTACATGGCTATCTTATACAGAAAAAGAAGCTAAGAGAGTCAAAATTTTAGAGCAACGAAGGAGGGATCTTGAAGAAAGTTAATCTTTGATATAAGTTTTAATTTCACATTCAATTTTGCTTTTTTCATCGGTAAAACTTTCACTGCTTACCTCTTTCCAATTGTCTAAATCAATTGAAAAAAAAGCATCTCCTTTAAATTCTTTCATTACATGTGTAAGCACCATCTTGGAACAGTGCGGCTCTAACAGGTTGTAAATTTCAGAGCCTCCAATAATAAAAATCTCTTGATCAAGAGCATTAAGGAAAGTTAACAACTCGTTTATTTGTTTAAAAACTTTTATTTCATCTAAAGTTTGGAATCCTTTTTTTGTAAGAATTATATTCATTCTGTTTGGTAAAGGGCGTCCAATAGATTCATAAGTTTTTCTCCCCATGACTACTGGACTTCCAGAGGTAAGTTCTTTAAATCTTTTCAGATCTTCTGGGATATGCCATGGCAAAGAATTATTTTTTCCAATTACGTTATTTTTTGCTATTGCTGCTACGATTGTAAGCTTCATCAAACAGCTATTGGGGCCGAAATTAATGGGTGGAATTCATAGTCTAAAATTTCTATATCTTCATATTTAAAGTCAGATATTTCCTTAACTTTTTTATTTAATTTTAAACGGGGCAAATTTTTTGGGTCTCTAGTTAATTGAAGATTTGCTTGGTCTAAATGGTTTAAATATAAGTGAGCGTCTCCAAGAGTATGAACGAATCTGTATGGTTTTAATTCACAGACCTGAGCAACCATGTGAGTTAGGAGGGCATATGAGGCTATGTTGAAAGGTACTCCTAAAAAAACATCTGCACTTCTTTGATAAAGTTGACAGGAAAGATTTCCGTTAGCTACGTAGAATTGAAAGAGAGTGTGACAAGGTGGCAAAGCCATTTGATCAATTAAGGTTGGATTCCAGCCACTGACAATATGCCTTCTAGAATCGGGATCATTTTTTAAACCTTCAATTAGATTTCTGATTTGATCAATTGGTTCTTTTCCTGGATTAGGCCATGATCTCCATTGAGCACCATAAACTGGACCAAGCTCACCATTTTCGTCAGCCCATTCATCCCATATCGATACTCCATTTTCTTTTAAATATTTAATATTTGTAGAACCTTTGAGAAACCATATGAGTTCATGGATTATTGATTTTAAGTGTATTTTTTTAGTGGTTACGAGGGGAAAGCCTTCACTTAGATCAAAATGCATTTGATGACCAAAGATGCTTTTTGTTCCTGTTCCAGTTCTATCAGATTTTTCAACTCCTTCATCGAGTATTTTTTGCATTAAATCAAGATATTGTTGCATTTTTATTTTTATTGAAAGCAAATATTAATAAGATAATTCCCGCCAAAACCATTGGTAAAGAAAGAATCTGACCACGGGTAATCATATCAAATAAATCAAATCCAATATGAGAATCCGGTGTTCTAAATTGTTCAGTTATGATTCTAAAAAAACCATAAAATACTAGAAAATAACCCGACAATGCCATCCGAGGCATCTTTTTCTTAAATAGAAAATACATTATAAAAAATAACACAGGCCCCTCTAAAAAAGCCTGATATAGCTGGGAAGGATGCCTAGCTAGCTGAAGGGGATCGCTCCAAAAGGTCATCCCCCATGGAAGGTCAGTTGGCCTTCCAAGCAATTCTCCTCCAAGGAAGTTTCCAATTCTTACAATTCCTAAACCTAGAGGAAAGCTTATAGCGATGTGATCGGAAAATTCGAAAAAAGGAATATTTATTTTTTTACTAAAGATCAAGAATGCAACAATTACTCCAAATAGCCCTCCATGAAAAGACAAACCACCTTCCCAAATCCTGAGAATGGAAAATGGATCAGATAATATTTGATCCATTCCATAGAACAGCATGTAACCAAGTCTTCCTCCTATAATCGCTCCTAAAACTCCATAAAACAAAAAGTCTTCGACATGCTCTTCAGTGAAATTTGCATTAGTGGCAATATTTCTTTTGGCAAACCAATGGATAGATAGGATTGCTATTACCCAACTAATCCCGTACCAGTAAATTGGCCACCAACCAACAAAGGGAATGGGTAAATAGAAAGCAACAGGATTTATATCAATGATCATAGGAAAGTAATATAAAAAATCCTTATGGCAACCAAAATAACTAAAATTGAAAAAGCTATTCTTAAAGATTCCCCTTTCATTTTGTTAGAAATCTCAGCCCCATATTTTGCAAAATAAATACTTGATATTCCGGCCACTAAAATTGCAGGTATAAATACCGAGCCATAAACAAAATCTATTTCGTCTAGATCAATGGGTGCAAATAAAAGTCCTCCAATTAATCCTGACAATGCAAAAAAGAAGCCCATGATTGAAGAAGTTCCTACAGCTTCATGAATTTTTAAACCTCTGAATTGAAAATAAGGAACCATTAAAATTCCTCCACCTATTCCAACAAATGAAGTAATCAGCGCAATAAAACCTCCGACCATGAATAACTCTATTCCGCTAAAAGATGGAATTTTATTTTTTGGAGAAAAATTAAAGGCAAGTTGAATTGCAGCTAAGATAAGTGAGACCGCAATTATAATCTGTAGAATACTCCCCGAAATATAGACAGCAATATACCTACCGAACATAGTTGAAATAATTGCTGCTAAAAACATGTATTTCACAATTTCTAAATTAATATTTTTGTTTAGATAATGGGTATATGCCGCCATTGGAATTGTAATGGCCATAGTTCCCATTGATGTTCCGGTCGCCAACAAGGGAATGAATTCAGGAGGAAAATTTAAATAATTAAATAGGAGAATATAAGCTGGAACAAGAATGATCCCGCTTCCAATACCAAAAAAACCTGATAATAATCCTGCAAAAATTCCAAGTAAGATTAAAGGGATAATGATTTCTATCATTTCATCGCATTATCGCTTATCTAAGACCTCTGATAAACTTAAGTTTTCTCAAGCATGTGTTTAATTTTGTTGTCAAAGCCAAGTTTAGGCGATTATAAATTCGTTCTTTCTTCAAATAGAGACGAATTTTACGAACGGAAAACAAAAAATATGTTTTGGTGGAATAATTTTGACGGATTACTAGCTGGACAAGATTTAGAACAAGGCGGTACTTGGCTTGGAATAACAAAATCTGGAAGATTTGCGGCTGTAACTAACGTAAGAGAATTTTACCAAACAGATACAAAAGAAAATTTTTTGTCGCGAGGAGACTTAGTAAAAAATTTTTTAAATTCATCCTTGTCGCCTGAGGAGTATGTTCAAAAAGTCGAAGCAAACAAATACATGGGCTTTAACTTGGTTGTTTCTGATTTGAAATATTTTTCAATAATTTCCAGTCAAGGAATCGAAAGCTTCAATCAAGAATTAGTAGTCGTTGGTAATCGAGCTTTGAATACAGAAACAAAGAAATTGAAAAGTGCAAAAGAGGATTTTAAAAGTATCTTAAATCAAACTTTTACTCATCAAGATTTAATTGAACTTATGCAAAAACCAAAAAAAAATTATGAATTCAATTTCGAACAAATAAACCAAAACCATGGAAGCGAGTTTGATTCAAGATTTATCACGTCTGATATTTACGGAACTAGATCGACAACTGTCATTACAATTGATCGGAAAGACATAGTCAAAGTCACAGAGGTAATATATGACAGTTCAAGCAATTTATCTGATTCAAACACATTTGAATTTAAAGTTCACTCTTAAGTAAATGCAAGGATATAGAAAGAATGTTGCAATGGTTGTTCTAAATAGAAATAACCAAGTTCTTCTTTGCAGAAGAAAAGGAACAGAAAATTGGCAGTTTCCTCAAGGAGGAATAGATGAAAATGAACTTTGTGAAGATGCAATGTATAGAGAGCTTTATGAAGAGGTAGGGCTCAAATCATCAGAAGTAGAAATTTTGGGTAAAACAAAAGAGGAAATAAAATATGATATTCCTATTACTATTAGATCAAGAGTTTTAGGCGGAAAATACAAAGGTCAATTACAAACCTGGTTTTTACTAAAGTTGAAAGGAGAAAATTTTTCAATTGACTTGAGTAAAGATGTCTCACCAGAGTTCGATAAATTCGATTGGGTTTCTTTTTGGTTTCCTCTGGCAAAAATAATACATTTTAAAAAAGAAGCCTATCGATTGGCATTGAAGGAGTTAAGAGAATTGTTATGAAAAAATTAGCAATTTATGATTTGGACGATACATTACTTTGCGGCGATAGTGAGTTCCATTGGGCTAAATTTACTGTTGAAAAGGGATACATAGAAGAAGAGGTTTATTTGAAAAAAATTAAGGCCTTCGAAATTGACTATAGATCAGGGAACTTAAATTTTGATGAATATTGTTCATTTCTTCTAAATCCGTTGATTGGCATGAATGTCAATGACTTAAACAAATTAGTTGAAGAATTTATTGAGTCTCATGAGAGAAAATTGATTGATTCTTTTACGTTTGAGTTACTCAAAAAACATGAAAATGATTTTAGGATAATAGCATCCGGATCATTAGATTTTATTGTTGAAGGATTTTCTAAATATTTCGGAATAAATGAATTCATCGGCTCATCATACGAAGTTATGGACAATAAGATTACAGGAGTGCTAAACAAAGCTGCTTTTGGAATTGGAAAATTAGAGAAAGTTAAAGAGTGGTGTCAAAATAAAAATTATTTCCTTGAAGAATCTGTTTTTTATACTGACTCGATAAACGATTTGCCTTTAATAAAAGCTTGTCCGAGTAGTATCATAGTTTCACCAGACAAAAAATTAGAGCAATATGCTTTGGAAAGAAATTTACTAATTTTAAATAGATGAAAATCTTATGACAAAAAAAGAAATAGAAAAAAATTATAAGAAATTATTGGACCAGAAGTTAAACCTCGACCTGACAAGGGGTCAACCATCCAAAGAACAATTAAAGCTTTCCGAACCCATGGACCAAATTTTGAAAAATAAATTTAATTTCGATGGAGAGGATTTAAGGAATTACGGTTTAATAAAAGGGTTAGATTCAACAAGAAAATTAGGCGCAATATTATTAGGAATAAATTATAAGAACGTAATAGCAAACGGAACTAGTAGTCTTAATTTGACTTCAATGGTTATTCAAGCTCTTTTCTTTAAAGGCATCAACGGCGAAGCTTGGAAACATTATAAAAAAATTTCTTTTTTATGTCCGGTGCCTGGATACGATAGACATTTTTCTCTCTTAGAAATGATGGGCATTAATATGATAAATGTTCCTCTCAAGGGCGATGGTCCAGATATGGATTATGCTGAAAAGTTAGTGAAAAAAGATAAATCGATAAAAGGAATAATTTGCGTACCAAAACATTCTAACCCTACTGGTGAAACATACTCTCTTAAAGTTTTGGAGCGTCTGGCAAGACTTCCTAAAAAAGCTTCAAAAGATTTTATGATTTTTTACGACAACGCCTATTGTGTTCATGATTTTAAAAAATCAAAGAAACTTGGAAATATTTTTAATTTTTGTAAAAAATCAAATACTTCAAATAATATTGTTATGTTTGCAAGTACAAGCAAAATTACTTTCGCAGGTGCTGGGATTTCTTTTTTAGCTGCCTCGGAAAAAACTTTATCTAATTTTTTGTCTTTTTATCAAAACACTAGAGTTGGCTCGGATAAAATAAACCAAGCCAAACATTCAAAGTTTTTAAAAGATAAAAAATCTTTAGAAAAACACATGGATAAACACTCTTTAGTGTTGTCAAAAAAATTTGAAATTGTAGAAAAGTATCTCTCAAAACTACCATCCGATATGGCCAACTGGACAAAGCCAACTGGCGGTTACTTCGTTTCTTTTAATTCAAAACCAGGTAAAGCTAAGAAAATCTACAAGCTATGCGAAAACGCTGGTTTAAAACTCACTCCAGTAGGCGCAACATTCCCTTATGGAAAAGATCCCAAGAATCAAAACTTGAGAATTTCTCCCACCAAAATAAGCAATTTAGAGTTAAAAAAAGCGATGGAAGTTTTTATAACTTCGGTAATGTTAGCAGGTTAGTTTCTTGCGCCTTGAAGGATTTCGTAAACTTTTCCATTAAAAGGACCAAAATTAGCGTTTACATCAGGATGTGCTACTGGCTCATTAGACTCATCAACTAATAAGTTTTGTTGAGAAACATATGCAGTGTAGAAAACGTCGTCATTTTCGGCAAAGACATGATAGAAAGGTTGATCTTTACTAGGCCTTATTTGTGATGGGATGCTTTGGTACCATTCTTCTGTGTTGTTGAACTCGGGATCAACATCGAAAATGACTCCTCTAAAATCGAGAAATTTGTGCTTAACAACTTGTCCTATTGAAAAATTGGTTTCGACTACTTCTTTCATTTAATTAATTTATTCTACACTATTATATCTAGTGACATCTTAAATTAATTCAAGCCTTATGAGCTTCTTTTAAGTAATCTTTAGATTGCATTTCTATCAACCTGCTTATCGTTCTTTTAAATTTTTCTTTAAGATTTATTCCCTTGTAAATATCTCTGAAATCTTCTTCAGCACTGATTATTATTTTAACTCTTCTGTCGTAACATTCGTCGATAAGACTAATAAAACGTCTGGCGACATCATCTGACTCAATCTTTTTCATATCAGAAATGATTAAAGTTTGAAATTCTTTAGATATTTCTATGTAATCCATTGAGCTTCTCGGAGCAGAACAAATGTTGCTGAAATCAAACCAAATAACACCTTTAGAGGATTTTATTATTTCAATTTTTCTTCCAAGAATCTCAATTTGTTTTATTTGTATTTCATTAATTCCCTTCAAAGAGTTAAATATATTTTCTAACTTTTCTTTAACTATTATTGAGGTTGGAAAAAAAAATAATTCATTTTGCTCTAAAGTTCTTAAGCGATAATCGTTTATTGAGTTTAGGTTAAAAACTTCGCAATTGGCTTCAATTGCTTGGATTGCCGGAAGAAATAATTTTCTTTGCAGCCCGCCTTCATAAAGCCTTGAAGGTTCCAAATTAGACGTTGTGATAAAACAAGCTTTAGATTTAAAAAATTCTTGCATAAATTTACCCAAAAGCATGGCATCTCCGATGTCCTCAACAAAAAATTCGTCAAAACAAAAAAAAGAATATTTTTTAGTCAAATTTTTAACTATTTTATTGATAGGATCTTTTTGGCCTTTTAATTTATTTAAATCCTCGTGAAGAAGCTTCATAAATCTGTGAAAATGTAGTCTTATTTTTTTTTTGGACTTGAGTTCTTTAAAAAATAAGTCCATTAAAAAAGTTTTGCCTCTTCCAACCTCTCCGTGGATATAAATACTCTTGGGAAGTCTAGATTTCCTAAAAATACTTAATGGAAAAGTATGTCTTTCTGAATTAACTAATTTAGGTTCTAACTTTTCAATTAATTTGATTTGGTTTTCATCAAATTCTATTTGGCCGTTTTCAACGGCTTGTAAGTAATATTTTCTCAGCTTATTAGCTTATGAGTAGTTATCTCTGGCGCGCCATCTAAAAAGGGTGCTAGCTCCATCGCAATAGTTTGGAAATGCTCGGTTTGAGTATGATTGGCATGGGCTTCCTCGTCTTTGTAAATTTCTATCATCATAATAATCTGGGGATCAGATGTTTCATGCATTTCATAATATTCACACCCGGGTTCATTTTCAGATACAGCTTGTACAAGTTTTCTCATTACTTCTTTGAAATTATCTAATTCATTATCTTTTATTTTTAATTTTGCAATTGCTCCAATCATAATATTCCTCTCATTAAGTTATAATTATTCTACTTTTCTAAATAGTTTGATACAAATCTGGGGATAATAATTATGATAAAAATCTGGGCAACAGAAAGTTCAAGGGCGATGAGACCAATCTGGACGGCTGAAGAAATGGGTCTGGATTACGAATTAACAATGATGCCTTTTCCTCCAAGAGTATTCATGAAAGAGTATCTCGAGGTAAACATGCTCGGAACAATTCCTTACATGATCGATGGAGATGTGAAAATGACTGAATCGGTTGCAATGTCTCAATATCTGGTAGAAAAATATGGTCCGTCTGACTTAAGGGTGATGCCAGATGAAAAGGATTATCCCACTTATTTGAATTGGCTTTATCATGCAGACGCAACGTTAACTTTCCCACAAACAGTTGTTTTGAGATATAAGCTTCAAGAGCCTGGAGTTGCAGATGCTGCAGTTGATGGTTACAGCAGATGGTTTGTTTCAAGATTGAAACTTTTAGAAACTTCTTTAGATGGTAAAGAGTATTTATGCTCCGATAGATTTACTATTGCAGACATATGCGTTAGTTACGCAATACTTTTGGCAGATTCTCTAGGCATACATCAAGCTTTTAAGCCAAACATTAAGCGATGGACGGATTCCCTCTTTGAAAGAGAAGCATTTAAGAAATCTAAATCTTATAAATTCGAAGAATAACTAAATTATGGAAATTTAAGAAAATTGTGAAGTTTTTAACTCTTAGGTGGAAGGGGGATCAAGGAGCTTGTTCTTTTTAGGTAATTCAAATAATCCTCCTCATGACCCCACTTTTGCATTCCCTGTCTTTCTAAAAGGTTAACACCGCTAACCATCGTCAGTAAAAAAAAGACAAAAATCGGAGAAATAAGCGCTACATATTGCCAACCTTCAATGATTGGGAAGGCAATAACGGCAATTCCAATCCATAAAACAATTTCTCCAAAATAATTAGGGTGTCTGGACCAAGACCAAAGACCGCTTTGAATAAATTTATCTGCATTTTCAGGATTATTTTTAAATTTACTTTTTTGTTGATCTGATATTACTTCAATCACAAAACCTAATAACCAAATTACTCCACCAGTGACAGCAAAGACGTCGATACCTATTTCTCTCTGAGAACTTAAAGCAGCAAAGGCCATTCCTGCAGTAATCAGTACCCAAAGTCCTTGAATAGTCCAGGCCATCAAAAATTGATAGAAATTGGGCTTAATATGTTTAAACCTTTTATCTTCGCCAGCATTTTTTACTCTTCTTGAAAGAAATAAACCCAATCTACTTGCCCAGATTAAAATAAGAGAACAAATTAATACATCTCTTAAATTTATCTCTTGGGAAAATAAGGTAACTAATAAAATAGCAGTTATATAGGTCATTGAGCCAGTTAGATCATAATAATGCTCGGTTTGATAAACATAAGAAGGAATAAAAATTATCCACTGCAAGATAAATATATACAGAGTAACGATATACATTATTGGGATGTCAGCGAAGAGAACAGAGTTAGCAGAAATAGCTAAAGTGAAAAGAAAGCCAATTGAGAGAGAAAGAAGCGTAAAAAATATTGAAGAAAAAGGCTTCATATTTTGCCAGTATAAACTTAATATAGATTGAAAGGAAAATTAAAAGAAAGGAGAAATATAATGAAATCACCAATTTGTGAGATGTTAGAAATTGAATTTCCTCTAGTAGCTTTCTCGCATTGCCGAGACGTAGTAGTTGCTGTTTCGAAAGCAGGGGGCTGCGGTGTTCTAGGAGCTGTCGGAATGTCGCCGGAACAACTTGAAAAAGAATTGAAATGGATCGATGACCACATTGATGGAAAGCCTTATGGAGTCGACGTCCTCATTCCAAACAAAATGGTTGGCAAGGATGAAAAGTTTGATCCTGAAAAATTGGCAAAAATGATACCTCAAGAATATGCTGATTTTAGGGCCGATGTTCTAGAAAAACATGGTATTGATTCTCCTGAATTAAGAGAAATAGATACCGCAGGATCAGGATTTGCTGAAAATACTCAATCCGATGGAGCTAAAGCTTTGCTAGACGTTGCCTTTAATCACCCTATAAAAATTATTGCCAATGCTCTTGGAGTTCCACCAGATTGGATGATTGAGATGGGTAAAGAAAATAATTGCAAGGTCGCAGCCTTATTGGGAACAGCAAAACACGCTATCAATCAGGTGAAAGCTGGAGTTGATATTCTTGTCGTTTCTGGAACTGAAGCTGGAGGACACTGTGGGAGCGTTTCCACGATGGTTTTGATCCCTGAAGTGCACGAAGCTATTCAACCTTACGGAGATGTACCTATTTTGGCTGCCGGCGGAATTGTGACTGGTAAACAGATGGCTGCTGCTATGGCAATGGGAGCGTCAGGAGCCTGGTGTGGGTCGGTTTGGTTGACCACAATCGAGTCAGAAGTTGATCCAATTGTAAAAGAGAAAATGGTGGCTGCAAATTCAAGTCAAACGGTAAGATCTAGAAGTAGAACTGGTAAGCATTCTAGGCAATTAGTAACACCTTGGACGGAAGCATGGGAGTCAGAGACAGCTCCAGAACCTCTACCAATGCCTTTGCAACCAATGGTTGCTGAGCCAGCATTGCAAAAAGTTAATAAACTGGCAGCAGGAGGACACGATGGTGCAAAAGACCTAGCAACTTATTGGGTTGGCCAAGGCGTTGGATTAATGAATCAAAGTATCTCAGCTAGCGACGTAGTTCAAGAGTTTAAAGAAGATTTTATAAATGCTTATGAAAGATTGAACGACTTTATAAGTTAAAATTTACTTAATTTTAGAGATTTCTTCACCGAGTTCACCTGCAACTCTGTCGAAACCATAAAGATTACTCCGAAAATCTTCTGTGTAAGGACCTAAGGCTTCTTTAAGCTTTGAACTTGCATTTCCTAAGATTGAAGCACTTTTAATAGTAAAGTTTTCAACAAATCCTGCTTCCCACTTACTGCCAGTAAAATTTTTCATATGGAATAAAGCTGCTTCGTTGTTTGGATATATTTCTAACAAAAAGACTTTGTTTTCTTCGTCAGAGAAGTGATATTGGTAAACCAAAGTTTGCGGTTCATTATTTTTGACGTTTTCTGTAATGTTTGAAACAAAACTGACTGCACTTTCTTCCTTTCCTTGGTTAATTTCTAAATCAATAGCAAAAACTATTACATCAAGTTTTCCATGATGCATTGCAAGTAAAGAAGGGGAGATAAGTAATAAAAGAATTGAAATTATTTTCATAATTAGGATTAGTCAAACATTAATGATTCCACCAAGCTTGATCTGAAAAAGCTCTGATGTCAATTTCGTGAGTCCAAGTTGATTTTTTTTGTTTCGCAATAAAAAGGTATGTTTCAGCTACTTCCTCAGGAATTATCATACCGTTTTCACCTTTCTTTTCTTTGAACTGCTCAAATAATTCAGGGCCTAACATTTTTCCTAAAGTATCTGGAGCATCTACAGCACCGTCAATAATTACATGTGCAACATGAATTCCATCTTTAGAAAATTCCGCGTTTAAAGACTGACACAACATTCGTCTTCCGCCCATTGCAGCAGCATGAGAATGCTGACCGCCATTGCCACGAACTGCTGATGTAGCAGAGGTAACAATAATATTGCCAGATTGTCTTTCTTTCATCTTTGGGGTGAGCACTTGGGCGAGCCTGAATAAACCAAAAGTTGCCATGCGCCAGCCCATTTCAAAAGCTTTATAACTTGTATCGGCCAAAGCTCGATCCCCAATTTGTGCGCCGATGTTATAAATCACTGTATCAATAGGACCAATTTCTGATTCAATTTTATTAACTAAATCTTCGATAGAACTTTCTTCTATAACATTTAAAAGAGAGCCTGAGGCTTTGCCACCTGCATCTTCGATTTCTTTTATTAGTCTATTTAAACCTTCTTCATCTGTTCTTCTCGCGAGGTATGCATAATAACCATCGGAGGCAAATTTTTTAGCAACTGTCCCTCCGATCCCAGCTCCAGCGCCAATAACTAAGCAAACTTTTTCCATATTCTTATTCATGAGTGAGAGAAACCAAGCCCTGAAGCTTACCTGATTTCATTTCTTCTAAGGTTTTTGTAGCTTCAGAAATGTTTCTTGATTCGACTTCAACAGGTTCAATTTTTCCTGCTGAAACTAACTTCATTAAATCTTTCATTTCATTTAGACTTCCTACATAAGATCCCATTATTTTTTTTTCAGTCAGAGTAAGAAGGGGTAAAGGAATAGTAATTTTTCCTCCGAATAAACCTACAACAACTTGTTTACCTCCTTTGCTAAGACATTGATAACCCAAATTTACTGAAGATTCTGCTCCGACGAAGTCCACTATGGATTTAGCACCACCTTTGGTAGCTTCCATAATTTGTTTCGATGCATCTTCAGATAGAGAGTTTATAGTTAAGGATGCTCCTAAATCACTCGCAATTTTTAGCTTATCATTATCTATATCTACAACTATGGGATTGATACCATACGCTGCCTTTGCTATTTTTAATGCCAATAATCCTAAACCTCCAGCACTAACGATTATCAGTGAATTATCATGTGGGTAAGGTTCAGCTTTACGTAAAGCGCTAAAAGCTGTGAGCCCTCTACATGCGTAGCTTCCAGCTAGACTATCCGGCGTATCACCAGCGTCAAAAAGATACTTTTCATCTGGAACTAAAACATGATCAGCATAACCCCCACTAACATTAATACCAATGTTACTATTGTTCATGCAGTAATGAGTTTTGTCGTTGTTACATAGTTCACAATCTCCACATCCAATCCAAGGATAAATGACATACTTTTCTCCAATTTTTACTTTTGATACTTCCTCTCCGGTATCTACTATTTTTCCAAAAACTTCGTGACCCATTGTTAGTGGCTCCAAAAGTGGAGTAGGAAGCTTAGCGCCACCCCCCAAATCGAAGTATCCGTCATGTATATGAACGTCTGAATGGCAAACTCCGCATGCAATGGTTTTTATTAGAACTTCTTTTCCTTTAGGTTTTGGAGTTTCAATATTTTTTTCTTTTAAAGGCTTTCCGTTTTCTACAATTTGATAGGCTTTCATTTATTTTAAATTTTATTTTACTTGTGATTTCATCCTATACTTTTGATAACAGATAGATTATGCATGATTGAATTTGGATGTCTGTGTTCTTTCGATAAGTTTTGATATTCCTCATCGTTGTACCATTTGTCAAATTCGTCTTTTGAATTAAAAGTCCACATTGCAACTCGACCTTTTAAGCCTTCGCCTTCAATTTTTTCAGGAGTATCATCAAATGTTATAAATTCACCACCATGTTTTTTCAAAATCCCAAAAAAACCTTTTTCATAATTACGAAAATTTTCTGCATCCTCAATTTCAAAATTAGCAATCACGTATACTTTACTTGACATAGTCTTACCCCATACTTTCGAAGAATAATTATATTAACAAAAAAAAACAAGAATTTTACCTTATATTATTTTACTGACTCAAAGGCGCC
>QCAB01000009.1 GCA_003282105.1 SAR86 cluster bacterium AG-339-G14
AAAGAGTTAATGGAACATCCTCAACTTCAAGCTAATGAGTTGTTTAAAACTATCGAAAGTGATCACCAAGGGAAGGTAAGAGCCTTAAGATATCCGGCAAAATTTAATGATCAAGAACTAAAAAATGGAGACCAGATGAGTATCTTAAAAAAGCAATATTTAGTCATCATCACGTTGACCATGTTTTTGCTGTTCAAAAATTTGATGAGGAGTGCAAAGAAAAAAACTTACCACTTCCAAAAGTTTATTCGCATTCTTTAACTCCTGAACACTTTGATAGGTATATACAAACACAGGGTTGGAATACGGCGATCAACAGAAGACAGTTTGCAATAGATTCAGATAAATTTTCTTGGCCTTCATCGTATAGGTATCCTGACGAAACTTATGAAAATAAGATGTCATTTAAGCAAGGTAATTTTACTTTCAATTTATTCCACGCAAGAGGCGAGACAGATGATCATACTTGGGTGCACATTCCAGAAGCAAAAATTTTAGCTCCAGGTGATTTATTTATTTGGGCTGTGCCAAATGGAGGAAATCCTCAAAAAGTTCAAAGATATATTTCTGACTGGGCTGATGCGTTAGATAAAATGAATGAGTTAGAATCAGAGATTCTTCTTCCTGGGCATGGCTTTCCAGTATTTGGTAAGGAAAGAATAGAAATTGCCTTGACTACAACTTCTGAGTTTCTCAGGTCAATTGAAGATCAAACTCTTTCTCTCATGAATAAAGGTAAAAGACTTAATGAAATATTACATGAAGTTAAATTTTCTGATAATTTAATGAAACATGCTTGGTTGAGACCGGTTTACGACGATCCTCAGTTTCTTATAAGAATGGTTTGGAGAAGGTATGGTGGATGGTGGGATGGAGAATATGACAGACTTCTCCCCTCACCAAGAAACGAAGAAGCTACAATTTGGAAAGAATTATCTGGAGGCATCGATCCGATTATCTCAAAGGCATTAGAATGTAGTAATGATGGAAAACATGAGCTAGCAGCACATCTAATAGAATCAGCTTTTTATGCAGATATGAAAAGTGTAAAAGTACATGATGCCAGAAAAATAATATTTAAAAGATTTTCCGAAAAACAAGAATCATCAATGGCGAGAAATATTCTTAACCACGCAAGCTTGGCCAGCGATCAACTAAAAAGAGACTTGGCAGAACTAGATTAATTAATTTTGTCTATTTCCTCTGAGGAAACTTTTCTGGCTTCATTTTTTAATAAAATAGGAATTCCATCTTTTATTGGATATGCCAGTTTGCTTTCTATAGAAATCAATTCGTTTCCAATTAAAATTAACTCAGTTTTTGATTCCGGACAAACTAGGATGTTTAGTAATTTTTTATCAATCATTGCGTATAAAGAAAATTAGCCATTTGTGTAGGGCTAAAAACTTGTGTAAGTCTAGTTTCGCCATTAGTTGTAATTATTGTTGGAGCGGTTACTGTAAAATTTGTTGATCCTAAAGTTCCAGCGGACATTTTTCTTTCGTCGGATATATCTAGTGATGGATAGTATAAGCTATTTCTTGAAATTAACATTTTGTTTTCAAAATCTATAAACACATATTGCCCATCAAAACCCACAGCAGAGATCAATTTATCGAAAGATGGATTTGGAGAAGAAAATGTTGCCTCTGGTGTATACCAGAATTTTAGTCCATAGGTCGTTAAATCTTTTATTTTTTGTACATAAGCAGATGATAATATTCTCTCGCCATTCCATAATCCATCGTTTAAAAGAAGTTGACCTATTTTTAAAAAATCTCTAGCCGTCATATCAATGCAACAATAAGTTAAGAAATTCCCATTATTTTGCCCGCCGATTGAATTATCTTTCCACCAATAAGCGGTAATATCTAATTTCGAAAAAAGATGTGTTTGAGCAAAATCCTTGATGTTTTGATTAATAGCACGATAAAAAATCTCTCCTAATATCATAGTGTCACAATTTGAATAAAGGTAATAAGAATTTTGATCTAAGGGATTATATTGACCATGTAATGGAATATTAAAAGTTTGATTAATACAACCTACGAGTTGATTTGTTGCCCTAGCAATGTTTCCACCTCCTATACTTGAAGATGCGGGTAAATCTGCACAATTTCCAATCTCGTCAGGTTCAGAAGCATTGAAACATCCTTGATGGAGTCCAGATCTCATGTCGAGTAAGTTCTTAATTGTTATATTTTTTCTCTCGTCGCCTATCCATTCATTAATGTAATCAGATGCATTTGAATTGATGGATAAAAGTCCTTTTGATTCTGCAATACCAAAAAGAATACTCGTAAAAGATTTGCCTACTGACCAACTATTTACTAAGGAATCTGAGTCCTGTGACCCTAATTTTGCCTCTAGAAAAGATTTTGTTAGTGAAGGATGGGCTGAGATTAAATTATTTTTCTCCAATTCTGATATTGATCTATATTTTTCACCAACTATTTTTTCGTCTTTTACAATTATGGCGGATTGAGTATAAAGTCCATCAAATGTTGCGTAGTCTAATGCGTTTTGAACCGCTGATGCTGAAAGGCCAACCGTCTCGGGTAAGGCGGTTTTCCAAGAATAACTATAAGTCTGCTGTGGGGTAGACTGCAGTTGAATGTTTCCACTTTCAGAAGCAACATTCCCTCCACCTCCTCCACAACTCAAAAACGTTAATAAAAGAAAGTGTGTTACGTACTTAAAAATTTTTCTATACGGGCTAAACAATTATCTTTACCAATTAAAAAAAGTAGGTCAGTTATAGAGGGTGCTTTAGATTTGCCAGTCAATATTAAACGTAATGGTTTGCCTAATGCAGGAAATTTAAGATTATTTTCGTCGAGAAAATTATCAATGAAAACACCAATAAGAAGTTTATCGTTAAAATTTACTTCATTGAGTTCTTTTTTAAAATTTAAAAGTAAATCTGGATCAATTTTTATTTGAGATATTAATTCTTTATTAAAATTTGGCTCTAAATAAAAAATGGATAAACTCTCTATAATTTGTGGAATATTATTTGCGCTTTCTCTTAACAAATTAATGATCTCTAACTTTTTGGGATTTTTTACAAATTTATCTGGTAACAAAAAATTATTGTCTATGTACTTAAACAAATCACTAATTTCGTACTCTCTCAAATAATGATTATTATAAAAATCTAATAATTCCTGAGAAAATTTAGCTGCAGAAGAATTGACATCCGATATTTTAAAATTTTTAATTAATTCCTTTTGTGTAAAAATTTCTTTACTGTTGTAAGACCAGCCTAATTTCATCAAATAATTTATCATCGCTTCCTTTAAATAACCTGATTTTCGATATTCGTCTATATCAACAGCCCCTTCTCTTTTTGATAATCTCTTTCCATCAGAAGACAGAACCATTGGCAAATGAGCATAATTTGGAATAGTAGAATCAAGAGCATTGAGAATGTTTATTTGTTTTAGGGTATTAGTAATATGATCATCACCACGTATAACCGTTGATATGTTCATTTCTTTATCATCTATAGCGGCACAAAAATTATATGTCGGGGAGGCATCTGATCTTAAAATTATAAAGTCATCCAATTCTTTATTTTCAACAGAAATATTGCCCAAGATTTCGTCTTGAAATGATGTCGTGCCAGTCTGAGGCATTTTAAACCTTATGACATTACCCTCTTCATGAGATAAATTTTTGTCTCTATTCAAACCATCGTATTTAGGTTTTAATTTTTTTGCAATTTGTGCTTTCCTCACCTCTTCAAGTCGTTCTTGAGAACAATCACAAGAATAAGCATTCCCAGATTCAAGTAATTCAAATGCAATTTTTTTATGTTTTTTTAAATTTTTACTTTGAAAGATTGGAGGTTCATCAGGTTCAATTCCAAGCCAAGCCAAACTGTCATTAATAGAAGTTATAAATTCACTGCTAGATCTTTCTTGATCGGTATCTTCAAATCTCAAAAGAAATTTACCGTCAGCAGCCTTTGCTTGGAGCCAAGCAAATAATGCAGTTCGTGCACCACCCACGTGTAAATGTCCAGTTGGACTTGGAGCAAACCTAGTTATTGTCTTCATGAATAGATTTTAAGTAATTTTGATGATCTAAATTTTCTTCTACAGAAGCGCTTATTTTAATCAAAGATGATGAAAGAGACGTTTTAGTTACATGCGCTATTTTTTTTGAAATGCCTGATGAAAAATTTAAATCGGTTTGACCACCGGTCATTGAAAGATAAACTTCGCCAAGAATTTTAGAATCGATTAAAGCTCCATGATAGCTTCTGTCATATCCTTGTATTTTGTATCTGTCTGTTAAAACGTCAAGACTATTTCTTTGTCCAGGATGCATTTGCCTTGCCATCAATAAAGTATCTATTACTTTTTCTACATGATCTTCGATTTTTTGGTTTACTTTGTTTTGTTTCAATTCATTGTTTAAAAACCCTAAATCGAATTCTGCATTATGAATTAGAAGTTCAGAGCCTTTAATAAAATCTAATAATTCAGAGTAAATCTCAGAAAATCTTGGCTTGTCTGATAAAAAATCTCTAGAAAGGCCGTGAATTTTAACTGCTCCAGGATCAATAGATCTCTCAGGATTAAGATATGAATGAAATTCATTCCCAGTAAATTTTCTATTTTCAATTTCAACGCAGGCTATTTCAATAAGTTTATGACCGGATTTGTAGTCCAAACCCGTCGTTTCAGTATCTAGAATAATTTGTTTCATCTTAAAGTTTGTCTATTCCTAAATTTGCTAATTCATCTGCAATATCATTTTCCCTATGCCCACTATGCCCCTTTACCCAATTCCATTTTATCGAATGCTGGGCACTTAAAGAATCTAATTGTTTCCATAAATCTGAATTTTTTACTGGTTTCTTTGAAGCAGTTTTCCATCCATTTACTTTCCATTTTTTTATGTATTCTGTAATTCCATCCATAACGTATTTTGAATCAGTAAAAATTTCTAATTCCATAGATTCAGAAAAAAAATCTAAAGCTTTTATGACTGCAGTAAGTTCCATTTGATTATTAGTAGTATCGTTTTTACCGCCATTTAATTTAATCTCTTCATTATCCTTTAAAATTAAAACTCCCCACCCTCCAGGACCCGGGTTTCCTCTACAAGCGCCATCGGTATATATTTTAATTATTTTCATTTTAAAGGCTTAACCAAATTTGCTTCCTAATGATAAAATTAAGCATGATTGAAGTTCATCCATTAAAAGCTTTCACTGATAATTATATCTGGGCTTTAGTTAGTAAAGAATCAATTTATGTGGTGGATCCTGGCGATCCAAATCCGGTAATTAATTTTATAGAAAATAATAACTTTACTCTTAAAGGAATATTAATTACTCACCACCATTTTGATCATACTGGAGGAATTAAAACATTAGTAGATAAATTTGAAGTTCCTGTTTATGGTCCCAAGGGAGGACATATTGATGGAATCACAAATGAGCTGGTTGAAAATGATTGCATAACAGTTTTGGGAGAAAGTTTTAAAATATATGAAGTGCCGGGACACACTCTTGATCATATTGCTTACTATTCCGACTCACATCAAAAACTTCTTTTTTGCGGAGATACCTTATTCTCTGGAGGTTGCGGTAGACTTTTTGAAGGAACTCCAGATCAAATGCATGAATCATTGAATAAACTAAAAAATCTTCATCCCGAAACACTTGTTTTTTGTACTCATGAATATACTAAAAGCAATTTAGATTTTGCTCTTGTTGTTGATGACCAAAACGATTATTTAAAGGATTATTCCTTAAAGGTAAAAAATCTTAGAGAACAAGATAAAATAACTCTACCTTCCTCAATTAAAAAAGAATTACAAATTAACCCGTTCTTGAGACTAGATTCAAAGAATATTATTTTTAACGCTAGCAAACATGCATCAATCTCTATCTCCAATGAAATTGAAACTTTGAAAACAATCCGAGAATGGAAAGATAATTTCTAATGAAATTTTTTATCACTGTTTTTTTAATTTATTCGTCTCTAGCTTTTACTCAAAATACAAGAGATCTAAATTCCTTGTGGGATGAAATTAGAAGAAACAGTAACTTAAATTTTGACTCAACTAAAAATGAAATAGTTAATGCCACTGATAAATACGATGGTCATCAATATCTCATAAACCGACTTTCAAAGAATGGGCAAAGATATTTATATTACACAGTCAAAGAGGCTTTAAAAAAAGGATTGCCAGTCGAATTAAGTTTAATCCCATTTGTAGAAAGTCAATTTGATCCATATGCTCAATCATCAACAGGAGCATCTGGAATTTGGCAATTTATACCAAGCACAGCTAGAGAAAATGGCTTAAAAAAGAATTGGTGGTACGACGGTAGAAGAGACATCCTGGCCTCAACAGAGGCCGCCTATACTTTTCTAACAAGTTTGTATGAAAAATATGATGACTGGTTAATAGCAATTGCAGCTTATAACGCTGGGCCGTCTAGAATAAGAAGAGAAATTGAAAAAAATAAATCTAATGGATTGCCTACAGATTTCTGGTCATTAAATCTTCCCCGAGAGACCAAAGCTTACGTACCAAAAATACTTGCAATAGTAGAAGTTATTCGCGAGCCCGAAAAATATAATATTGAGCTGCCTTATCTGGCCAATCGCCCTTATTTTAGTGTCATAGAATTACCTTCTCAAGTAGATTTAATGCAAGTTTCTAATCTTTCAGGAGTTAAGCTTGAGTTAATTTATGAATTAAACCCTGGATTTAATCAATGGGCTACTGACCCTAATGGTCCTTTTCATATTTTGTTGCCAGTTGGAATTGCGGACAGATTTCAAATCATTCTTGAAGATATTGATCCCAATGAATTAGTTCAATGGGATAAATATTTAGTTTCTAGCGGCGATACTTTGACCTCGATTGCAGAGAACTATCTGATTGATTTTGAACTGCTCAAAGAAATAAATGGACTGAAAGATGACACGATCTATGAATCAGAAGAATTAATTGTTCCAAGAGGTCCAAGCTGGATAAAAGATTATTTAAATAGGCCTGACATATACTATGTTCAGGGGGGAGATAGTCTTTGGTCAATAGCAAAGAAATTCGAAGTGACTATTAGAGACTTATCTATTTGGAACGATCTCAATCCAAGTAATTTTCTCCTCACGGGAACTAAAATTTTAATTTATCCTAAATATTTAAAACCTAGACCTGCTCCAAAAATAAATAGAAATAATATTTCTTATCCAGTAAAAACTGGTGATACGATTAATAAGATATCTTTGCGTTTTGGGATAACTAAGGATTGGATTCTAAAATGGAATGATATTGAAGACGAAAGTCTTATTTATCCAGGAGATATAATTAAACTTAATCTTTCTGAGATAAATTAAAATAATTTAAATTCCCATATAACGGTGAATGCTCTTTCATGATTATGTTTATAGAAGTATTTCTTAATATTTCTAAATGAGGGCCAGCTTTATTTGAGAGAAATTTCTCCTCAAAAATTTTGGTGTTAATAAAATCTTTCAAACTTCTTGTGAGATTTCCAGCTAAATAAATTCCCCTTCCTGGCAGAAAGGACAAAGTCAGATCAGATAGAATTGTCGCTAATCTCTCAATAAAATCTTGTATGATTTCTTTTGCTACTAGGTTATCTTTTTTAGCCTGCGAAAAGATTTCTTCTGCACTTAAATGTCTTCTTGTCTTAATTTCATAAATTTTTGAAATTGCTTTTCCGGAGAGAGTATCCTCGATAGATTTAAAATGATGGAGCTTAAATAAATCCTCCCCAATTAATTCTTCAACACCTATGTTTGTATTGCCATATTCAGAGGAGATTACAATTTGATCGTCTAACAAAATTGATACGCCCAATCCTGTGCCTGGGCCAAAATATAAAGAATTTTTATTATATGAACTTACTTCTTTATTTATTAAATTAATGCAATCTTTTTGATTAAGGTAAGCATGTCCATATGCGGTTGATTCCCAATCGTTCAGCAGATGACATTCTTTCAGACTAAATTTTTCTTTTATTTCATTAGGATCTATTTTAAAAGATCTGTTAGTCATTTTAATAATTCCGTTTAATTTTGGGCCAGCCGCAGAAATAACTAAATTTAAGACTTTCCCACTTTCTGTTGTCAAAAGATCTTCCAATAATTTATCTAGACTTTCGCTACCTATATTTTTTTTAAATATTTTTTCAATTGAAGTTTTGCCCTTTTCTGCCAAAGCATATCTGACATTAGTCCCACCTATGTCTAATAAAAAAACTTTTTCCATTAATTACAATTCAGTAGATAATCTGAAGAAAATAAATCTTCCCAAGGAATCATAAAAAGAAGGATAAATATTTCCGTTTCCTGGAACATAACCTATTTGTCCATTTACTGGAGGATCGATATCAAATAAATTATTTATACCAAATCTTAAGTCTATGTTTTTAAATGTAGTAATTAGAGAAATGTCGAAATAAGTGAAACTTTTAAAAGGAACATTCTCATTATATGAAGTGTTAGATTTATCTAAATTTACGTCTTTAACTGAACCCAAATATCTAAATTTAAAAGAAGTGCTAAGAGGCATATTTTGCCACTTACTTTCTATATCAATGGTTAAGATATTTTGGATTTTAGGCGAAGGGAGACCGCAGATATTTTCATATTTTCCTCGACAATCTGTGGCAAAATCGCTTGAAGCTTGATGAATTCTTCTTTTAAATAAAAAATTAGAAAAGTTTGAAACATTGACTTGTCCTACTGAAGTATCAAAACTACGTTTATATAAAATATCTAATCCCGAAGTCTCATTTGAAACAAAATTTAAGAGAGGCGTATTAATTTTTCCAGAACCTTCATGAAAAGTTCCAGTTGAAGGATTTCTACTAATAAGTGAACACCATTTTGATGCACCTGTTTCCAAACATTTAGTTAGGACAGTATCAGCATCTGAGGTATCTATTTGATCATCCAAATCTATATTGTAGAAATCAATTTCAACAAAATTCATAAAACCATTAAAAACAAACCCAAAGCTTGAGGTAATTGCTTCTTCTGGAAGTAAATTTTTATTTCCTCCTGTAGTTGTAGCAATTGAACTAGCCGGTGCTTCAATCAAGCCGTACAGTGAAGACGTGACGCCAGTTCTTGAACATTCAGATAGAGATCTCTCTGGATTGGATCCAGAACAAGGATCAGAACTAAGTGCCACGTATTTTGCATGAGTTTCTTCGAATAATTCATGAATGTCAGCAACTCTAATGGCTTTTTGTATTGAAGCTTTTAAGGAAATTAATTCATTTATTTTATAATTTATACCAACATCGAAAGCTTCAGATTTTTGAGAAAGCGAGTAATCAGAAAATCTATAGCTAGCCGATAGCTTAGTCGAGTTTTTAAATGGCACTAAACCTTCAATAAAATAATCGTCAACTTTGATCGTTCCAGAAAGTTGGTGTTGCTCAACCTGTTGACCAGCTCCATCATTTTCATCGAAGTTCTTGTCAGGATTTTTTAATAGTGAAATCTTTCTTTTTTCTAAACCAATTACTATCGAAGGATTTAAAATTAAAGAATTCTCTAAATTAAGTTTCTTTGAAAAAAATAAAACCTGTTGAGATTCACTGCTTGAACCCATTATCGATAGATTCAAATTTATATAATTCAGAGCATCTTGTGTAATCCCTAAAGCAGGATTATTTACAATTTGGTTTCCATTATTAATAAATATATTCCAAGGAACACAACCAAGATCATTAGAAACACAGCTGGGATTTGAAGCTGAACCAGAAATATTTAATGCATTTGCAGTTTTAGACTTCGATATATCGTTGTAATAAATATACTCAAGGTCAGTCATAGATCTTTGAAGAAAGAACTGATATTCCCAATTTGCAAATGTTTTGCCTTCTAATTCAAGGATAAACCGATTATTTTGAAGATTAAATTCTTGTTGTCTTGGCAAACCTTCAAAATTTCTTCGGCTTAAAGTAACCGTTTGTGAATCACCGGATGAAAGACCAAAATCGGAGCAAAGTTTTTCTACTTGTTGTGCTGACAAAAAAGGATGAGAACAAGGAATAGATACAGATTGACGAAATAGGAGTGAGTAATCTATTTGCGCTGTAGTTTTATCGGTTACGTGAAAAAAACTACTCTTCAATTGATGGTTTTTATTAATTTTATGATCCAATAAAAAGCCCGTGCTCAATTTATTATCTGGCCTTTGAAGAAAATTATAAGAAGCAAAATTGTATGTTTTCCTTCCTGAAATAAAATCTGTGTCATCGACATAATAAAAAGTCGAAGCTCCTATTTTGAACAAGCCTTCCTTACTAGCGCTTGAACCTCTACAAACCGCATTGGCAGACAATGCACAATTGCTTATATCTCTCTGTGACCATCTAATTGGATCTACTTTTCTGTAATTTATGTAGGTCGTGAAATGAGTGTCCTGAAAAATCTTATTTCCTAGAACGATTGATAGATTGCCTTGATCGCCATCTCTTATGTTTTTCGGAGCAAGATCATAAGGTTTTGCTGAGTGAATACCTCGTAAATAAGTATTATTATTTTTGTGATTGTAAAAACCTCCTTGAAAATCAACTTTTGTCCCTTCAAAAGATCTATCTAAAATGAAGTTTATAACACCACCAATTGCATCAGATCCATAAATTGTTGATTTTCCTCCAGTTACAACATCAATTCTTTTAACTAATGCATCAGGAATTTGATTAATATCTGCTTCTGCATGACCATCAAAGGGGGTTCCTGGAGAAAGGCGTTTTCCATCAATTAACAGTAAGGTTCTATCTCCGCCTAAGGCTCTCAAACTTACTGATGCAGTTCCAGTAGAAAAACCAGACTGCAGCGCAGAATTGCTTGGTGCTATCTGGGGTAGCCTAGATAAATAGTCTTCTAATCTAAAAGTTCCACTTTTATCCAAATCCTCTTTGGAAATTGAGTATATTGGGTTCGCAGATTCTAAATTATTAGATTTTATTAAACTCCCAGTTACAGTTAGCTCTTCAACACCTAAATTTTCTTGAGAAAAAATTAAAGAAGAGAAAAATAAAATTAAGACTAAATAATTTATCTTTGACATATGAATGAAGGAGTTAAAAACTCCTCCATTCTATATGTTTTGAAGATGATATTCGATATCTTCTTAAAGACTTAGATTAAATCTCAAGCCAATACTTCTTCCAGCCAATGGGACTTCATTTTTGACATACGAATTATGGTTTCTTGCTATTTCATCAAGTAAATTTGTTCCGAATATTCCTAAAGTCAAATCTTCTTCGCCATAAAGATCAAAACTTTTAGATACTGACAAATCCAGTAACTCAAAACCATTAGTAACAGATTCTCCTGAAGCAACGTCAGATTGTGAATCTACGTCGGTATAAGATACATCAATAAGTAAATCGTCTTGCGCATATTCAAATGAATATATAAACCTAGAAGGAGTTATTCTTGGAATAAATGTTCCGTCTGTGAATTTTCCTTCAACAGAATCTGTTCCTAAAGATACTGATAGCTCACCTTGATATAAATCAAAAGAAGAACCGATACTTAACTCATATCCTTCAAATTCTGCATCACGTTGAGAGTGATTCGCAATCAACACTTTCTCTTTTTTAGTGGCAGTATCAAGAAGATAGATATAGTTATCAATATCATTTTTGAAAAATAATGCTGAAATCTCAAAGCCGTCAAAGTCAAAATTGAATTGAAGGTCAATATTTTGTGATTCTTCTGTCTCTAGAGCAACACTACCTATCTCGTATCTTTGAATAACTAAATGTTTACCATTCATGAATAATTCGGTTGGCGAAGGCGCTCGCTCAACTGCTGAAAGTCCTAACACTACAGATACATTATCTGTGAGACTTGTTCCAAAAGAGGCAGAATAGCTCAATCCATCAAAATCAAGATCATGTGCAACAGCATTCCCAGTAGCTGGTTTGATAGAACCTTTTCTGTTGATCTCATCAAATCTTATACCGAAATCTAAATCAATTTCATTTAAGGAAGTATCTAAATAATAACCAATTGTAGTTTCGGTACTATCAGTAGGTTGCATGAAAGCTTCAGAGCCAATTACAGATGACTCTTGATCCGCGTGATTAAATACAACTTTTTGTTCACCAGTTTCATTTGTAATATCGAATATAAGTTGAACCTCTTCTGCATTATTTGTAAAGGTGGTTGGACCTTCCTCTTCATGTTCTTCGTGTCCTTCTTCGTGTCCTTCTTCTTCTGCATGTTGTTCAGTTAGAACAGAATCAGTTTCACGCACAAAATAAGTAATGCCATTGATCGGGCCATCGAGAAGTTGTTCACCCTCAATATTTATTACACTTGAATTAGTTGTTGCAAAAATTCTTTCTTCTTTGTGTTCTCCACCTTCCTCTTCTCCATGTTCTTCGCCATGAAAAGGAACGCCATTAAGTTGATCAGAATTTATAAAAGAAATGCCGTAATACCCCCAGTCTCCTGTTCTAGATATCCCAGCTCTGCTTGCAGCTAATTTTGAATCAGAATTAGATAAAAAAGTTTTTTCTTCTTCTCCTTCATGCCCTTCCTCTTCCTCATGGATTATTGCATGATCCGGAATATCAAAGTTATCAAGATTTTTATCAAGATGGGACAGGAAGATATTGAATCCTGAAACATTACCAGATAAGTTAATGTTGAAGTTGTCACCATCATTGACTGATTGAGATTCAAAACCAACATTAATAGATGTTTCTATAATATCTTCTTTTGCAATCGTTTTATCCACAACGTTGACAATTCCGCCAATTGCTCCGTTTGAATAAAGAATTGAAGAAGGTCCTTTGACAATCTCAATTTGTTCTATTGCATAAAGATCTATTTCGATTGGGTGATCTGCACCCATGTAAGCCACGTCTCTTACAACCAAGCCATTGTTTAAAACCTTAACTCGATTTCCAGCCATTCCTCGAATAATCGGCTGCCCTACGGAAGCACCAAAATCTTGATTGGACACTCCCAATAGCGAATCAATTGACTCTCCTAAATTTGAGATGCCTCTTTCAGAAACTTCTGTGTATCCAACAATATGAATTGGATTATTAATTGAAGATGCGTCACCAGTAATAAATGCTGAAGTAACGATAAGCTCTTCTGTGTCTTCTTGAGCTAACAAGAAGTTGGATACAGCAAATAAAGCTGTAAAAAAAATATATATAAATTTCATGAAAACTCCTGTTTTTAATTAGTTAAAAATAAAGAAAGTTTTAACTAATTGGTGGAGCTCTTACATCTGAATTTTGTATTTTAAAATTATTTAGATTTTCTTTTTTTGAAAAGAAATAAATACTTTGTGTAGAAATAAAATTTCCATCTAATTTATAAGTTTCAATAGAAAATTCAAGGAGATGACAAGAAATGCAATATTCCTGAGATTCTCCTTCATGAAAGTCGTGCTCATGCTCGTGCTCAAATCCATGACTCGATAAGCTTAAAAGAGCGAATATAGAAAGAAACAGAAAATGGCTATATTTCATAAAAGTGTGATTATACTTAACGTGATAAAATTATAAAATGAGTTTTTTAAAAGACAAAAGAATACTGATCGTTGGCGTTGCCAACAAATTTTCTATTGCTGCTGGCATTGCTGAGTCCATGCATTCTCAAGGCGCAAACATTATTCTTTCCTATCAATCCGATAGATTAAAGAAGAAAGTTGAACAAGTTGGAAGAAATATCAATTGTGAAGCTTACATCGAATGCGACGTTTCCAATGACGAATCCATTGCTAATTTAATTAATGAAGTAGATTCAAAATGGGGTTATTTGGATGGTTTAGTTCATGCTGTGGGATTTGCTCCCGCAAATGAATTAGAAGGAGACTTTACAGAGGTTGCCACCAGAGAAGGTTTTAAAATAGCTCATGACATAAGTGTCTTTAGCTTCACTGCTCTTGCAAAGGCTTCAAGAAAACTCATGAAGGATAGAAATGCTGCCTTACTAACATTATCTTATCTTGGAGCAGTAAGGACCTTGCCAAATTATAATGTCATGGGTGTTGCAAAAGCCGGATTAGAATCTACTACTAGATATTTAGCCAATAGTTTAGGAAAAGAAAACATTAGAGTGAATGCCATATCTGCCGGACCTGTTAAAACTCTGGCTGCTTCAGGAATAAAAAGCTTTAGAAAAATGCTCTCTTATAATGCTTCGAGAGCTCCATTAATGAGAAATATCACAACTGAGGAAGTTGGTAATGCTGCTGCCTTTCTTTGTTCTGATTTAGCGAGTGGAATTACTGGAGAGATTTTATACGTGGACGCTGGATTCAATATTACGGCGATGGGAGATCTTTCGGAAGTAGATTAGTTTATTGAAGCTTTTTCTCTTAATTGACCGTAAAGGTAATCTTTTTCAATTTCATTCAAAGCAAGGTTTAAGGCATTCTTTGTCTCAGTTATTTCTTCTAAAGAAATTACTCCTTCAAAATCTTTAACATCTAACAATTGTATGATGTAAGCATCACCAAGATGAACTGTACTGATGATCGAATTATCGCCTTCTAGTTGAGAAATAGAAAAAATTGAATTTGTTACTTCTTGAGGAAATAAACTTGTGTCTCTTTCAACGTCAGAATAAGACACGAATCTTTCTAAATTCACTTCATTTTGTAAATTAGAAATATCTTCATTAATTTTTTCAGGCATCAATATTTGAGCAGAAGCTAATTTTAAAGTTTCTTCAATTTCATTTTTTACGTCGCTCAGAGATTTTAAAGTGCTTGGGAAAAATTCATAAGGTTCAATTAGTAAGTAACCCCCATTGAAATCATATGGGCCATATAGTTCATCTATAAAGATGTTGTTTCGATCAAAATCGTCTATAAATTCTAAATCCTCATACTCAGTAATAAGATCAGTAATAGATAAATTTTTATTATCTTCAATTAAAAAATCATAGGACTCAGAGATTTCACTTAAAGTTATATTGTCTAAATTTTCATCTATTTCATTCAAAATATTTTGTAGTTCCTCTTCGGATTTAACGGATATTATCCTTTCAACAACTTGTTCATCAGATAAATCAAAAATATTTTTTTGTGTAACTTTCAGAATATGAAATGAATTATCTAGTACGATTATTTGCGAAACCTCTTGAGGATTCAAACTAGCTAATTCTTGTTCAAATTCTTTCGGGAACACAGTTCCGTCTGTGAAGCCAAGGTCTCCACCAATCTTATTGGTTCCAATATCATCTGAATAAAGCGTAACTAGTTCTTCAAATGTTTCCTCGCCTTTAGCAATTCTAGAAATAATCTCATCTGCAATGAGTCTTTTTTCCTCTTTTGCTTGATTATCCTCGAAAGACAATTGAATATGGCTTACTCTTAATTGCCCATTTAAGTTTTGAGAAGATTTTAAGGCTATCTTTTCGTCTTCAATTTCATCACTAGTAATTTGAAAATTTTCTTTAAAATTGTCTTTAGAAAAGAATAAGGACCTTAAGTTTATTTTTTTTAAAGATTTAAATTCGCTAGGATAATTATTGTAATAGTTTTCTATTTCTTCCTTTGATATTTCTTGCAAAGTTGCTAATTCCCCCAAAGAGATTTTTCTAAATCTTAAATCCCTTTTTTGTTTAGAGTTTGCAATAAAATTTTTAGCTTCGTTAGTGGATATAAAAGCAGTATTGTCATAAAAATCCAGTAACCTAGACGCTAAATATTTTGATTGAATCAGTTCTCTATAATCATCAACCGTCATCCCCAGTCTTGTTAATAGCCCTCTAAACAAATCTGCATCAAATTTTTCTTCTGAATAAAGACTTAAATCGCTTCTGATTAAATCATTAATATTTTCTTCAGATATTTTTAAACCAATACTTTCAGCCTGTTGAGAAAACATTTCTTTGAAAATGATAGATTCCTTTGTAAAACTTTCTATATCTTCTTCAGTAAAGTCTTGTGATTCATTAAGACTTGAAGCTATTCTATTTGCTTCTAAATTGTATTCACCAATATGAATGCCTTTTCCATTAACAGAAAATATTTCATTGCTTGAAATATTAGAATTACCAATGAATCCTCCAAAAGTTGCTACTAGTACGAAAACAATTAACCCTACAATGATTGAAGAACCAGTTGAGGATAAATTTTTTCTTATATTTGATATCGCTGACATAACTCCAAAAAAAAACGCGCCATTACGACGCGTTTTTAATTATACAATTATTATAAACTGTCTTTAAGAGCTTTTCCTGGCTTGAAACCAACACCTTTTGAAGCAGCTATTTGAATACTTGCTCCTGTTTGTGGATTTCTTCCCATTCTTGCTGCTCTTTCCCTTACCAAGAAGGTGCCAAAACCAACCAAAGCAACTTGGTCACCACTACTTAATGCACCTGATATACCGTCTAAAACAGCATCCAGAGCTCTCCCCGCTTCAGCCTTTGACATGTCAGTTGCAGATGCTACTGAATCAATTAATTCCGCTTTATTCATAACTCTCTCTATTTAAAATTAAAAAAATGTATTAATTACTAACAATGATTAATAACAATATTCATTTATATCCTAAGTTTGAGGGATGTCAAGCGGATCTGATTAACTCTTAGATAAAATTTTAATGAGTTTCAAGCTTATTTTTTTTATTTTTTGAAATTTTTTGAGTTTTGGAATTGTCTTCCTTTTCACTTACCCAAGGTTTAGGTTCTTCAGTAAATATTACTTTAAAAACTTCGTCTATCCATTTGACAGGCTTAATTTGTAGATTGTCTTTTATTTTTTCAGGTATTTCTTTTAAATCTCCAAGGTTACCGTCGGGAATTAAAACTGTCTTTATCCCTCCTCTTCTTGCAGCGAGTAATTTTTCTTTTAAACCACCAATTTTTAATACTTCACCTCTGAGAGTAATTTCTCCAGTCATGGCAACATCTGCTCTAACGGGTAAGTTAGCTAATACGGAAGTTACAGCGGTGACCATTGCAATTCCTGCGCTTGGACCGTCTTTTGGCGTGGCTCCCTCTGGCACGTGAATGTGAATATCATTTAACTCATGAAAATCCGGATTTATACCTAATCCCTCGGATCTAGACCTAACTACTGAAATTGCAGCCTGTATAGACTCTTGCATGACATCTCCAAGTTTACCGGTCTTAATAATTTTACCTTTTCCTTTGAAAGCAGATGCTTCAATAGTTAATAATTCACCGCCAACTTGAGTCCAAGCTAACCCAGTAACTTGACCAATTCTGTCTTTTTCTTTAGCTTCGCCAAAATCAAATTTTTTAACTCCAAGGAAATCTTCAATATTTTTTGATGAAATTTTCTGTTTAGTTTTTCTTTTTAGATCAGCAATTTTTTTGATAGTTTTTCTACAAATTTTTGCTATTTCTCTTTCCAGAGCACGCACACCAGCCTCTCTTGTAAAATATCTAATTGCATCTAAAATTCCAGAATCTTCGAAAGATATTTCATTTTCCTTGAGACCATTATTTTCTAATTGCTTGGGAACTAAATAGTTTTTGGCAATACTTAATTTTTCATCCTCTGTGTAACCAGGAAGTCTAATAATTTCCATTCTGTCTAACAGTGGACCAGGTATGTTCAAAGAATTAGCTGTACAAACAAACATTACATCCGAAAGATCATAATCAACTTCTAGGTAATGATCGTTAAAAGTATGGTTTTGTTCAGGGTCTAAGACTTCCAATAAAGCTGAGGAAGGATCACCGCGATAATCAGCTCCGATCTTATCTATTTCATCCAATAAAAATAAAGGATTCTTGACCCCAACTTTTGACATTTTTTGCAAAATCTTTCCAGGCATTGAACCAATATAAGTTCTTCTGTGACCTCTAATTTCGGCCTCGTCTCTAACTCCACCCAGAGCTACTCGTATAAATTCTCTACCTGTAGCTCTTGCGATAGATTCTCCAAGGGAAGTTTTTCCAACTCCAGGTGGGCCCACAAGACATAAAACTGGGCCTTTAATCTTGCTTACTCTTTTTTGAACTGATAAAAATTCTAATATTCGCTCTTTGACTTCTTCAAGACCATGATGGTCGTTTTCTAAAATTTCAGAAGCTTTTGTAATACTTTTTTGAATTTTTGATTTTTTCTTCCAGGGAATGCTAATCATCCAGTCTATATAACCTCTAACAACTGAAGCTTCGGCTGACATTGGTGGCATTAATTTAAATTTGTTTAATTCCGTATTAACTTTTTCAACCGCTTCTTCGGGCATGCCTGAATCTTTAATTTTCTTCTCAATAACTTCTATTTCGTCATCAACATCTTCGCCTTCGCCCATTTCTTTTTTCAGAGCTTTCATCTGTTCGCTCAGATAGTATTCCTTCTGGCTTTTTTCCATTTGCTTTTTGACTCTGTCTCTAATTTTTTTCTCCATTTGAGTTAAATCAAGTTGATTTTCAAGCAACGAAACTAAGTTTTTTGATCTTTCTTCTAAATCTATTTCTTCAAGTAAAATTTGTCTATCTTCTAGAGACAATGATAAATGTCCAACCAAAGTATCAATGAGTTTATCTAACCTTTCAATGGAACGTGCTTGACTTAAAACTTCTGGTCTTATCTTTGCTGAAGATTTAGATAGATCCTTAAATTGAGATTTTAGTGTATTTAAATAACTTTGCTGTAAATCGTCATCCATAGATTTTGAATTCAAAATTTCAACTTCTGATTCAACATAATCCTTCTTGTCTTTTATCTTTTCTAAACTTGCTCTTTTGATGCCCTCAACTAACACTTTGAATGTACCGTCTGGTAATTTGATTAATTGTAAGATAGTTGAAACTGTTCCGATCTTATACATCTCATCAATGGATGGATCTTCATCGTTAGCATTCCTTTGAGCAATAAGCATCACAGATTTATCTTCAGACATTGCTTTCTGAAGAGCATTTATAGACTTATCTCTTCCAACAAATAAAGGAGTAACAACCCCTGGAAAAATAACAACATCTCTTAATGGCACTAAAGGTAATAACATAGTTTTCTTTTATATAATTTAATAATAAGGACAAAAGTTAAAAAAACAAGTGACTAATTTTTTTCTTCTTGAGCTTTTGATTCATTTTGATAGACGTAAAGAGGTGCTGATTCTCCATTAACACATGAAGAATCGACAACAACTTTTTCCAACTCATTTTCAGATGGAACCTGATACATTGTGTCTAAGAGAATATTTTCTATTATAGATCTCAACCCTCGTGCTCCGGTTTTCATAGAAATTGCTTTCTTAGCTATCTCAATTAATGCATCATCACGAATATCTAATTCAACATTTTCCATTTCGAAAAGTTTATTAAACTGTTTAGTCAATGAATTTTTAGGTTCAGTCAAAATTGTAACTAGAGCTTCTTCGTCAAGTTCTTCTAGACAGGCTGTAACGGGAAGTCTTCCAATGAATTCAGGAATTAATCCATATTTAATTAAATCCTCTGGTTTAACTTTTTTGATTGTTTCAGCTGCACTCTTAGATTCAAGCTTCCTTATAACCGACGCCTCAAAACCAATACCTTTCTCATCAGAACGACTTCTAATGATTTCATCTAGTCCTGAGAAAGCTCCACCACAAATAAACAATATATTCGAGGTATCTACTTGAAGAAATTCTTGCTGAGGATGTTTTCTTCCTCCTTGAGGTGGAACAGAGGCAGTTGTGCCTTCAATTAACTTAAGCAAAGCTTGTTGAACTCCTTCACCGGAAACATCTCTTGTAATAGATGGATTATCAGATTTTCTGGCAATTTTGTCTATTTCATCTATGTAAACGATGCCCAACTGAGCTTTTTCAACGTCGTAATCGCATTTTTGTAATAATTTTTGAATAATATTTTCTACATCTTCACCAACATATCCTGCCTCGGTGAGAGTTGTCGCGTCGGCTATAGTAAAGGGTACGTCAAGAAGTCTTGCTAAAGTTTGAGCTAGTAAAGTTTTGCCACTTCCCGTTGGGCCTAAAAGTAAGATGTTGCTTTTTCCCAATTCGACATCGTCTGCTAAATTTGAATTCTTTAATCTCTTGTAATGATTATAAACAGCGACTGAAAGAATTTTTTTTGCGTCGCTTTGACCTATTACATATTGATCAAGAATTGCGTTTATTTCAGCTGGAATAGGAAGATTTTCCTTCTTGTCGTCGTTTTTGTCGTCATTGGAATCCTCTTTGATGATGTCATTGCAAAGTGCCACACACTCATCGCAGATATAGACTGATGGACCAGCAATAAGTTTTTTTACTTCACTTTGATTCTTACCGCAAAAAGAGCAAAACAGTTGTTTTTCTTTATTTTCAGTTTCTGTCATTTTTCTATTCTCTCACTTAAAACTTTATCAATCAGACCGTATTCGCAAGCTTCTTCACCCGACATAAAATTGTCACGTTCCGTGTCTTCAGAAATTTTATCAAGTGATTGACCACAATGATTTGACAAAATTTCATTTAATTTAGTTCTTATTTTTAACATTTCTTTGGCTTGAATTTCAATATCGGTTGCTTGTCCTTGAAAGCCGCCCATAGGTTGATGAATCATTATTCTAGAGTTTGGAAGAGCAAATCTTTTGCCCTTGGAACCTCCAGCAAGGAGTACTGCTCCCATGCTGCAAGCTTGTCCGATGCATAAAGTACTTATGTCAGGCTTGATGTAAGTCATCGTGTCGTATATCGAAAGGCCTGAAGTAACTGAACCTCCAGGAGAATTAATGTAAAGATTTATATCTTTATCAGGATTTTCAGCTTCTAAAAATAAAAGTTGAGCCACAATTAAATTTGCCATCTGATCCTCAACTGTTCCAGTGATAAAGATTACTCTTTCCTTGAGAAGTCGTGAGTAAATATCGAATGCTCTTTCACCCCTGGGGGTTTGTTCCACAACCATTGGAACTAGTTGGTTGAAAGTTTTCATTTAAATAATTTAACTCATTGCCATAATTTCTTCAAAGTTTAGTTTTTCAGATTCACAATTCGCTTCTGAAGATATAAGTTCTGTAACTTGTTCTTCCAAAGCTATGGACTCAATATTTTTTAATTGTTCTTCGCTACTAAAAATCCATTTTTTGTACTGTTCAGGATCTTTAAATCCACTAGCTCTCTCATCAATAAGTTCTTTTATAAGATCATCATTTTTTTCAATTTTTCTTTCTTCAATAATCTTATTAAGAATCACACCTAATCTCACTCTTTTGATAGCATTTTCCTCAAATGTGTTAAGCGGTAATTCTTCATCCTTTAACTTAACTGGATCCATCCCCATTTGTTGTGCAGCTGAATTTCTTAGGTTTTGAGCTTCTGCTAAAACCATTGCTGAAGGGATTTCTATAGGATTTTGTGCTTCTACGGCGTCAAAAATTCTTTCTTTCAATTTTCTTTTTTCAGTGATTCTTAAATCCTTTTCGAGTTGTATTTTTAAGTTATCTTTAAATTCTTCTTCGGATTTTGATGGAATTCCAGCTTGCTCAAAAAAACTCTCATTTAATTCCGCTGGAAGGGTTTCTAAAACTTCATTTACAGTAATTTTGAATAATGTTTCTTTACCTTTCAAATTTTCAGAATGGTAATCATCAGGAAATTTCAGATTTAAGTCTTTCTTTTGTCCAACCTTTAATCCAATTAAGCCATCTTCGAAACCTGGAATCATATTCTTAGATCCAATTTCTATAAGATAGTCTTTTGCCTCCCCACCCTCAAATTTTTCATTCTCTAAGAATCCTTCAAAATCAATTTTTGCAAAACATCCTTCAGTAATCTCTTTGTCAATCTTTTCAAGCTTACCAAATCTCTTTTGCATTTTAGTAATTGTTGTCTTTATATCTTCCTCACAAAGATCACATACAGGTTTTTTAATTTTTAAATTAGAAAATTTCTTCAAATTAAACTCAGGATAAACCTCATAGGATGCCTCTACATTTATATCTTTATTAATATCCATAGATAAAGGATTAATAGCAGGCTGACCCACCACAGAAATCTTTTTTTCTGTAATCAATTTATAGAATTCATTTGTCATAGTTTCGTAAATAACTCTGGCTCTAAGCTGTTCACCATAATATTGTTCAATTACTTCTAAAGGAGCTTTTCCTTTTCTATATCCCTTTAGATTTGACGATGCTTGTTCTTTAGAAAGCTTAACTTTGTATTCTTGCAACATATCTTTTGAAAAAATCTTAAATTTAAGTTTTTGTAATTTGTCTTTTTTTCCTAATCCAAACATATTTTTCTCCATATGGGGTGGACGATGGGATTCGAACCCACGACAACCGGTACCACAAACCAGCGCTCTACCAACTGAGCTACGCCCACCATATTTTGGCCTCCCGGGCAGGATTCGAACCTGCGACCCTCTGCTTAGAAGGCAGATGCTCTATCCAACTGAGCTACCGAGAGAATAATTATGAAGGTATTCTAACTAAAAGGTTTGAAATAGTCTTGTGGTCAAGTTGTGGCTCTCGGTTAGGATTCGAACCTAAACTTGTCTAATAACTTCCTTGTCGTAAAACAAGTGTTTTCCATTAAAACACCGAGAGGAACTCCGTTTCCTCTTCTCCAAAAACATTATACAAAAATATGTAGACATTTGGTCGGGGTGGAGGGATTTGAACCCCCGACATCCTGCTCCCAAAGCAGGCGCGCTACCAGGCTGCGCTACACCCCGAAAAAAATTTTGAGGAATGTTATCATAGGAAATAATAATGACTATAGTACTTGACGGAAAAAAGTTATCTGAAAAATCAGAAGAAGATCTCAAAAGAAGAGTTTCTGTAATTAAAAAAAGTACTGGATCCACACCAATTTTAGCAACTATTCTAGTAGGTGATAATCCTGCTTCAGCTACGTACGTAAAAATGAAAGGAAATGCTTGCCAAAGAGTTGGCATGGAATCTTTAAAAATTGAACTTCCAGAAAATACATCAACAGGTGATTTAATAACTGAGATTGAAAAACTAAATAAAAATAAAGATGTTCATGGAATTCTTCTTCAACACCCCGTTCCTAAACACATAAACGAGAGAAAATGTTTTGATTCCATTGATGTTCTTAAAGACGTTGATGGCGTAACTAGTCTTGGATTTGGGAAAATGAGCATGCAAGAAAATGCGTTTGGATCATGCACTCCATATGGAATTATGAGACTTTTAGAAGAATATAAAATTGAACTCGAAGGTAAAATAGCTGTTGTGGTTGGAAGAAGTCCAATCTTAGGGAAACCAATGGCGATGATGCTTTTAAATAAAAACTGTACAGTTACGGTATGCCATTCAAAAACATTAAATCTTTCAGACGAGATTAATAAAGCTGACATTGTTATTGGTGCATTGGGAATACCAAAATTTATTAAAGGGGATTGGATAAAAGATAATGCTATCGTGGTCGACGCTGGTTATCACCCTGAAAAATGCGGAGATATTGAGCTAGATTCTATTATTGGTAGGTGTAAAGCCTATACTCCAGTTCCAGGTGGTGTAGGACCTATGACTATTAACACGCTAATTCTGCAAACTATTGAAAGTTGTGAAGCAACTCTAAAATAACCTTTTTATTTTTCCCAATATTCGTTTTTAAGAAGTCTTTTATATAATTTACCCGTAGGATGACGCGGCAATTCTGGCCTAAAATCAATAGATTTGGGACATTTAACATGTGAGATTTTTTCTCTGCAATAAGCCATAAGTTCTTGCTCTAAATTGTTTTCAATTTCATTCATATCTTGCGGTTGAACTACAGCTTTAACTTCTTCACCCATCTCTTCATTAGGGACACCAAAAACGGCGACATCAGCTACCTTTGGGTGCATGACTAGTATATCCTCTGTTTCTTTTGGATAAATATTAACTCCTCCGGAAATAATCATAAAAGCTTTACGATCAGTTAAATATAAGTAATCGTCCTCATCTAAATAACCAACATCTCCAAGTGTCGAGAAACCCTGTTTAGATCTAGAACCTTTTGTTTTTTCTGGGTCGTTGTGATATTTGAAACTCTGTGAAGTTGGTCCTTCAAAATAAATAGTACCCTCTTCACCCTTTGACACTTCATTTCCATCATCGTCTAGGATATGAATTGGACCTAATAAAGATTTTCCAACAGTGCCTTTATGATCTAACCACTCATTAGAATTACATGCCACAAACCCATTAAATTCGGTTCCAGCATAATATTCATGAATAATAGGCCCCCACCAATCTATCATCTTTTCTTTGACTTCAACTGGACATGGTGCCGCAGCATGAATAGCTACTTTATGAGAACTGAGATCATATTTATTGAGTATCCCAGGATCACTCTTCAAAAATCTTACAAACATTGTTGGAACCCATTGAGAATGAGTTATTTTATATTTCTCAATGAGTTTTAAAGCTTCTTCAGGATCAAATTTTTCCATAATTATTGAAGTTGCGCCCAAAGCTTGAAATCCAGTATTAAATCCCAAGGGTGCAGAATGATAAAGCGGAGCAGGAGAAAGATAGACAGAATCAGAACTTGCTGCATACATTCCCTCAACAACTCTAGTAAGCCCAAGATCCTCTTCCTCTGGAGAGTACGGCAAAGGACTTAAATTAATTTCTCTACTTACTCCTTTAGGTTTTCCGGTTGTTCCTGAGGAGTACAACATTGAAGATCCCTGACATTCGTCATTTATAGGTGTTATTGGAAGTTCTGAGATTGATTTTTCTAGCGATAAATAATCTTCTGTTTCTCCATCGATCATAAATTTATTAACATCTTTTAATAAAGGGGTTAATAATTTTGCATTTTCCTCTAAAAATTTAGAAGTTATAAAAACTTTAGCACCACAATCTTTTACTATGTATTCGACTTCTTCTGGTTGTAATCTCCAACTTATGGCAGTGTAAATCAAACCACTTCTATAGGCAGCTGCAGCAATTGGAAGAAAGTATTTATGATTTTCCATCATAAAAGCCATACTATCGCCTGCATTTAAACCTAAAGATCTAAATAGGTGTGCTATTTGATTTGATAATTCATTTACCTCTTGATGGGTGAGAATTTCACCACTTCCAGCCATGATAATTGCTGGTTTATCCTTAAATTTTGGTCCATTTACTCCCGGATGCATTTTTACTCCTCTATTTGATATAAAATATTAATTCAATCTGATTGAAAATAACAATGGAAAATTTAAAAAGACTACCCGTGATATGTTCTATGGGAGGATTAAATTCTGGGGGTAGAACCTCAGGAAACATATCTTACAGCAGATTAGTCTACGAAAATTTATCAAATGAAGAAAAAAAGGAAGTTTTAAAAGATTTAATTTCTTTATCTGAAGAAAAAAAAACAGAAAAAGAGATTTTATCTGGAACACTGATTAGGCAGATCGATGATTTTCTGGATCCTAAAGGTTTGATGACAAAACAGATAGGCGTGAATGCCGGAGCCAAACTTCCTGATTTTTACGAAATTGACAATTTATATAATTCGAAACAACATCCTCGAGGGATAAAAATGACTGTATTTGGAGTTAATGATGCTCTCTATAATTTGGGAATAAATTGGAGAGAAGATATTCAACCTTTATTAGATCCAAACCGAGTGGCTGTATTTGCTGGTCCTGCAATTGGTCAATTAGATGAAAAAGGTCTTGGAGGTTTAATGCAGTCTAGATTGCAAGAGAAAAGAGCAAGTTCTAAACACCTATCTATGTCATTGATAGAAATGTCAGCAGACTTCATTAACGCATACATACTTGGTTCTGTTGGAAAAAGTGGTCAAGTAGCAGGAGCTTGTGCAACTTTCTTTTATAACCTCAACGCAGCTACTACGTTAATAAAATCTAACGAAGTTGATTTTGCTGTAATAGGATCTGCAGAAGCTCCTATAAACCCTGAAGTCACCGACGGATTTTTTGCTACAACAGGTATAGCAGATGACAAAAAAATATTAGCTATGCAAGAAAGACATGGTGAGCCTTTTGACAAAGTAGATTTTTCCAAAGCGTGTAGACCGTTTGGGGACAACTGTGGTCTTGTTTTGGGAGAATCGTCTCAATTTGCAATTGTGACATCCCTTGAATTTGCAATTGAAATTGGTGCAGAAATTTTATGTGCCGTACCAAACGTCTTTATCAATTCTGATGGAATTAAAAAATCAATCAGCTCTCCAGGAATAGGAAATTATTTAACTATGGGGCAAGCGTTTAAAAGATATCTCAAAGATCATGAAAACCCTAAGCTTTCCTGTGTGATTGCTCATGGTACAGGAACTTTTCAAAATAGAAGCACCGAGTCCGATGTATTAAGTAAATGTGCGACGTCTATGGGAATGAAGAATTTAAAAGTTACTGGATTGAAAGGCTATTTAGGTCACACAATGGGACCGGCTGGAGGTGACCAACTTGCATGTTCTTTAGGAATTTTTGATCGTGGAATTATTCCTGGACTTAACTCAACTCCAAAACTCGCCGATGACGTGATCACAAATAACTTAAATTTTTGTATGGAAAACGAAGAAATAGATACATCTGATTTAGACGCATTTTTCTTAAACGCAAAAGGATTTGGAGGAAATAATGCTACCACAAGCATTTATAAATCTAACTTTGTAACAAAAATGCTCCCAAAAATATTTTCCAAATCCGATCTTTCAACCTATGAAGCTGCATTAGAAAAAACTAGAGAAAATAAACTTGTATATAATTCAAATTGTTTAAAAGGAAATTTCAACCTCATATATAGAGCCAACGAAGAAATTTTGAATCCTGAGACGGATTTGGAGATGACTTCTGAAGCAATAAAATTAAGAGATTACCCTGAGATAAAAATTTAGTCATCTATTCAAAGGTTTGTCTTTTGGAAATAATCTTCTAATAAGAAACACGAATGGTAAAAGATAAATGTACCATTTAGGGAAAATCCTTTGAATGAGGTCATATGCATGGGCGTCTGAGCCCACAAGAATCCTTTTATTTTTTTTCTTGATATTTTTTAAAATGATTTTAGCTGCGGTATTAGCATTAATTGGCGCCTTATCTTTGAAAAGCTGGCCAGCCTCCTCAACAGTTTTTGCTTGCGTTCCAAAAAGATTTGGTCCATCTTCAGCATCTTCATCAAAATCGAACTTTCCATTTTTAGCTCCAATGTTAGCAATGTTAGTACCAATGTGGCCTGGGTGAACTGAATAAACCTCTACATTTGATTTTTCCATTTTCATCTCTAAGGCGAGACTCTCTGTAAAACCTCTTACACCATATTTTCCCACATGATAAATAGATTGATTTGGAACACTTAACAAACCGAATATAGAAGAGGTATTTATAATTGCTGCTTCGGGGCGTTCTTTCAAAAAAGGTAAAAATGCTCTAGTTCCATTTATTACCCCGTGAAGTAGTATACCTAATCCCCATTCCCAATCTTCATCGGTGGAATCTTCTACTGTAGAAGAGAGTGCTACGCCAGCATTGTTAAAAACCATATCTACTGATCCATGTTCTTCGATAACTTTTTCAGGTAGATCAAATACAGCCTGTTTATTTCCAACATCTACAATGTGTTTTGAAACACCTACGTTATATTTTTTTAATAATTCTGCGGTTTCGTTTAGAGTCTCTTCATTTATTTCAACTAGGGCTATGTTTGCTCCATTACTAGCTAACTCAATTGCCAATTCTCTTCCCATGCCTGACCCTGAGCCAGTTATGACAGCAACTTTATTTTTAAAATCTTTCATTATTCAATTATTCCCTCCTCGATAAAGACATCCATTAATTTGTCAATGTCCAGACCTTGAATAGTATATTCAGTGCCTAAAATGTTTGTAAATAGTTCTTTTCCATAGGACTCAAATTTATAACTTCCACTGCAACTAAAAGGTTCATCTAATTTTATGTAATCATGGATTTCTTGATCGGACAGAGATTTCATGGTTAATTCTGCTACAGAAAACGATTGCCATAGAATTTTTCCATTGAAACAAATAGCCATCCCGCAATTTTGAAAATGAGATCTTCCGGAAAGTTTTTTTAAAGATTGAAATGCATTATCTGAATTTTCAGGTTTATTTAATACTTCGCCATCTAGGGCGCATACTTGATCAACCCCTACAACGTAATAATTTTCTTTTATGTCACTTACGGTTAATGCTTTTTCTGTGGCCAATTGCATGGCTAAATTATTAAATTCAATTCCTTTGAAATTAAGTTTTATTAATTCTTCGTCAACATCTGATTTGACGAATTCACAATTTATTCCATGAGCTTCAACTATTTCTCTCCTGATGGATGAAGCGGTTGCGAATATTAAGGGTTTAAGGAGTCTTTTTGGAGCCGAAGACAAATTAGTTATCGGTACTAATTAAATTCATAAACTCAGCTCTTGTATTAGCGTTTTTCCTAAAAGTACCTAGCATTCTACTGGTTACTGTGCTGGTTTCGGTTTTATGAATTCCTCTAGTTGTCATACACATATGAGCAGCGTCAATAACAACTGCTACACCTTTAGGATTTAAAACCTCCTCAATGGTGTCAGCAATTTGTGCTGTCATCGTTTCTTGAGTTTGCAATCTTTTACCAAAGAGATCAACCATTCTTGCTAACTTACTTATTCCTACTACTTTCTTGTTGGGGATGTACCCTACGTGAGCTACGCCAATAATAGGAACCATATGATGTTCACAATGAGATTCAACCCTTATACCTTTGACAATAACCATTTCGTCGTAACCTTCGACTTGTTCAAAAGTTCTTGCAAGGACTTCTTTTGGATCTTCATGATATCCAGCAAAAAATTCATCGTAAGCTTTAATAACTCTTTTTGGGGTATCCACTAAACCTTCTCTTGTAGGATCATCACCTGTGTAAGCAAGAAGAGTTTTTACTGCCTCCATAGCTTGATCTCTTGAAGGCCTGAAATTAATTATTTTTTCGTTTTTCTTCATAATGTATTTCGTAATTTACCAGATTCTTTCTTGAATTTCCTTAATTAGACTAATTCTTATTAGGGTATAAATTTTATCAATCGGGAAAGGGGCTAAAAGGAAAAGGTTTTAAATCAGAACTATAAGTAACAAAATCAATTATTTGACTTAGATAATTTCTTAACTTAATTGAAAAACCTAACAAATTTTCGTTCGGTTTTTTTGTAAAAATTGTAAATAAAAATTGAATGCCGGCTATAAACCAAAGAATAATATCGGTAAAAGTAAAAACAAATAAAAAAATAACAACCAAAATTAATCTTAACCAGATTGAAGTCTCTTTAATATTTTCGACTACCTCTTCTGTATTCACAGATACCACTTCTTGAATAGTTTCCTTTTTTACCTTACTTTTAGCCATGATTAAGTGTCCCTATTATCACCTTCAATCAAAATATCTGCAAAACAATCTTTTGGATTTTCTTTCTCAAAAATTATTTTATTTAAAATATCCACAATTGGCATTGTTAAATTAAGCTCCTTCTTTTTTTTAAAAATTATTTCCAACGTACCTATGCCTTCGACAACTTGATTTACTTTCTTCAATGACGCTTCTACGTCCATACCCTGTCCTAAATAGTGCCCAAAAGAATAATTTCTGCTATTGGATGAACTAGATGTAGCTATAAGGTCTCCCACTCCAGCCAACCCCATTAAAGTTTCGGGGCTTGCTCCTAAAGATTTTAATAATTCTGACATTTCATGAAGGCTTCTGGTAAGAATCATTGCCTTAGTATTAAATTTACTTCCCAGACCATCGGCTATGCCTGCCGAAATAGCATAAATGTTTTTTAAAGACCCCGATAATTCAACTCCTTTTTTATCATTAGATAAAAAAACTTTAAAAAAATTGTTATTAAAACTTTTCGAAATCTTTTCTGCCCTAGAGAGATCATCTCCTGCTAAAACTGACGCAGAAACTTGTTGTTCCATCACTTCTTTAGCTAGGTTAGGTCCTGAGATAGTAAATATCTTTGAAGAGTCAATATTAAATTCTTTGATAAGAACATCTGAAATTGTATAAAAAGAATTTTTATCAATTCCCTTTGAAGCGATTATAAACTCCTTTTTTTTTAAAATTTCTTCATCGACTAATTTGAGAGCAGATGAAATCTCTTTGGAAGGAATCGCTATAATCCATAAATCAGAAAAAATACTAAATTCACTTAAATTTTTAGTAATTTTTATATTATTGTTTAATTTAAAATCTGGATGATAGGTCTTATTAACCTTATCCTTTGAAATTGAATCAAAAACCTCATTGTTTTTGGTGTATATGAGACACTCTTCACCATTATTAGCTAATAAATTAGCAAGAGCTGTTCCCCAAGAACCTGAACCTAAAATAGAAAAACGATTGATCATTAAATTTTTATTTTTGTTTCTTAGAAAAAAAAATTATAGTCTAACTTATAATTTCTTATGGATTCTTTCAATGCAAAATCTATTGGGTTCTGGATAGGGCTGATTCTTTTTATCACTGTTATTTTACTGCCTAATCCAGAAGGTTTAACGAATGACGGCAGACTTACTCTAGCGGTATTTCTTTTAATGGGAGTTTGGTGGGCTTTTGAGGCACTCCCTTTACAAGTAACTGCGTTGATGCCATTGGTATTTTTTCCCTTACTAGGAGTTATAGAAATTGGAGTTATCAGTAAGGAATATATGAACAAAGTTCAATTTCTTTTTGCTGGAGGTTTTTTAATAGCTATAGGAATCCAAAAATGGGGCCTTCACAAGAGAGTTGCTTTGAATATTTTGAAGTTAAGTGGCTTGAATGCAAGCGGCATTATAGCTTCTTTCATGCTAGCAAGTGCCTTGCTAAGTATGTGGGTAATGAATACTTCTACAGCAATAATGCTTCTACCCGTTGCAGTATCAGTTATTAAAGTAATAAACGATACTGTGAAAGAAATCGATAAGAAGCAGTCTTTCAACTTTCAATTGTGTTTACTGCTTGGTATTGCATACAGTGCTTCTATTGGCGGTATAGCAACACCGATTGGAACCTCCCCAAACGGTGTATTAATTCAATTTGCTAGTGATAATTTTGGTAAGGATATTGGTTTTGCAAATTGGATTGCTTTTGGTTTGCCTGTGACCTTAGGACTTGGTCCCATCGTGTGGATCTTGCTGACCAAATTTATTTATCCTGTAAATTTTCAGGCATCTAAAGAAGCAAAATATCAATTGAATTCTATGCTATTGGATTTAGGCGAAATGACAAATGAAGAGAAAAAAGTTGCAATAGTTTTTGGATTTACAGCTTTTTGTTGGGTCTTTAGACAAATTCTTGATGATATTCCTGGATTATCTCTTTTAGATGATTCTGTAATTGCAATGCTGGGAGGCTTATCTTTATTTTTTCTTGCTCAAAAAAATAACTCCGAAAAACTGCTTAATTGGGATGATGCTCAAACAGGTTTCCCATGGGGGCTAATATTTTTATTTGGCGGAGGAATGGCATTAGCTTTTGTTGTAAATGATTCAGGCTTAGCCTTATGGTTAGCTTCCTTGATACCGTCCCAAACTTATTTTTTCATAATACTCTTGATCGTAATAACAATGGTTATGTTGCTTACTGAGTTAACTAGCAATCTCACAACGACTGTTACTTTTCTTCCTGTTGTAGCAAGTGTTGGAATAAATTTAGGGATTGATCCCATGTTGCTAGTGTTGCCTTTAACATTATCAGCGAGTTGCGCTTTTATGCTACCAGTGGCGACTCCCCCAAACTCAATTGTCTATGCATCTGGCTTAATACCAATTCAAAACATGGTCAGAGCTGGAATTTTTATTAATCTAATAAGTATCTTCTTTATTTTTATTTTGGCTTATTTGTTTATTCCTACTTTACTTTGAAGATTGAAAGCGATTTAAAAAGTAGTAAAATTGACTTGTTAGTCGCAAATTATAGAATTTAAAACAGGGTCTCTATTTTTGCTAATTCCAACAATCCCTGACAGGAGGTGATCCAAAATTAATACGAACAATTTAACAGGAATATCAGGGAGGACCGCCTGACTAGGGTTATCCCTATTCCGACTAGAAGACGCTTCGGCCGCTTCTAGAAAGATTTAAGTTGAGATACTTTATCTTGAAACCCTGTCTCTTCGGAGGCAGGGTTTTTTTATACGGAAAGATTATGGCCTGAACAAGCTGTAAGTCCACCGTCGCATGTAATGGTTTCACCTATTGTGAAATTACCAGCTCTGGAGCATAAATATATTGCAAGTCCTCCAATGTCTTCCTTGGTGCCAATACGTTTAACTGGACTTCTCTCTTCTAAAGGACTGAAATCATGGGCCACCGCCGAACCAAGCATCCTGCTGGGGAATGGTCCTGGAGCAATAGCATTTACAAGAATATTTTCTCTTACTAATTTTGAAGCCAAATGTCGGGTGAGCTGGTGAACTGCTGCTTTAGAAGCACTATAAACGTAATTTTCAAAAGCTGGTGTATTGATTCCATCGATTGAACCAATATTTATGACTTTTGCAGGTAATTCTTGTGTTCCAGATTTTCTCAGCAGAGGTAAAAGTTTTTGAGTAGTAAAAAACATTCCTTTGACATTTAAATCCATTACTTTATCCCAACCCGATTCAGAAAAATCGTCAATATTCTCTCCCCAAGCAGCTCCAGCATTGTTAATAAGAAAATCTAATCTATCTTCTCTAGCTTTTATTT
>QCAB01000010.1 GCA_003282105.1 SAR86 cluster bacterium AG-339-G14
TTGGATGACATTAACTCCCTTTCCTTTTGAATTTCCTCATTTACTATTTCAAGTCTTGAATTAAATTCAGGATTTAATTGATCGTTAATGAAATATCTCTCGTTGATTAAATTTTCATAAGTTATATTTCTTTTTAAAGTAAGTTGTATGGCAGTAGTTTTTAAATCTTCGCTAATTAATAAGTTTTTATAAACCTCGTTTGTATTGAAAACTCGTTTAGCTTTTTCTATGTCAGGATCAATTGAGTCAAGAGTTGAAACTTGATCCGCAACTTCAGACAATGACAAATTTTTATTTGCTTCAATTAATGGCGCATCAAGCAAACTTAAAACACTTTCGATACCATCGACATTGGATAACTCAAAAATGAGTTTTTTGAAAGTTTCAATTGAAGATTTTTTAAAAATGGGTTCGTCTGGAGTTACGGTTACTACTAAAAAATCTGTTGAGCCATAAATTTTTGCTGAGTCCCTATAAAGTTTTAAATCAGGGTCGTTTTCTAAAAGCAAAGTCTCTGAAGAAGCATCTAAATCAAAATTTGAAGCTCCTGCTCCAATTAAAATAAGTAAGGAGAAAACAATAAATAAAACTAATTTTGGGCTTTCAGTAATTAAGCTAGAAAACATCATAATTGCTGATTTTTGTATTGTTTATGTCTCTCTTTGTATCTAAGTCTGTCTTCATCTGTTTTTTCATCAATACATTTATGACAAGAAACTCCTTTAAGATATTCAGGCTTTAACAGATCTTTATTAGATAAAGGTCTTCTACATGCAAAACATTGATGAAAATTGCCAGACTCCAAATTAGTTTTAACTGTAACTCTATCATCGAAAACAAAACATTCTCCTTCCCATTTGTCAGTATTTTTAGACTTTTCAAAATAATTTAAAATTCCACCTTTAAGCTGAAAAACATTTTCCAGTCCATTTTCTGAAAACATTGCGGAAGCCTTTTCACATCTAACACCTCCTGTACAGAAAATAGCAATTTTTTTTCTTTTCAAAAGATTTTTGTTATCAATGATGTATTTATTAAATTCTCTAAAATTTTTTGTATTTGGAGAAATGGAATTTTTGAAAGTTCCAACTTCAATTTCATATTCATTTCTGATGTCTATTGTTTGGACGTCATTATGAGAAATAAAATCATGCCAATCTTCTGGATCAACGTATTTCCCTTGGTGGTTTTCAATTCTTAGATTTATTCCGGATGGAACAATCTCTTGTCTTGACTTTATTTTTAATTTTTTAAAAGGTTGCTTGTCGGATATTGAGTTTTTTATCTCTAAATTTCCGCAGTATTTTTCAATTAGTGCTATTCCTTTTTTTAAAGAAATTAAATTTTGGGATGCAATTGTAGAATTAATTCCCTCAGGAGTGAGGATGACAGTGCCCGCAATTTTAAGTTTTTTAAATTGTCTTTTTAAAAGATTTTCTAATAATTGAATCTGCTCAAAGCTAAAGCATTTATAAAATGTAACTATAAAAAATTTTTTACTGTTCTGCATTCTCTCCACCAAGGCAATTTGGAGATTTTAAGTCATCTCCTGAAATATCTTTCCACTCGTTGCGTGTAAATGGATGAATCGCGATGGCATGAATTTTCTTCATTTCTTCTGACAGAATTTGGTATATTTTTTGGTGCCTTTGAACTGCTCGCATTTCTTCAAAAAAATCAGAAACGACTGTTATTTTAAAATGCGATTCAGCTCCATCTGGCGTATTATGCATGTTGCTTTCGTTTATCACCTCTAGAAAGTAAATTTCCAAATTATTTTTCAAATTTAGCTCTATATCATCTTTAATCATGTGTCAGAGTAATTTAAATTGTCTAAATTTCCTTCATGAGAAGCTTTTGTCATTTTAACTTTGGAAAAAATAAAAAGTGCTAATAGCCACAAACAAGTTGAAATAGATAAGGCATAAATACCCACGCTAATTATTGTGCTGTTGTCCACTTCCCCGGCTACGGCTCCTGACGGCCAAGAAGATAAGGATAATACTATTCCAGCTAAGAATGCGCCCGCTCCACTCATACACTTTGCTGCAAAAGATCTAGCTGCCAACAACGTACCTTCCATTCTTCTTCCGGTAATTTTTTCAACTTCCTCAACTGTATCAAATACCATCGAGCCTAAAGTGGTGTATGAAATTATTTGAGCAGCAACTCCTATCCAGTGAGAGGCTAGAACAATAAAAAGAACATAAGGAGTATCGTTGGAAGGCATTAAATCAAAGATTTTCATAAAAATTGCAATATTTTCTGCGACGAAAGCAATTAAGAACATAAATATTATTGTGTTTCTCTTTCCATATTTTCCAGCCAAATAAGGAGAAATTAAAATACCTACAAAAGGTGTTAGAAATAAAGCCAAACCTATTGTCAAAATATTTAAGGGGGTAAATTCCCAAAAAAAGCTGTAATAGAACAAAGTAAGATTAGTAGAGATTCCGGATGCAACTGCAGTAATTATTCCCGCCAAAAATAATACTAAGTAATCTCTACTTACGGTTAGGGTCTCCCATAACTGACTCAAAGTATTCCTTAAAGAAAGTTTATTTGGCTCGGGCGTGAATAAATCATTAATGTGACGGTGAGTTCCTAAAGCAGTAACCATAATTGCAGTAAACATTACCACTCCACAAGCTAAACCATATGATTGCCATGTTGAAGGTAGATACCTGGCGTCTGTTGTGCCCGTATAGCTGCTATAAACAACAAAAATCCATAAAGAACACCAGACTGCCAAGCCTCCCCACCATCCAAACCAATATCTATAAGCGAGCAAAGAACTTCTTTCAATGTAATCTTTAGACAGTTCGGGTCCTAAGGCCATACTGGGAATTTCATAAAAAGTAATAGCTGTTCTAATAAAAATTCCAACTAAAAGTAAGTATGAAAATAATTGAAACTGCGTTAAATCTAATGGAGGAATCCATAGTACAAAAAAGGAAATACATACTGGTAATGCTGACAAATAAATGTAGGGATGCCTCCTGCCCCATTTTGTTTTTGTATTATCAGAAAAATAACCAACTAGAGGGTCAGAAATAGCGTCAAAAACTAACATAAGAAGAATAGCTAATCCGGCTAAATCTGGAGACAACCCAAATACTTGCACATAAACAAAAAGTAAAAAATAAGCAAAAGCATTGTCTTTAATACCAAATGCCATTGATCCAAAACCATAATAAAGTTTGGTGGAAACTGGTAATTTTGTATCTTTCATAGTTTATATTCTATTCACGTATATCGGAGAAGACCAAGCTCTTTCTTCAGAAGGGGCAAGACAATTATCATTTTTATCTGTTAAATAACTTCCATGGCAGATATTAACTTTGACACAATTTCCTTCGTCATCGTATTCACATCTTAAATTATCTCCGTTTACTCTGAGAGAGGGTTCTTCAATTGCCCTTACATAATAAACGCTGTCTCTTCCATCCTTTAAAAAGTCCTTGTCAGTAAATCTTATTTTACAACCTTCTTTACTTGGCTCGCATTCGAAAACTTTCCAAGCATCTTTGATTAAGGGTCTTATCGGTTCATCATTATAATTTTGTGGTGTAATTTTAACTACTTCAATTCTTGTTATGTTTCGTCTTTCTTCAGAAGGGTTAAAACACTCACCATTACATATTTTTTTCAATCTTGTCGAATCAGCATTGGATAAATTAAATTCAGGACAACCTGGTTTTTGTTTGAACGAACCTATAGCTTTTACTTCAAAAACGGGGTTTCTCTCAGAACTTATTCTACTTCCCATTGGAAAAGTCTCGGCAGTAGTTATCAAGTCAAACCATAAAAGAATTTGCGGACCACTTGTAGCGTAAGTTTCTTTATTTTTAAACCCTTCCCAAATTCCTTCTCTAGATCTCGAATTTACATGCACAGCAGCAAGTCCGCCCGTAGTAAAAAAAGAAGACTGTCTTTCAGCTTCATACATAGTTAGTTCGCTAGGAGTGTTAATTTCCTCTGGAATAACTCTTCTTGAGTCTATGGTTTTTTCTTCATAAGGAAAGAAATTTGATCTTACGAATGGTGAAGCTGCACCATTCGCTTCAGTTGTGAGTAATCTATCAATAGCTTTGTAACCCGTGCCTGGTTTAGATCGATGGTTATCACTTGAAGCGATAAATCCAAAATCAAATTGCACTATCTTATCTTCATAAAATTTTCTCGAAGCCAATGCATACTGAACTGATCCTTTTGGACGCATGTTAAATGCTGGAACGAAACAATCATTGCATTGCCCTGAATTCAGCCACTCCTCAGGTTCTACACTTGAAAGTGCCCAATGTCCGAAGTTACCTCCATCAATATAATTTTTTTTGGCTAGTTCAGATTTTTCTAAACATAAACTCTCATCTAAGCCTTCAGCTAGACACCTTTCTAAAACTATTTCTCCAGCGCGCCAACAAGAAGGTAAATAATTTTTAGATGGAGGTGGACATATTGCAACAGAATTTTCAGTTTTCGTCGCCGACCAAGGTCTGTATTCTTCTGAATTTCCATGCCCTGAGAAAACTTCTATAGAAATTTGACGATTTGGATCATGTTGATCAGATAATTGTTTATCCCAATTTGACTCAGCGGGTGTGTAATACCCCCAAGTATTCCCGTGAGGTATCACAATTGAATCAGATTTAACGTCGTCTAATACCTCAAATAGCTCTTTAGGTGATCTTACAGAGCGGTAACAATTTCTTGGATCAGGATTCGACATATCGCAATCCGGGTGGGCAAGAACCTCTTCAACGAAGCTAATGAAATCTGCGTATCTTTGTCTGTTAGAGAAATCAACCACGGATGAAGCAACCATATTTTGTTTTACCGTAGGTAAATTGTCATTATCTCTAAATCCGTCAGATGCATAACCTGCAGCTCCATACGGAATTCCTGGTAATAAATCGTTATCTGTTTCTAAAAAGAGAACGTTTTTATGACCATAATGCTCATCAATGTCAGGTGAGATTTGTGTCCATTCATATCCAACAAAACTTATAGTATCTTTCAAATTTTTATTCTGATTAACTTTATTGCAATTTTGAACAGCTTTAATAGTTTCACCCCACTTCCTTGGTGTACTCCCTTCAGCATGATCTGTCATTACCCAAAAATCTATTGCTGAACAAAATCTTGCATAATCGCATGCATCTGCCATTAAATGAGGTCCGTCGCCTTGACTATTCGGCAAGCTCCACAAGAATGCATCAAGAGAATGAGTAGAATGAACATGGGTATCACCAAATAAAATTTGAGTGTCGCTGTGAGACACTTCTATTTGAGACTGAATTCTTGATTGGACTAATTCATCAGGATAAGAGGTTTTGATGTTGATACCTGAGTCTTCTAAAGAACCAAAAAAATTAAAATAGAAAGCAAAAAAATATAAAAAGACAATCAATAAAAAAGAAAGGAACAAACCTACTCCCCAAAATAAAAATCTTAATAAAATTCCTCTTATCATTTTCTTCTCTTTATCTCATTCTCTGATTTTTTTATAAAGTCTTGTAAAAAATTTTTACCAGAATTATTCATATTATCTTTGTCGCTAAAAGCAGTCCATGCTGGGCTTGTCTTATGATTAAATAGTTTAGTTTCTTTCTTTTTAAAAAATGGAATCAAAATCATACCTGCGATAAATCCTCCAATGTGGGCAAAATAAGCTGTTCCACCTTCGGAATTTAAAGAAAAGGGTGCGCTAAAAAATTGACCAAATATCCAAAATCCTAAAACAATAAAAGCAGGTACTCTAATCATTTGAATAATTATTATTATAAAAATTAGACACTTTACGTTAGCTCTCGGATATAGAATTAAGTATGCCCCAAGAACACCCGCAATAGCCCCACTTGCACCAACCATTGGTATGTTGGAAGTTGGATCAACTAAGCCTTGTGAAATTGCTGCAATACCTCCGCATAAAAAATAAAAAATTATAAATCTAGTCTTCCCCATAGAATCTTCTACATTATCTCCAAAGATCCAAAGGTAGAGCATATTACCTCCTATGTGAGCTAAACCGCCATGGAGAAACATAGAAGTAATTATTGGAATATATGCTTCTATTGATAGGACTGAATTAAAAAAGGTATTTGGAACAAACCCGAGATTTACAAATATCTCTTGGTTCATCTGAGCTAGATATTGCAAAACAAATGAAAAAATACAGAGACCTATCAAACAATAAGTTATAAAAGGTTTATTTTTACTTGGATTCTCGTCAGAAATTGGAAAAAACATTAATTATCTCTATAACCTAAATCATCAATAGCTCTGTGAAATTTCTCTCGAGTAATATTATAAAATAAAAGACAAAAAATACCCGCCAATGAAAGAATTGGTCCAATTATAGATTGGAAAATCACCAGTTCTCTAATAGGTTGGGCAATCTCTGTTTGCGACATATTAGTGTTATCAAAGCCAAAAATTTGCATGACTATTCCTAAGAGAAAAATTCCAAATCCAGAAAGAATTTTTTGAATTAAATTTGGTCCAGACATAAAAACCCCCTCATCTCTCCTACCTGTATTAATTTGGCTATCTTCGACAATGTCATAAATCATTGAAATTACCAAAACAAAGCCCATTGCTCGCAATGCATCAACTATCGAAGTATGAAATATCATTATCCACCACAATGAGTCAGTTCCATTTAGAGGAAAAAAATCTATAAAGAAAATCCCATCAAGTAATCTCAACCAAATTGGCAATGGATCGATTATCAAACCAAGTGAGAAGACTGTAATAGCGATATTTTTCTTTTCTCTTCCAGCAGTTATGACAATCGCTAAAATTGCTCCTACAATAGTTGCAGCTCCAGCAATGACGGGAAAAAGAGAGATAGTTGAGGGTGTCCATTCCCAAAAATAAGTATTTACATAAGTTGAGGTTCCACTGGTAATACCAATATTTAGTCCATAAAAACCGCCCGCTAAAAGCATCACTAACCACGATCTATTAGAAAAACACTCAAATAATTCTTTTAGAAAATTGTTGATAGAAAAGCTAGCTTGTGACTCAGCTTTGTGTAAATAAGGAATAAAACGATGAGTGCTCATCGCGGAAATTAAACCAAAAATTACAATTAAAAATCCGGATAATAAACCAAAGTACTTATATCCATCTGGGTTTAAAAAAGCTTTATTGCCAGTAAACTCTTCAGTTTCAGTTAAAAAGTAAGAATACATAACAAAAGTAACTGTCGTCCCTGCAACCACCGCGGCGACATATGCCCAACCATTTACAAAGTTTCGCTTATCATAATCTTTGGTAAGTTCTGGTCCAAGTGAAGCTCTAGGAATTTCATAAAATGTCAAAGAAATTCTAATAATTAAAACTAAAATCAAAAGTTTCCAAAAGAGATAAGATTGTGAATAACTATTTGGTTCGGTGAATAAAAGATAAAAACTAACGCATAAAGGCAAAATGCTTGAATAAATAAAAGGATGTCTTCTACCCCATTTCGACCTAAACCTATCCGACCAAGCTCCTATCAATGGATCTGAAATTGCATCGACGACAAGGGCTATACCCAAAGCCAAAGAAGCTAAAATAGGATTTAAACCTAAAACTTGGTTATAAAAAATTAAGACCCAAGTTCCAAAAATTACGGCATTAATTCCAATAACTCCAGAGCCTGAAGAATATAAAATTAGAGATAGATTAGAAACGAATTTCGTCACTGAAGAATTAAACTAGAAATTAAAGCTTTATTCAGCTTTATAAATTGATTTCTTAGTTTGAGACAAAACTCTTTCCAACATTGGAATGAAGGTCTCTATCGGAAGAGTGTCATATTTAGGGTCAAAAGAATTTTGGTCGTATTTTGCGCAAAACTCAGCACAGTCTCTCCAATATTCATGATCTTTATATTTATCTCTCATGTCTCTATCAAGACCCAAGAAGTGAAAAAAATAATATCCTTGAAAAATGCCGTGGTGTTTAAGAATCCAGAAATTTTTTTCTGAGATATAGGGCTCAAGTAAAGTCGCAGCAAAGTCAGCATGATTTGCAGGCGCAAGAATATCTCCGATGTCGTGAAGCAATGCACAGACTACATATTCCTCGTCTCTTCCATCCCTATAAGCTCTTGTTGCTGTTTGAAGACAATGGGTATATCTATCAACTGCGAAACCTCCATGATCACCTTTCAACATTTCAAGATGTTCTAAGATCCTTTGTGGAAGTTCAGATGTATGAACCATTGCTGCTTCAACAATTGGCACGTAGTCTTCAGCCGTTCCTTTTGTCATTTCTGTAAATTTAGCTGTTTTACTCATTGTCTGATTATATCTTTTTTAATAGAGAAGCAAAAATATATCCTCCAAAAAAACCAAAGATTATATGGAAGACCCATCCAAAAAAATATCTATTGCCAGCGATGATTTGTGTTTCAAACAATAACGCTACAGATAGATATAAAACTGTTGCGACTGAAGCAGCGCCTGCCAGACCATAAGCAATTCTTTTATCAATCTTTATTATTGATAGAGCAAGTTTAGAAACAATAAAAGCTGCAAAAAACCCTACAGAATAAACTATGAAAAGGATCGGTGAAAAATATAGCCAATCATGAGATAAACTTTTAAATAAAATATCTATGCCAATTGATATCTCCCTTGAGCTCAACCAGTACAAATAAGAAACACTTGTGATTGGCACAGATAAAAAAACTGCTACTAATGTGCTGAAAAGAAAAATGCTAACTAATTTAATTGTAAAAAGCATAAAATGTAAAAAAATCTAAATTATTTTTATAATATTAATATGAAAAAGACAATTGCCTTATTAATTTTATTTGTATCTTCAAATATTTTCGCAGAATATAAATTAGAAACTGTTATTGAGAAATTGGACTTCCCTTGGGAAGCAGTTTTTATTTCAAAGGAAGAGATTTTACTTACAGAGCTTCCTGGTAAATTAAAAAAAATTAATCTTAAGACTAAAAAAATTATAGAAATTGAAAATGTCCCAAAAGTCTTGTTCAGAGGACAAGGGGGACTTTCTGGGATTGTTTTGCATCCAAATTATTCGCAAAATGGTTGGATATACATCAGTTATTCTAAAAAAGTAGCCAATGATCAAAATACCCTAGTTGTTGATAGGCTAAGAATCACAAATAATTCTGTTACAGACATAGAAAATATATTTTCAGCTAAAGCTTTAAGAAATCCACCGGTTCATTACGGAGCAAAAATGGCATTTCTTGATGATAATTCTTTATTAATAACAAGTGGAGATGGTTTTGATTATAGAGAGCAGGCTCAAGATCTTGATAATCATTTCGGTAAAATAGTAAGAATCAAAGATAATGGTCAAATCCCGTTAGACAATCCTTTTTTTGAGACAGAAAATCTCAAAGATATTTTTTCATTTGGTCACAGAAATATGCAAGGTTTAGTAGTGCTTTCCGATGGAAGGATAATTGAACATGAACATGGACCTCAAGGTGGAGATGAAATTAATTTGATCGAAGCAGGAAAAAATTATGGTTGGCCTGTAATTACTTATGGCATTGATTATTCAGGAGCATTAATTTCACCTTTTACAGAGATGAAAGGAATGGAACAGCCCCTTTTGCATTGGACTCCTTCAATAGCACCATCAAGTATGATGATCTACGAAGGAACAAGATTTCCAAATTGGACTGATTCTTTGTTCGTATCAGCGCTAGTTTCAAGAGATGTAAGAAAAATAAAATTTCTTGAAGATGGTAATTTGGATGAGGAAATTCTTTTTTCTGAACTTAATTCTAGAATTAGAAATATTTTTGAATCTCCTGATGGCGACATTTACCTTCTAACCGATAAAGCAAATGCAAAAATAATAAAGGTAAATCCGATCTAATATAAATTTGAAAGTAAGCTTTTAATCTGAATTTTATTATTAAGTTTTACTCCTGAATTTAGATCAATCAATATATTTTGAATATTTTTAAAAATTTCTGAAAGATCGATCAAAGACTTTCTGTCTAGATTCAAATCAGAAGACAAAAAAGTAGTTTTTAAATTTGAATCGAGTCTTTTTTTAAATGACTCTAGAATAATTTTTGATAGCCAAATTAATTTTTCCTGTACTGAATCGTCGTCCCATTTTGAAGAAATTTTTTCGATCTCCTTATACGAACTTATATTTACTAAATCCTTAGAGAAATCTTCCCAACTTTCCCTTAAATACTCTAATTTGACAGTGGAAAAATTAAAAAGATCTTTTCCTTTTAATAATTCATAATCTCTTTCGTCAATTTCTATTCTTTTTTCAGAAAAATATTTTTTTAATTTTGATAGCTCTGGAAATTTTATTTGTAAATGAGATAGACGACTCAGAAGAGTTTTTTTCAAAAGAAAGGGATTTGAAGAGATCAAAAAAATAAATGACTCCTTTGGAGGTTCTTCCAGAATTTTTAGGATAAAATTTTGTGATTCGTCATTCATTAAATGTGCATTATTTATTACGAATACCTTAGATGATGATACTAGAGGAGTCTCAAACATTGGGTTAACAATTCCTTCATGTGAATCATTTTTTTTCTTGTTTCCCCTTAACTGACCTATTTTAATTATTTTTGAACCAACTTCCTCCTCAATAAAATGATAATCAGGATGATTGCCAGATTGCATTAATTTACTGGCATTACACTCGCCACAAGCTTCAAATAACTCGTTACTATTCTTGCAAAGTATTGACTCGCTTAAGACTCTAACTAAATCTTTTTTGCCTAGTCCATTTTCACCAGATATTAAGTATCCATGTGAAAGAGAATTCTTATTAAAAAAATCTAAATACTCTCTTAGTAAAGGATTAATTTTTTCTTTTAAATCATTCAATTTCTAAATTTTTCTCGATTTCATCGAATATTTTATTGGGAGATTTCATAGCGTCAATTTTTATAATTCTATTTTTATTTTCTTCATAAATTTTAAGATATGAGTTTCTAACTTTCTCATGAAAAGCTATTTCCTCAGATTCAAATCTGTCAAACTCCGCTCTTTTTTTTGCTCTCTTTAAGCCTTCAGATACAGGAAGATCTAATAAAAAAGTCTTATCCGGCAAAGGTAAATTCATTTTTTTGATTATTTTTGATATTTCTTCATGTCCTATAGACCTGCCCTCGCCTTGATAAGCAAATGTCGAATCAATATATCTATCAGAGATAACTAAGAAATCAGCACTTAAGTTTGGTTTAATTATCTCTTCAACATGTTGTGATCTGTCAGCAAAAATTAAAAATAGTTCAGCATAGGGTGATAAATCTAGATTTTTATTCAATAAGATATTTCTTATTTCACCACCAATTTTTGATGATCCTGGCTCTTTTGTAAATACAGCTTTAATTGATTTTTCTTTAAAAAAATCTTTTAGAAAATTTATTTGGGTTGTTTTACCGGATCCCTCAATTCCTTCAAAAGTGATAAACATTAATTTAATTGATACTTTTGCACCGCCTTTAAATGGTCTTCGTAATTAGTTGAAAATTCATGCAAACATTTATCTTTTTTTACAAAATATAAATAATCATGTTTATCTGGGAATGCAACTGCTTTTAAAGCCTCTTCAGAAGGATTGCTAATTGCTGTAGGAGGAAGCCCATAGTTCAGATAACTGTTGTAAACAGAATTTCTTCTTAAATCTTTTTTTGTCAGGTTTCCGTTAAAATTATCTATTCCATAAATAACAGTTGAATCTATTTGTAATTTCATTTTTTTCTGCAATCTATTATAAATAACTCCTGCGACCAGAGACATTTCATTTTTACAACTCTCCTTTTCTACAATTGATGCAATTATTAGAAAGTCAGCCTCACTTTTTATCGAGTCATCTTCTTTTTCACTAAAATACTTTTCTAAATTAAATAATTGCATATTGAAAGCCATATTTAAAACTTCGTTAAAATCATCAAAAAATTCAAAATTGTAAGTATTTGGATGGAAATAACCCTCTAAATTACATTGTGGAATATTTTTGTATCTGCAAAAACTTTCAATCTGACTCTTTGACAAAAAATTACTGATTTTTGATCCCTCCGATATAGATATTGTTCTGTAATGAACATTCTCGAAAAAAATAGTAAAAGTTATATCTTTAAGGCTCACTGATTTATCTACTAAATATTCTCCCACTCTTAAATCCTGATCTTTGCCAAAAAATAAAAAAAATATTTTGGTAATTGCAGGCAGACCAATACCTTCTTTAAAAAGATTTTTTTCTAAGTCAGAGAAAGAATCTCCTTTTTCTATTCTGAATATAAATTCATCATTTTTAAAATTTACTGAAGCTAATGAAAAAATGAAAAAAAAGAAAAATAAAATAATTAAAGAAAAAATTTTCACTCAAATTCTTTAAATATTAAAGAAACATTGGTTCCACCAAAGCCAAAAGTGTTATTCATAACAAAGCTTACTTTTTCTTCGATTGAATTATTTGCAACTAATTTTAATTTAGCTTCATTATCAGGATTAATTAAATTAATTGTAGGGGGAATAACTTTATCTTTTATTGCCAATACACTGAAAATTGATTCTATCGCCCCAGCTGCACCTAATAAATGGCCAGTCATTGATTTTGTCGACGATACATAGATATTGTCAGCACTTTCTTGAAATAATTCTCTTATTGCCTTGGACTCAACAACATCTCCTAAAGGAGTTGATGTTCCATGAGCGTTAATATGATCAATTTCAGAAAAATTAATTTCTGAGTCAATGAGTGCGTTTTTCATTGCAAGCTTTGCTCCTTTTCCGTCTTCTGCTGGAGCAGTAATATGGTAAGCGTCGTCACTCATGCCAAATCCAATGATTTCAGCATAAATTTTAGCTGATCTTTTTTTTGCCATTTCTAACTCTTCTAAAATTAGAACTCCAGCTCCTTCTCCAAGAACAAAACCGTCTCGATCTCTATCCCATGGTCTACTTGCTTCTTTTGGAGATTCATTCCTGGTCGATAAAGCTTTGGCTGCGTTAAACCCAGCAATGCCCAAGGGGCTCATTGCTGCTTCAGCTCCTCCGGTAACCATAATATCAGCTTCTCCATAAGCTATACTTCTTGCCGCGTAACCAATACTGTGCCCTGCAGAAGAACATGCTGATACCATTGATAAATTCGGTCCTCGTAATCCGTATTTAATCGCAACCGTGCCTGAAGCCATATTAATGATTGAACCGGGAACAAAAAAAGGAGAAATCCTTTTAGGCCCTTTTTGATCAAGAACTAAAGCATTTTTTTCAATTGTTTCAAGTCCACCAATACCAGAACCTATAGATACACCAATTCTATCAACGTCGTGATCCTCAATATTAATTCCTGAGTCTGTTATTGCTTCTGCACATGCTGCAAGACCAAATTGAATGAAAAGATCCATTCTTCGCGATTCTTTACTATCAATATTCGGATTGTTTTTAAAATCTTTGACAGTGGCGCCAAATTTGGTTGAAAACTCAGAAGTATCGAATTTATCTATTAACTCTGCACCACTGTTTCCGTTTATAACGCTTTCCCAAGCGGAGAGAACATCATTTCCATTAGGACATACGGTGCCAAGACCAGTGACAACTACTCGTCTTCCTTGAGCCATTTAATAATTTTAAGATGAAGAATCAATATAATCGACTGCATTTTTAACAGTAGCGATTTTTTCTGCTTCTTCGTCAGGGATTTCTATTTCAAACTCTTCTTCAAAAGCCATCACTAACTCAACTGTATCAAGAGAATCAGCTCCTAGATCGTCAATGAATGAAGCTTCAAGTTTAACCTCTTCTTCACCAACGCCTAATTGTTCGCAAACTATTCTTTTTACTCTATCTTCAGTACTACTCATAAGAACCTCTCCAAAGTCCGCTAATTATATATCTAATTTATAAAAAAACTAGATAAGAAAACTTATTACATAAAAAGTCCACCATTAATATGAATGGTTTGTCCAGTTATATAATCTGCTTCGGATGATGTTAAAAATTTTATCAAATCAGCAACTTCTTCTGGTCTACCGAATCTCTGGAGAGGAATCTGCGAAGCAATTTCTTCTTTATAATTTTCTTCTAACGATTTCGTCATATCTGTTTCAATAAACCCCGGGGCTACACAATTTATGGTGATATTTTTTAACCCAAATTCTCTTGCGAGAGTTTTAGACATCGCTTCTATCCCCGACTTAGCTGCAACATAATTTGCTTGGCCTTTATTTCCTATTGCTGCTGCAGCCGAAGATAAATTTACTATCCTTCCATATTTTTTTTTCAACATTGGTCTAATAAGATTTTTAATAATTTTAAATTGAGAATTTAAATGAATGTCTAAAACCTCCGACCACTCCTCGTCCTTCATTCGTAAAAAAATATTATCTCTCGTTATGCCTGCATTATTTATGAGAATGTCAGGGTAAAGATCGTTATCTTTAAGAGTTGTAAAAAAATTATTTATTGATTCTTCCTTTCCTAAATCGAGAATTAAAGCTTTTCCTTCAATTTTATTTTTGGAAAGAAAATTTTGTATTGCATCCAATCCAACTTTCGAAGTTGCCGTACCAATTAGAAAGCTGTTTTCATCTGAAAATGCTTCCAATATAGATCTACCAATTCCTCTAGAAGCGCCAGTAATAAGAACTTTTTTTTTGAGTGACACTTAGTTTGCTGAAGAGTCTGAATCTTCCTTTTTAGTTTTCACTTCCATGACCTTTTTCCCCTTGTAAAAACCATCTTCTGTCATGTGATGACGCAAGTGTACCTCTCCAGTGGTTTGGTCTATAGATAGAGCGGGAGATTTCAACTTATTATGAGAACGCCTTGCTCCTCTTCTTGATCTAGAAACTTTACTTTTTTGTACTGCCATAACTTAAGAAGAAGGATTCTATTTCAAAAATTAAAAATTTTCATCATTTTTTAATAAAATATCAAAATCTTCGGGTTCTTCAACTTTAAAAGAGACACCTAAATCAGGAATTTTTAATACGTGAGAATGAAGATAAAACTTCTTTATTTTTTTTTGTTCATTTTTTATAGCTCTGTATCCATATTTTGAATCTCCGACTATAGGATAACCCTCTTGTGATACGTGTAATCTAATTTGATGGGTTCTCCCTGTTACCAATTCACATCTCAATTTAGAATAATTCCTGGATAATGATAAGACTTCGAAATTTGTAATCGATTCCTTTCCAAAGGAACTTGATATTACTTTATGTTCTCCACTTTTATTTTTTGTTTTTAAAATTGAACTTTTCACTTTCGTTTTAGTTTTTGGCCATCTACCATTCACAATCGCTATATATTCTTTATAACTTCTTCCTAGCCTAATTTCTTCATTACATTTTCTAAGGAAGCTTTGTTTTTTTGCGATTATTTGACAACCAGAAGTATCTTTGTCCAATCTATGAATCAATTTGCAGTCTCTATAAAGCTTTCCAAAATTTCTAACTGACTCAATTAAACCTAGTTTAATTCCGCTTCCACCATGAGAAGCTACGCCGGATGGTTTGTTAATAATTAAATAGTTTTGGTTTTCATAAACAATTCTTTCTTTGAGCAATTTGATAAAGTTTTCAGGTATAAATAATTCTTTTTTTTCATCAATATTTAAAGGGGGAATTCTTATTTCATCTCCTTCAGATATTTTATACAAAGGTTTTTTTCTGGACCCATTAACTCTTACCTCTCCTTTTCTTATAATTGAGTAAATTTTGGACCTAGGGATGCCTTTAAGATAATTCATTAAAAAATTATCAATTCTTTGGCCTAAAAATTCTTTTGAGACTTTTATTTTGTGGCTTTTATTAAACATTTGAAAAAAAGTTTGTTTTTTTTCTACATTCTAATTTAGAATAGCATCCGTCAATGTTAAACGGGTTTCTTAAATGAATAAACAATCCCTATTTAACTAAGAATTTTAAACAGCTTTTAATACATAATTTATTTTTGACCAGGTGAAGAGACGTAAATCCTGACTCAAAAAACTTAAAGGATCAATCACTGGTCTGAATTTTTTTTTAAAAGCATTATTGGAGATATCCTCATGAAAAGGATGCTTGTTAATGCCACACAACCTGAAGAAGTCAGGATAGCCATAACTGATGGGAATGACTTATTTGACCTTGATATAGAAAATGTTGCCGAAGTAAGGAGGAAAGGCAATATATACAAAGGAAAAGTTAGCAGAATTGAACCGAGCCTTGGTGCAGCGTTTATAGATTTTGGCGCTGATCGACATGGATTTTTACCATTCAAAGAGTTAGCTCCACAATTTTTACCCAAAGATAGAAAGGGTAATGAAAGAATCTCAATAAAAGATTGTTTAACTAAAGATCAAGAAATAATAGTTCAAGTTGAGAAAGATGAACGAGGGAATAAAGGTGCAGCCCTTACAACCCTTATAAGTCTTGCGGGAAGATTTTTAGTTCTAATGCCTAATAATCCTAAAGCTTCAGGTATTTCTAGAAGACTAAACCCTGAACAAAGAGAGATGCTTAAAAAGAAAGTGTCAGACTTAAACGCGCCAGAAGGAATGGGAGTTATTGTAAGGACTGCAGGAGAAGGAAGAGAACAAGAAGATTTAAATTGGGACCTTTCCTATCTTATCAAGGTTTGGGAGGCCATTTTAGAGGCGAATGCACAAAAAACAGCACCTTTTTTAATTTACAAAGAAAGTGACATTATCATTAGAACTCTTCGTGATTACCTTAAAGAGGATATTAATGAAATCTGGATAGATACTAATGAAGCTTATGAGCAAGCAGAGGAATTCATTAGCAGTGTAATGCCAGAGCAATTAAAAATTCTAAATAAGTATGAAAATACCCTCCCACTATTCACTAGATATCAAATTGAATCACAAATTGAAACAGCCTATCAAAGAGAAGTCAGATTAAGCTCGGGAGGAGCAATAGTTATAGACGATACCGAAGCTCTTGTTGCAATAGATATTAACTCTTCTCAAGCAACTCAAGGAAAAGATATAGAAGAAACAGCTGTTAACACAAACCTTGAAGCTAGTAGGGAAATAGCAAGGCAGTTCAAACTCAGAGATATTGGTGGATTAGTAGTTATTGATTTCATAGACATGATGAAATTAGAAAACAAAAGAGCAGTAGAAGAAGAAATGAGAAAAGCTCTTTCTGTGGACAGAGCAAGAGTTCAAATTGGAAGAATATCAAGATTTGGTTTGATGGAACTTTCACGACAGCGAATGAGATCCTCATTGTCTGAAAGATGGACGCAAGATGTTAATACATTATCTACGTCTGTTTTGAGGTTGCTCGAGGAAGAAACCAGTAAATCCAATACTAATGAAGTAAGAGCGGTTGTCTCTCCAGACATGTCAGCGCTTCTTCTGAATGAAAGAAGAATCAGGCTGAATGATATTGAAGCAAGATCAGGAGTAAAAGTTGTAGTTATATCGGACGCAACAAGACCTGATTCCAGATTTGAAGTAATCAGGATAAAAGATGGAAAGGTTCAAGATCCGGACAAATCAAAATCTTCTATCTCTGCCGCAGAGCAATTTGAGAAAAAATCAAAAAAAACAAAGAGAATTAATGAGGAAGCAGCGGTTAAGTTGATCCCTTCTGCAAAACCAAAAAAAGGCATGCTTAGTAAAATAGTGAATTTGTTTAAAGCGAAGAGTCCAACAAATAAAGTCGCAAAAAAGAAACCGGTGCAGAAAAAAAGGGTTCAGCCCAAAAATACAAGGCATTCCAATAAAAATAAAAGATTCGATAACAAAGGAAAAAATACTCCCAAGGGAAGTATTAAGAAAGAAAATCATCAAAAAAATAAGAAGCCTATTGAAAAGAAACAGAACGCTAAAGTTATTGAGAAAAAAACTAGTAAAATTGAAGAGAAAATAACTCCTCGAAAACTTAGTAGACCTAAAAAAGTTGAAAGCACAAAAAAAGAAGAAAAAACGATAGAACCCAGAATTACTGGAGAAAGAGCTTTAAACGATCCTAGAAACAAAAATTAGCTATAATTTTTTACATAATATTCTATTAACTTTCCAGAAATAGAAATTTTTCCAGGAGGAACATTAGGAAGTTGATGAATGTTAAACCAATCTGCTTTATCTATTTCTACTAAATCTGGAGTTAAATTGCCTTTAGAGTATTCAGCAAAATATCCAAGCATCAATTGACTTGGAAAAGGCCAGGACTGACTTTCAAAGTATTTAATATTTTTTACTTCTATTCCTACTTCTTCTTTAACCTCTCTTTCCAAAGCTGCCTCAACAGATTCTCCTGGTTCAATAAAACCTGCCAAAGTACTATAAAAATTTTCTGGAAAATTCACATTATGTGCCAATAAAATCTCATCATCTCGATGAATCAATGTTATGACGCAAGGAGAAATTCTAGGGTATGCAGGTGGAGCATCGCAGCTATTACAAATCATTGCCCTTTCCTTCTCATTTTCTACCAACTTCGCCCCGCATTTGCCGCAAAATTTATGAGTTTCATACCAATTCTGAATTTGAATTGCTCTAGAAATCACAGAAAATAAATCATCAGGTATCCGTCCCAATAAAGATCTTAAATCACTAAAAACTGTATCTTCAAGCACGCAATCTCCCTGAGAAGAGACGGCAAAGCAAGCATTGTCGTTCAAATAGCCTAAAAAATGTTTCTTTTTAATCTCAAGCCCAGACCAATTCAATTCATCTGCACTGATTGGTCTTACAAAGTTTTCATTTTTAAAAGTCAAAATTTGTTGTGAATTTATCACAAAGTATTTTGACTCTTGTGTGTCTTTTTCAATAGAATTAGCAGGATTAAAAATATTCAAAATTAATTTCCATGATATATAACCTTTATAGCAATTTTTTAGGATCCTCTGCAAATTGGTACAAGAATCTAATTATTGGATTTTTAGTAATTAATCCAATCCTCTACTTTGTTCTACTAAACATCAACTTGGATGCTGGCTTTATTTTGGGTTGGATAATTCTTGGCCAATTCATTGTGACACTTGCAATGGCTTTGGAATGCTATCCCCTTCAACCTGGAGGATTGATTGCAATTCAATCAGTTATTTTAGGGTTAACAACCTCTAAACACATCTATCAAGAAGTTGTTCTGAACTTAAAAGTGATCTTACTGCTTGTCTTTATGGTTGCCGGAATATATTTCATGAAAGATTTTCTTTTATTCATTTTTACAAAGCTTTTAATTAATGTAAAAAATAAGAAACTGCTATCTCTCTTATTTCTTATTAGTTCTGCAGTATTGTCAGCTTTTTTGGATGCGCTAACAGTAACTGCAGTTCTCATTGCTGTTGCTGTAGGTTTTTACTCTCTTTATCAGGACAATAAAGCTTCTCTGGAAAGCGATGACATTAATCAAGAAACTGAAGAGTTCAAGAGGTTTTTAAGAAATCTCTTGATGCATGGAGCTGTTGGGACTGCTCTAGGTGGCGTGAGTACTATTGTTGGTGAGCCTCAAAATTTACTTATTGGTTCTGTGGCTGGATGGGATTTTATTGAGTTTTTTATAAGAATGTTGCCCATTTCTTTGCCAGTTTTTATTTTTGGAATATTCACTTGCTACCTGATTGAGAAATTTAAAATTATTGGCTACGGTGCTGAATTATCGCCAAAAATAAGAAATATCATAAATGATTATGGTGCTAGAGAAGATGCTGAAAGAACTTCTGCACAAAAGACAAAACTAGTTATTCAATTTCTAGTTGCTCTAGTATTAATTTTTTCTTTAGCATTTAATGTAGCTGCAGTAGGACTAATTGGTTTGATGGTAATTATTCTTCTCACTGCATTTAATGGAATTATTGAAGAACATCAGTTGGGGAAAGCCTTTGAGGAAGCCCTTCCGTTTACAGCTCTTTTAGTAGTATTTTTTGTAATTGTCTCAGTCATACATGATCAATATTTATTTAGTCCCGTTGTAAATTACGTTTTGTCTCTAAATTTAGATTTGCAAGTGCCGATGTTTTTCTTAGCCAACGGTATACTCTCGATGATTAGTGATAATGTTTTTGTTGCAACAATTTACATAAGTGAAGTAAAAAATGCTCTTGATTCCGGGATAATTGATAGAAATCAGTTTGATTTACTCGCTATAGCGATCAACACAGGAACAAACTTACCCAGCGTAGCTACTCCAAATGGTCAGGCGGCATTTTTATTTTTACTCACCTCTTCGATAGCTCCTTTGATTAATTTGTCGTATTTAAGGATGATTTTGATGGCTTTACCTTACACTTTTGTTTTAACAGTTGTAGGGTTATTTTCTGTGGTTTATTTCTTATAAAAATGAATAGAGATTTCGTTCTAGCGCCAATGATGGGAAAAACTGATTCTCAATTTAGGTATCTCGTCAGACAAATTTCAAAAGAGATAGTGCTTTTTACTGAAATGATTCATTCCAATGCTATCTTATTTGGAAACAAAAAAATGTTTGAAGAATTTACTAACAATCAAAACCCTATTGTTTTGCAACTGGGTGGCAATGATCCAGAAAGCTTAGGCAAGGTATCAAGCATGATGAATTCATTTAACTATGATGAAATAAATCTAAATATCGGTTGTCCCAGTCCAAAAGTTAAAAGTGGAGGTTTTGGAGCCTCATTGATGAAAGAACCAAACTTAGCGAAAGAATGTGTTCAGGCCATGGTAGAAAATTTCAATAAAGAAGTCTCAGTAAAAATCAGATTGGGAATAGACGACAATGATATCGAAGAAACTTTAGACAAGTTTGTTAAAATTATTAAATCTGAAGGAATAAATGTTTTTTATGTGCATGCGAGAAAGGCAATTCTTAATGGATTGAGCCCGAAACAAAATAGAGAAATACCTCCATTGCACCATCAAAGAGTTGGAAGACTTAAAGAAAGTTTTCCTGATCTTAAAATAATAATTAATGGAGGCATCAAAAACTTGTCTTTCCAAAAGAAAGAAAATTTAGAAAAACTCGATGGGATCATGATCGGAAGAGAGGCTTATTCGAATCCGATGATATTAAAAAATATTGATTCAATGGTTAAAAAAAGAACTTTTTCTGAAATTTCCCTTTTCGAAGTTACGAAAAGTATGTTTGATTATTTTGAAACTCTTGATAAACCCTCTTCCATTAAAAAAGGTCTTCTGCACATGCACGGACTATACAGAGGACATAAACAGGCTAAAAAAATTAGAATTCTTCTTTCGAATAGTAATTATTTGAAAGAATCTAAAAATCAAATATTATCAATCTTAGAAAGAGACGAAATTAAAGCGGCATGAAAAATATATTTAGCAAATTTTTTAAAAAAGAAACAGAACATCTGGAAAAAGAAACGGATAAAGTAATCTCAGCATGTATTTCACTGATGATTGAAGTTAGTATGGCAGATCAATCCATAGATGATGAAGAAATAGAAAGTCTAAAAAAGACCCTCTCAGAAAAATTTGATGTCGAAGGCTCTGAAATTGAAAATTTGATTATCGAGGGTAAAGAAACACAGAAAGAATCTACTTCTTTGTATGACTTTACAAGGGTAATTAATGATGATTTTAGTTTTGAAGAAAAATTTAAATTAATTAAATCCATGTGGGAAATTGCTTTTGCTGATGGAAATATTGATAAATACGAAGAATACGTAATCAGGAAAGTATCAGATTTAATTTATATTTCTAACGACGATTTCATAAAAGCAAAACTAGAGGTAAAGGATGAAAATAGCTAAACCAGAGTCTTTAGACCTTAATGGAGAAAGATTAAAAGATCTTGATAGAATGTTCTTCGATAATTACATAGGGCTGAATAAATTGAGTTGTACACAAACTCTAATTGCTAGAAGAGGTGAAATAGCCCATTTTCACTCGCAAGGAAAAAGAGACATTGAAAATGACTTGGCTATCAATGAGGAAACTCTTTTTAGGATTTACTCTATGACTAAACCGGTTACAGGAGTTGCGTTAATGCAGCTTTTTGAAAAAGGTTATTTTCAATTATCTGATCCAGTTTCAAAGTTTCTTCCAGAATTTAAAGATCAAAAAATTTATGTATCTGGATCTTTTCCTAGCTTTGTAACTGAACCAGTAAGAAATCCAATGATAATAAGAGATTTGTTGACTCATACCTCAGGACTCAGTTATAGCATTAACTTTCAATCACATGTGGATGATGCTTATCGTAAAATCTTTAAAATTTCTGATCCCACAAAAGCTCTAGTATCTGACGAAAAGGTTGACTTGGAGGAATTCTCAAAAAGAATTGCTTCCTTGCCTTTGGAATTTAATCCAGGAGAACAATGGCTTTATAGCGTTTCCATAGATATATGTGCAAGACTAATAGAAGTAATTTCAGGAAGAACGATAGAAGATTATTTTCAAGAAAATATATTCGATCCACTAGAAATGGAGCAGACTGGTTTTTTTGTAAAAGAAGGAAATCTAAAAAATTTAGCTGCTTGTTATTATAGAGATGACAATAAAAAACTGCATGTGCACGATCCTGGAGCTGAAAAAAGTAGGTATGCAAAACCTAGGGAATTTAATGGGGGAGGAAGTGGTCTAATATCTACCTCTCTTGATTACTTTAAATTTTTACAAATGCTTCTTAATGGCGGAATTTATAATGGAAAAAGGATCTTGTCTAGAAAGACTATTGAGTTAATGACAATGAATCATCTTCCTAATAATAAAAATATGTCGGATATGGGATCAACAGGTAGTTTTAGCGAGGTGAGGTATCAAGGAACTGGTTATGGCTTAAGTATGGCAGTCACAACCGATCCAGCAGCTAGTCAGAGCCCATTAAGTGTTGGAAGCTTTAATTGGGGGGGGATGGCTAGTACATATTTTTGGGTCGATCCAAAGGAAGAGTTACTGGCAATTTTTATGACTCAATTCATTCCTTCCGACGCATTTCCACTAAGGCCTCAAATGCAAACGATGGTTTACGGATCTTTTTTAGACTAATCAAAATCATCAAAGAAGATCTCTTCATCATCTAGTATCCCATCATTGATCTGATACTCTCTTCTTTGTATATAAGCATCCCTGTAAAAAGTGTATTGATCTGATCCAGTAATCTCGGTAACTCCTAAAAGATCAGATCGAGTATCTAACAAATTAAGCGCACCAGTCGCAATTCTTGCTGAATCATCACTAGGAACATTTGGATATAAATACAAGTCTGGAACAATAGAAAACGAGTCTCTGAAGCTACTTGGGCCATAAAAGGGTATTACAAAGTATGCTCCTGGTGAAACTCCCCAGTAACCTAAAGTTTGACCAAAGTCTTCATTTGAGCCATTTAAATTAAAAGAAGAGGCAACATCAAACAAGCCATAAACCCCTATAGTTGAATTTACTAAGAATCTCGATAAATCTGTAAAAAAAGCTACTGGTTTTAATTGAAAGACGTTGTTTGCTGCTGAACTTGCATCGGCTAAGTTACCAAACACGTTTGATACACCAGTTTGAATAAACTCTGGCGTACCGGTGTCATAAATTTCTGCTATAGGTTTAAAAAATAAATTATCTAGAGAAGTGTTAAAATCGTGAACTCTTCTATTGGAATTTTCATAGGGGTCGTAAACCTCTCCATCTATCTTAGTTGTTGAAACACATCCAATTAGAGTAGAGATTAGTAAACAAGAGAAGTAAAATCTAATGCTTGAGAAGCAGATTTTCATCTCAAAATTATATGTCAAATAATAACAATCTTCTAATCGTAACTTCTGCTCTCCCTTACGCAAATGGACCACTTCATTTTGGCCACTTGCTTGAACACATTCAGACTGATATTTGGGTAAGAACAAATCGATCGCTTAATAAAGAATGTATCTACTTATGCGCAAGCGATGCCCATGGTACTCCGATAATGCTTAAGGCTGAAGAAGAAAATACAACTCCCGAAACTCTTATTAAAAAAATTACAAGTGAGCAAAAACAATCCTTAGTAAATTTCAATATAGTTCATGACAATTACTACACTACTCACTCAGAAGAAAATAAGTATTTTAGCGAGTTAATTTTCAATAAAGCTGATACAAAGAAATTAATCTTGAGAAAAGAAATAGAACAACTTTTCGATGATGAGAAAGGATTATTTCTAGCTGATAGATACGTCCAAGGCATTTGTCCCAAATGTGGAGCAAAAGAACAATATGGAGATAATTGTGAAGTTTGTGGCGCAACATATGAAGCAACAGAACTTATTGAACCAGTATCAATCTTTACGGGTAACGCTCCTTCTGTAAAAAAAAGTGAACATTTATTTTTTGATCTGGAGTCTTGTAGCAAAAGCCTTAAAGATTGGATCAATAAAACCGATCTTCAATCAGCTGTAAAAAATAAAATAAAAGAGTGGTTTACCAATGGTTTAAAGCCTTGGGATATTAGCAGAGATAAACCCTACTTTGGCTTTATGATTCCTGGGTATGAAGACAAATTCTTTTATGTTTGGTTGGATGCGCCCATTGGTTATATTGCGAGCTTAGAAAATTACTTGAAACGTGAAAATTCGTCAAAAAATTCGGAAGAACTATGGGGAAAAGAAAGTAATGCAGAGATTTATCATTTCATTGGAAAAGACATAATGAACTTTCATACATTATTCTGGCCCTGTTTGTTAGAAGCTGGAGATTTCAAAAAGCCTAACAATGTCTTTGTTCACGGCTTCATGAGTTTAAACGGAAAAAAAATGTCCAAATCAAAAAAGAATTTTCTTCTCGTAGACGATTATTTAAAAATTATGAAACCTGATCTTATTAGGTACTATTTAGCATCTAAACTATCTGCGGGAGTTGATGATCTCGATATGGATTTCAAAGATTTTCAAAAAAAAGTAAATACTGATTTAGTGGGAAAATTTATTAACATTGCAAGTCGAAGCCAAGGATTTTTAAAAAAAGATAGCAATAGAATTGGTGACGAACTCGACGAGACTATTATTAATGAATTCGTTGAACAAAAAGACGTAATCTTCAATTTATATATCGATAGAGAGTATTCGAAAGCCATACAAAAAATCATGTTTTTAGCAGACAAGGCAAATCAATACATCGATTCTCATAAGCCATGGGAATTAAATAAAGATTCTTCTAATTCTTTAAAAGTAAAAAAAATTGCTTCAACTTCTATTAACCTTTTTAGGATTTTGAATCTATATTTAGAACCAGTAATTCCCGAGACTTCTGAAAGAATTAAAAATTATTTACAATCAGACTGTAATCTTGGTGATTTGTCTATACATCTTACAAATCACAAGCTTGAGAAATTTAAACCCTTGTTAACAAGAATAGAAGACGAAGAAATCAATAGGTTAATAGAAATAAGTCAAAATGGATGAAATAAATATTGAAGATTTTTTAAAAATCGATTTTCGTGTTGCCAAAATTATTTCTGCTGAAAATGTTGAAGAAGCAGACAAGTTATTGAAACTTAACTTGGATTTAGGAGAGGTTGGAAAAAAGACTGTTTTTGCAGGAATTAAAAAATTCTACGAGCCTGATAATTTGGTTGGCAAACATGTGGTTTGTGTCAACAATTTGAAACATAGAGAAATGAAATTCGGAACCTCTGAAGGAATGTTACTAGCCTCTAGTAGTGACTCAGGAGTTTTTTTGATTGACGCATCAAATGAAAGTCAACCAGGAGATAAGGTTAGTTAATTATGAAAGAGACAGATATTTTAATAATTGGTGCAGGTCCTGTGGGTCTATTCACCGTATTTGAAGCTGGATTGTTAGGTCTTGAATGTGAATTAGTAGATAACCTAGATAAAATTGGGGGTCAGTGCATTGAGCTTTACCCAGATAAACCAATATATGATATTCCAGGAGTGGCTAATCAAACTGGGCGTGAACACATCGATGCTTTACTGGCTCAAATTAAGCCTTTCAATTATAAGGTAAATCTGAATACTAGAGTTGAATCCATTAAAAAAGAGAAAGACAAATGGATTGTTAAAACCAACAATGACCTTAGTTTTTTAACAAAAAATATTTTTATCGCAGCCGGTGCGGGTTCTTTTGAATCCAGAAGACCTCCTGTGGAAAATCCAGATAAATTTCTCGGAAATGGAATTGAATATGCCGTCAGGGATATCAAAAAATATAAAGACAAGGAGATTACAATTTTTGGTGGTGGTGACAGCGCTTTAGACTGGTCGGTTGAGTTAGCTAAAACGGCGAAAAAAGTTTACCTGGTACATCGACGCGACGAGTTTAGAGGAGCAAAGCATACCGAATCGCAAATGAGAGAATTAGTTAAATCAGGAAAAATTGAATTAAAAATTCCATACGTCATTAAGTCAATTAATGGTGACGAAAAATTTAATGGGGTTGATTTAATGCATTTTGAATCTAAAGAAATAGAATCAATAAATTGTGATGAAGCTCTTTTCTTTTTTGGTCTTAACAAACAATTAGGCCCAATTCTGGATTGGGAAGTAGAATTAGAAGAAAAGAAAATTTCGGTAAATACTGAAAATTTCCAAACTAATAAAGAAGGGATTTTTGCTGTAGGTGACATCAACACGTATCCAGGAAAATTGGATTTGATATTATGTGGATTTCACGAAACAACTCTTGCAGTGCAAGAAGCTTTCAAAAGAATTCATCCTGGAGAACGTGTACCCTTTGGATACACAACTTCTAACAAAGGTCTTCAAGAAAAACTAAAGGTTAATAAAAGTTAGTACTATTTCCACCATCAATGGATATACTCTGTCCCGAGACATAGGCGGCTTGTTCTGAGCAAAGGAAAGCTGCCAAATCAGAAAACTCTTCTACAGTTCCCATTCTTTTAGCAGTTAACTCATCTTCCATGTTTTTCTTTGCTTCTTCAAAAGAAATTTTCGCGAGCTTTGCTTGAAATTCAATTACTCTAGTTTGACGATCGGTGTCAATTCTTTCCGGTAGAAGATTGTTGATCGTAATATTAAATTGTGCCATTTCTCTTGAAAGACCTTTTGATAATCCAAGCAATCCTGATCTTGCAGAAGTAGACAAACCCATAATTGCATGAGGGTTTTTCACCATTGCCGAAAGAATGTTAATAATTCTGCCGAAGTTTCTCTCTTTCATTCCAGGTAAAACTGTCTGCATAAGCATCGCTGATTGAGTGAAATTAGATTTGATTGCAGACAAAAAATCATCTTCACTCCAATCAAAAAAATTTCCTGGCGGGGGTCCCCCACTATTATTTATTAAAATGTCAGGCTCAGGGCAAGCTTGTAATAAGTTTTCTCTAGTAGATTCGTCTTCCATAGCTCCCAAGACTGAGCTTACTTTGTATCCTTTAGATTTAAACTCTTCTTCGGTTTTTCTTAAATTTTCTTCGTTTACCCCGTTAATAATTATTTCTACCCCTTCTTTTGCAAGAGATTCTGCACAAGCTTTGCCTAATCCTCTGCTAGAAGCACAAACAATTGCTTTTTTTCCCGAAATATTAAGATCCAACTAGATTCCTCTTTTGTCTCCAAAAGTACCTAAATTTATTGGTGGTCCCCATTGAGATGGGCCAGGATCGTCACCTGGCATTCCTCCTGTATTTTCAATCATATTAATATCGTTACAAGAAATTGTATTGTCTAACAAATCACCATCTGTTTGATGTTCGTGAGTTTGCTTAAACGGACTTCTCCAATAATCAAAAATTTGGCTGCCTTGATAATGTCGACCTACACCCCATTCAAGCTCATAATCAAACTCATCTTTTTTTTGCTGAAGAATTTCATGTCCCATGAAAACATCATCAATATTTAACATCTCAAAAGAAACATGATTTAAACCAGCTATTCCTTCTGATTGATTATTTGCATCAAGCCAGAAAATGGAATGATGATCAGCTGGGGTTAATCCTCTATCCAAACGAGCGAAACAACCCATCAATGGAGTGTTTGAGTCTCCAGAATCTCCAAACCATAATTTATCACTTGGAATTATCCCAAGGTGATTGTTATACCATTCTAATGCTGCAGAAATGTTATTTGAATTAATACCATAATGGGCAAATCTAATTATCTTTGGATAAGAGCCTTTGGGATATCTCTTGATTTGATTAACTCTATTAACGTTTGTGCCTTCGTTGGTTGGATAAGGGGCAACTTCATTATAATCAGGTCTATTTTCTATTCCATAAACTACTTCGACGCCAATTCCATCAGGATCCATCGCCCTAGTTACAAAACCGCCTCCAGGAGTGGTGAGTTCTTCAACCTCAGAGAAACTCTCTGATTCACTTAATTTGTGCAAATCGTCCATTGATGCTGCTAGAAAAGATGCCGATAAGAATTTCTTTTCACCTTTAATACATTTTTCAATAAACGGTTGAGGGCCTTCACCTCTCATCAACAGCATGTTGTCTGTTTTCTCTACAGTGTGCATTCCGAAATGAATTAAAAACTGTTCTTGAACATTTAAGTCTGGACATTGCAAAGTGCAATATTGAACATCAACTGCTTTAATTATTGGATCCATAAAAACTCCTAGTTCAAAAATCTTAATCAGTCTTAGATGGTTAATCAAGACAATTAAGCCGACAAAAAGTAAGTATATTTGATCTAGATTTTCAATAAATCTAAAGATTAAAATAAGTTACAATCAAAACTTATGTTTGATGTTGCGGTAATTGGCTATGGTCCAGTGGGATCTGTAATGGCTAATCTCATAGCCACCAAAGGATATAAAGTTCTCATAATTGATGAAAACGAAGGAACTAGTCCAACTGCTAGAGCCATTAACACCGATGGAGAGCAATGCAGGGTCTTTGATCTTTTAGGTTTTGCAGATGAAGTCGTAAAAAATACTGGTTATATTGATAAGGTTTCTTTTACTGATGCTGAATTAAACGAAATTATCACTCAAGATCAGCCTTTGGAAGTTGGCGCTATGGGTTGGCCTGCCCAATTGCTATTTTATCAACCTGAATTAGAAACAATTATTAGAACTTCCGTTGAATCTAAAGAAAACATAACTATTCATGAATTTACTTTGCTCGAAAGCTTCTCTAGCGAAAAAGATAAAGTTTTAATTAAATGTAAAAAAGAAAGTACGTCATTAGAATTTGAAGCAAAATATTTAATTGGATGTGATGGAGCAAGTAGTAGTGTCAGAAAAATCTTAAAAATTGAAAGAGATGACTTAGGTTATGATCAAGATTGGTTAGTTGCAGACGCGCACTTAACAAAAACTACCGATATCCCAAAACATCATGCCAAACAAATTTGTAATCCTAGTAGGCCTGCTACGTATGTTCCTGGCCGAAGAGGTCATAGAAGATTTGAATTTAAGTTAATGCCGGGCGAAACAAAAGAGGAACTTGAAAAAGACGAAAAAGTTTGGGAATTATTATCTCCCTGGGTGAATCCGGAAAATGCTGAACTGGAGCGAGCTGACGTTTATCAGTTCCATGCCGCATTAGCCAAAGATTGGAGAGTGGGAAGATGCTTAATTGCTGGCGATGCAGCACATCAAATGCCTCCGTTCATGGGTGCTGGGATGGGAACAGGCATTAGAGACGCTATGAATTTATTTTGGAAATTGGATTTAATATTATCTGGAGCAGCAAGAGAATCTATCCTAGATACTTACCAAGAAGAGAGATATCCACACGCAAAATGGACAGTGGCTCAATCTGTTTCAATAGGTAAGATAATTGAAGGGTTATGTGCTCAGCAAGAAGGTAAAGAGTTTATCCCAGATGATGGAGATGGTTACGGAGTGAAATTTCCTCATCTGCCTTCAGGTCTCTATAAAGACGCTTCAGATGATATCTCTGGTTATCCTTGCCCTCAACCATTACTTTATAGAGAAGGTAAAAAAACTTTATCGGATCGGATCGTGGGTTCACAGTTTTGTATTTTTACCAAAAATGAAATCCCTAAATTAACTGAAAAAGCTCAGAAAATAGTGACTAGTTTAGAAATTCAAATTATTAAAATTCAAGACAATGACGATGAAGAAAAAAGAATGGTGAAAATCTTTGATATTTATGAATTAGTCTTGATTAGACCTGATAGATACGTGTATGGAGGGATTAAATCGATGAAAGAAACCTCTAATATAATTGAAGAACTAGAGAAAACTTTTTCTTTAAAAATATGAATGCCCTTTTATTTCCTGGTCAAGGTGTACAAAAAGTTGGCATGCTCAACGAAATATTTGATATCGAAGATGAAACCAAAGATTTTATAAAATCTGCGGCAAATGACTTGGATTTTGATTTAGTTGAATTAATTACGAGTGGTCCAGAAGAAAAATTAAATTTAACAGAATTTGCTCAACCTGCAATTCTTGCCGCTAGCATAGCAATTACCAAGTTGAAAAAATTTAATAACAAAATAGACTTTACGGCTGGGTTGTCTTTAGGAGAATATTCCGCGTTGGTGTATGCAGATTGCCTTAAATTTTCAGATGCTTTAAGACTTGTGAATTATAGAGGCAAGCTAATGCAAAACGCTGTGCCAGAAGGCACCGCAGGGATGTTAGTTGTATTGAATTTGGACTTAGAAGAAGTTTATAAAATGATTGAAATCATAAACACTTCGGATGAGGAAATTAATTTCTCTACTGACAATGCGAATGGCGTGTCTGTCTTAGCGGGTAAAAATTCAGCAATAGAAGCTTGTAAAGATTACATTTCAAAAAATGATTTTAAAAGAGTTAAAACTCAAATGGTCCAAATGTCTGTTCCTTCCCATTGTTATTTACTTGAAGACGCTCAAAAAGAACTAGGGAAATTGCTAAGCGAAATTGAATTTAAAGAACCTAAAATCCCTGTCATTCCCAATGTACTAGCAAAGCCAACTACTGATGTTTCTGTGATCAAAAGTTCTTTGATAAACCAACTCACTAGTACTGTCAGATGGAGAGAAACTTTGGCTTATTTGCTGGAAAATAACGTTCAACACATATTTGATTCAGGTCCTGGTAAAACCATCGTCAACATGGCCAGAAAAATTAAGGACATTGAAAAAACCAGCTTATTGGATATTTGATTTATCTATCAAATTTTAGAATATTTTCTTTTATATAGTCTTGCATGTCTTGATTTGAGAATCCTCCTCTTTCTTCAAAACTAGCTTTGTTTTCATCGTATAGAGAATTCTTACTTTCTTTACCCAAAGAAATTACATTCCCTTTTAGGAGTTTAATCACAACTGATCCCGATACCTTTGTTGCAAAATTATCGATCTGTTTTTGCAAACTAACCCTATCATTGCTCCACCAAAGCCCATCATAAATAAGTTTTGCATAAGATGGCATCAGACTATCTTTTTTAACTATTTCGTCTCTGGACAAACACAAAGATTCCATGGCTCTTCGAGCCTTTAATAAGATAGTTCCGCCAGGTGTTTCATAACAACCTCTAGATTTCATTCCAGTTGCTCGAGATTCCACAATATCAATTCTACCAATGCCATGATTTCCA
>QCAB01000011.1 GCA_003282105.1 SAR86 cluster bacterium AG-339-G14
AATTCAGCTTTAGATATTGAAGCTTTGAATAGAGGCACTTCAATATACTTTAGAAATAAAGTGATCCCTATGTTGCCTGAATTGTTATCAAACGGTAAGTGTTCTCTTAATCCTAATGAAAAAAAATATACGATATCTTGCGTCATTGACCTCACCAGAGATGCAGAAATAAAGAATTACGATTTTTGCGAGTCAATTATAAAGTCTAAAGCCCGTCTCACTTATGAAAGTCTAGGCCCTCTTTTTTCAAAACCAAAAAATAAGTTAGATAAAAAAATTAATACCAGTTTAAAAAATTTAGAAAAAATATATCGAGCGTTAAAGCAAAAAAGACAGCAAAGAAATAGTATTGAATTTAATCTTTCTGAAACTAAACCGATCTCAAATAAATCCAATCGAATTTTAAAATTCTCTAAATTAAAAAGGAATGAATATCATGGTGTTGTAGAAGAATGTATGATTCTCGCAAATATTTGTGCCGCTAATTTCTTGCTTAAAAGAAAAATTCCTACAATTTTTAGATTTCATGAAAAACCTGATCTTTCTAAGATCACAAACTTAAAAGAATTTCTTGCAAGTAGAGGTTTTAAGAAAAACATGAAAACTAAAAACATTAGAAATGCAATTCTTAGTTGGCTCGAAGAATCAAAAAAAACAAGATTTGAAGAAATAATTAATATTCAAATTTTGAGAAGCATGAAACTCGCAAAATATGACTCTGCTAACAGTGATCATTTTGCATTGGCTCTTGATAAATACTGTCACTTCACCTCTCCAATAAGGAGATATGCTGATTTAGTTGTGCATCGTGGCATCAAGGGATATCTTCGAGAACAAAATAAAAATAATAGCTCAAGTTTTTTTTATAATAAAAACGAGGTTGCTGAAATTTCTGAGCTTATTTCTGACAAGGAAAGAAAAACAGAAAAAATAACTAAGGAAGCAGAAAAGTTTCTTAAGTGTAAGTGTGCTGAAAATTATATTGGAGAGGAATTTAACGGCACAATTGTTTCAGTTTTTGATTTTGGATTCTTTGTGAAAATTCACAAACTCAATATTGATGGATTTTGCCACATAAATTCTTTTAAAGGTGGCAAAAGAATTAAATATAAATTAGATGAGACAATTCAAGCTCTTAAAGGAAAGAAAGAAAATTATTTCGTTGGGGATTCTATTAAAGTAAAAATTACTTCAGTGGATATTTTTAGAAAGCGGATAGATTTAAAGAAATGCTAAAAGAAAGAATCATTACTTCAACTGATATAAATTTCATCAAGACTTTAATTGAATTAAATCATGAAAAAATCGTTGAGATTAAATATAAGGACGGAATTGAAAGAATAACTTCTATTGTAAATACAGCTAAAGCAAAAGGTGTTTGTGTGTCTAAATCGAATAAAAAAGATCTAAAAATATCAATGACCTTTTATCCTAAAGAAATTAAGAATATAAACTTTCTTGAAGATTTAACCTTCAACAAAAAAAATTTATTTTTTCTAATATTAGACAGAATTCAAGATCCACAAAATTTAGGTTCTATTTTTAGAACTTCTCTTGGGATGAATGTGGATGCAATTATTGTTCCTAATAAAAATTCTTGTCGTCTCACCAAAACTGTCAGAGAGGTTTCAAAGGGAGCAACAGAAGTGATTCCTTTAATTATCGTATCTAACCTTGCAAAGGTTACTAAATTTCTTGTTCAGAATAATGTAAATATATTTACCTGTTCAAGTGAAAGTAAAAAGAATTTCTATGAAGCTAATTTTGTTCAAAGCTTGGCCCTAGTATTTGGATCAGAAAATGATGGAGTTTCAAAGGCTTTGGAGGAATTGGCATCGGAAAAAATAAAAATTCCTATAAATGCTAAATTAGAAAGTCTTAACGTTTCCAATGCTTCTTCTGTTATTCTATTTGAAGTCTTTCGACAGAGGGAATTGTAAATGCTAGTTCAAAGAACATTGACTAATTCAATAAACGCCGTCGGCGTTGGACTGCACTCTGGAAGAAAAATTTCTATCAAACTCCTGCCAGCTGAAGAGGACACTGGAATCATTTTTAGAAGAATTGATTTGAATCCTTCAGTAGAGATTAAAGCAATTGTGAATAATGTAGGAGCTACAACTCTTGCTACAACTCTGATGGAGGGAGAAGTTCAAATATCGACAATTGAGCATATGCTTTCTGCATTTGCGGGCTTGGGAATAGACAATGCGATCATTGAAATAGATGATGTAGAAGTGCCAATCATGGATGGGAGTTCAAGTTCTTTTGTCTTCCTCATACAGTCTGCTGGAATTAAAGAACAAACTAAGCCAAAAAAATTTATCAAAATAAAGAAGGAAATCTCGGTTGAAACGGATAATGGCGCTTTTGTTAAATTATCTCCATACGATGGATTCAAAGTTACATATTCTTTAGTTTATGACGACAAAAAGCATAAACAATACTCTAGTAAAAAAAGTATTGATTTTAATTCCACAACTTATTTAAAAGAAATTTCTAGAGCGAGAACATTTGGCTTTATGGAAGAACTCAATGTGCTCAAAGAAAAAAATCTTGCTCTTGGAGCGAGTGAAAAAAATGCCATAGCTATTGGAGAGGAAGGAATTCTAAACGATGAAGGACTGAGGTCTAAAGATGAATTTGTTCAACACAAAATATTAGATGTCGTTGGAGATTTATATTTACTTCAATACAACATAATTGGAGAGTTTGAAGGTTATAAATCTGGTCACACGCAAAATAATTTGCTCCTAAAAAAATTACAAGAATCGCCCGAGGCTTGGGAATTGATTTCATCTGACGGTGATGCGCCTGAAATAAAATATATTGAACCAATTATAGATCCTAGTTCTGGTTGATTTTAAACAATGTCTTTTTTAAGTAAAATTTTTGGAAACAAAGATACTAAAAGCTTAAAAAAAGCTAATAATTATTTAACTAAAATAAATTCACTTGAAGAAGAATTTTCAAATTTTTCAAACGAAGAATTAAAGCAAAAATCAGAAGATTTAATTAATTTTTATTCACAAGAAAAAGATCTAGAAGCATTAATACCAGAAGCTTTTGCAGCTGTTAGAGAATCCAGCAAAAGAAATATAGGTTTAAGGCATTTTGACTGCCAGATTTTAGGTGGAATAATTTTACACAACGGCAGTATTGCGGAAATGGCTACAGGGGAAGGAAAAACTCTTGCTGCTACCCTTCCCTGTTATCTGAATGCTCTTACGAAAAAAAGTGTATTGGTAATAACCGCAAATGAATATCTGGCCGAAAGAGATTCTAAATGGATGGGGCCAATTTTTGAGGGTCTTGGTATGTCAGTCGGATTTATTTCTTCCGGTTTGAGTTTAGCCGAAAGAAAGGATATTTATGAAAAGGACGTAGTTTACGTTACAAATAACGAAATAGGATTCGACTATCTTCGCGACAACATGCTTTTAAAAAAAGAAGACAAAACCTTGAGAGAATTAAACTTTGCTGTAATCGATGAGGTTGATTCTATTTTAATAGACGAGGCTAGGACTCCATTAATAATCAGCGGTTTGGCAGAGGATAATGCTGATCTCTATATCAAATTAAAAAATATTCCAAAATTTCTTAGTGAAGAAATCATAGATGTGGATACAAATGAAACCTCACAAGAAGGTGATTACATAATCGATTTGCAATCTAACTCTATAGAACTTACTAACCAAGGTCATGAAAAGGTTGAAGAAAAGCTGAGAGAATTAAGCCTTATTACTTCAAATGAAAATCTTTACTCCAATAAGAATCTGAAGTTGCTCGACATGGTGAATTGTATTTTAAGAGCAAATTTACTTTTTCATAAAAATACAGATTATATTTTACAAAATAATAAAATCATTTTAATCGATACAAATTCGGGAAGACCCATGCCAGGAAGACGATTATCAGGTGGAGTTCATCAAGCCTTGGAAATGAAAGAAAATCTCTCAATTCAACAAGAAAGCCAAACACTTGCCTCAATTACCTTTCAAAATTTCTTTAGATTATTTAAGAAAATTTCTGGAATGACTGGAACAGCTAAAACTGAAGCCGCAGAATTTGAGGAAATCTATGGACTCTCTTCAATTTCTATTCCAACGAATATGCCAATGATTAGAAATGATATGGAGGATAAAATTTACTTATCGATAGAAGAAAAATTTGATGCAGTTGTTAATGAAATATCTTCTTTTCATTCAAAACAGAGACCTATTTTGATAGGTACTATTTCAATTGAAGCTTCAGAAATTATTTCACAGAAATTAAAAGCCATAGGTATTCACCATAACGTGTTAAATGCAAAACAAAATCAAAGTGAGGCTCAAATTATCTCTGAAGCAGGCAAATTAGGTGCGGTGACTATCGCAACTAATATGGCTGGAAGAGGAACTGACATTGTTTTAGGAGGTCTAGATTCTTCGGTTGAAGAAAAGGAAAAGATAATAGGATTAGGAGGATTACATGTCATTGGAACAGAAAGACACGAATCCAGAAGAATAGATAATCAATTAAGAGGAAGAAGTGGTCGGCAAGGTGATCCGGGGTCTTCAAGGTTTTTTGTTTCTTTAGAAGATCCTTTGATGAAAATTTTTGCTCCAGAAAGAATTAAAAATCTAATGACTTCAATGGGAGGAATGGAAAAAGGAGAAGCCATAGAACACAGAATGCTTACGAACGCTATTGAAAGAGCTCAGAGGCGTGTTGAAGGAAGAAACTTCGATATCAGAAAAAGAATTTTAGAGTTCGACGATGTCCTTAATGAACAAAGAAAAATAATATATTCACAGCGTGATGAAATTCTTAACAGTCTAGAGATCAACGATCTAATTGATTCGATGATAGAAGACGTCTTGTCTTTTCAATTTGATCAGTTAGTTCCTGAATCTGGTTTGGAGTCTGAATGGAAAAGTGAAGAGCTCAATACTCTTTGTAAAAGTGAATACGGTGTCGAAATAAATTTTATAAATATTTTTGAAAAAAATAATACTGACCTTACCGAATCTAAAAAAGAGATTTTAGATGTTGCATCCAAAAAATATTCATCCAAAAGAAATGATAAGCGAGACATCTTTAATCAAATTGAAAAACAAATAGTGCTGCAAGTTATAGATCAAACCTGGAAGAATCATATAAATAGTTTAGATAGTCTTAGACAGAACATTGGGTTTAGAAGTTATGCAGGTAAAGATCCGAGGCTAGAGTATAAAAGAGAGGCTTTTGAAATGTTCGAAAAGCTTTTAGAAAGCATTAAATCTGAATCGGTTAGATTTTTAACTAAAGTTGAGGTCTCTGAAAATAGTTCAGAAGATAATGAAAGAAGTGAAGACTTGATCAATAAAACAAAATCAAAAAAAGCTTCTTTTGATTCATTATTAGAAAATAAATTAGAACCTAACATCAATCACACCAATCAAAGTAGTGAAGGCAATAGAAGACAAAGACGGATGAAAGCCAAAGCCAATAGAAAAAGAAAATGATATGTTAGATGAAATAGAAATTGGTTGTGCAACCACAAATTCAAAATACAAAAAACGCTTGGATTGTGCTGTGGTTAAAATTCCGAAAACATCAACTTTGTCGGGAGTTTTTACCACTAATAATTTCAAGTCGGCTTCAGTAAAAGACTGTTTAAAAAAATTTAAAAAAAAATTTAATGGAAATAAATTGCTTGTTATAAATGCTGGTAATGCGAATGCAGGAACAGGCCTTGCTGGAGAAAAGGATTTAGAGTTATTACTAAATTCTTTGTCCTCAATGACTGGAGTTGAAATAAAAAATATTCTGCCCTTTTCAACTGGAGTTATTGGAGAAAGACTTAAAATAAAATCATTAACTTCGGCCTTTGAAGAATGTTCAAAAAATCTCAAAAAGAATAACTTTAATAACTTGGCTACGTCCATAATGACTACTGACAAAAAAGTTAAAATATCAAAAAAAGTTGTAAAAATTGGTAACAAAAAATTCTCGATCTTAGGTGTGGCCAAAGGAGTTGGTATGATTGAACCCAACATGGCCACCACATTAAGCTTTGTATTCACTGACCTTAAAATTGCTGAATCCTCTTTGAAAAAAATTCACAAAAACATCTGCAATGAAACTTTTAATTCAATTTCAATAGATGGCGATCAATCCCCAAGTGATTCGAGTATTTTAGTTGCAACGGGTAAAAATTTAATAAACTCTTCAAAATTACTCCAAACGTTTAAGAAATCCTTAGAAGTTGTTTTTACAGAACTTTCTGAAAAGCTATTGTTGGATGGGGAAGGAGCTACAAAATTAATTGAGATAGAAGTCTCAGGACTGAAATCAAAAACTGCTTGTAAGGAAGTAGCAAAAAAAATAGCAAATTCGCCTTTATTAAAAACTGCTGCCTATGGAGAAGACCCTAATTGGGGTCGAATACTATCCGCAGCAGGAAATACAAAACATAAATTTCTAGCAAAAAACGTATCTATAAAGATCGGCCAAATTAAAGTTCTTAACAAAGGAGAGATTCACAAAAAATACAGAGAGGCTTTGGGTAAAAAGGAATTCAAAAAACAAAGAATATCTCTAGCTGTAAACTTAGGGCCCTCTAAGCATTGTGCAAAAGTAAAATCATCTGATTTGACTCATGAGTATGTTTCTATAAATAGTGATTACCGAAGTTAATCTAATAGGTATCACTCCAGAAGTAATACAGGATAAGGATTTTGAAAAGATCAAAGATTCTTTTGAATCAAGACTAGATCTACTGATTCTAAGATTTAAAAATAAAAAAGAATTCAACAAGCATTTTAGGAATTTCATCTCGATAGCCAAAAGTATAAATAAAGAAATAGCGATTAACTCCAGACATTTAGATCAAATATCTAGAAATTTTAATTTACATCTAAACTCAAAGGATTTAATGAGATTCGATAAAAGACCAATTTCAACTAGTTTCATACTTGGAGCATCTTGCCACAACGATCTTGAAATAAAGAAAGCAAAAAAAATTGGCTGTGATTATTTGCTTATCTCCCCGATAAACAAAGCCCATGGTAAGGAAGGTATAGGTTGGAGTCGTTTTAAATATTTATCTGAATTAAGTGCTTGTCCAAGTTTTGCTTTAGGAGGAATGAAAAAGGAAAATGTAATCGATGCTATTAAAAACGGTGGGCAAGGAGTTGCTGGAATTTCTTTAGTTAAAGATTAATCGTAGTTAACTTTAGAGTCAAAAGTTGTTGAGATAACATTTTTTTCACTTAACCAATTTGATAAATCTAATGACCTGCATCTTTCTGAGCAAAAAGGTTTAAAGTCACTTTGATCACTTTTCAAGATTTCTTTTTTACAGTTAAGACATTTCATTTATGTATTTTTTTTAAAAGATTCTTGTGTACTTTTTTAACATTTGTTTCAAGTTGCTCTAGAGAATCGTCATTTTTGATAACTATCGTTGCAATTTTTAATTTATCTTCTCGAGACATTTGAGCTGAAATTATTTTCTTTACAGAATCTTTTGAAACAGAGTCTCTTTTTGAAGTTCTAGATATTTGCGAATCTAATGAGGAATCAATCAAGATAGTATCATTACAAAATTCATGTTGATCTGTCTCAAATAATAAAGGCGAAACTAAAATGACATACTCTGAAGATGATTTTTTTAATTTAGATTGAATAATATTTCTTATTTCCGGGTGTAATAGTTGCTCTAACCAAACTTTATCTTCAGAGCTGTCAAAAATTATTTCCCTTAACTTTGCCCTGTTCAAACTTTTATCTTCAAGGAGTATTTCGTTTCCGAATTTCTTTTGAATTTCACTTAGAGATTTTGAGCCGGGTAATACCGCTTCCCTAGATGCTAAATCAGCATCGACTACGTCTATTCCTAAATCTTCAAAAATAGATGTAGCAGCTGATTTACCTGAACCTATTCCCCCAGTTAATCCAACAACGAACATCCCAGAATGATAACAATAATTTCATTAATGGTGGAGCTACGCGGGATCGAACCGCGGACCTCCTGAATGCAAATCAGGCGCTCTCCCAGCTGAGCTATAGCCCCAGAGCGAAGAATTATATATTAAAAAAACAAAATTTTTTCTATTTTTATTCCATCCGCAAGCTTGTAATTAGCCTAAAATAAAGGCATGCGAGTCGCAATCATAGGTTCAGGTATAAGCGGTTTATCAAGCGCATTTTTTCTAGCAAAAAAACACAAAGTAGATATTTTTGAAAAAAATAACCGACTCGGCGGCCATACTCATACTCATAGAATAAAATTAGATAATGAAGTAAATGTTGATTCAGGTTTTATAGTTTTTAATAAGAAAAACTATCCGAACTTAACCAAACTTTTTAATGAATTAGATCTAGAATTTCATAGATGTGATATGTCATTGAGTGTGCAAACAAAAGATTTTCAGTGGAGTTCAAAAAAATTTTCAAAAATAAGAAATCTCTTTTCCTTAAGAAACTTAAAGTTCATATCTGAAATAATAAAGTTCAACTACTTAGCTAAATCTAACTCATCTTCGGAGCCAATTGGAAAATGGATAAAAATGAATAATTTTTCAAAAAATTTTTCTGAAGCCTATCTCTATCCAATGATTGCGGCAATATGGTCTGGATCTTCAGAGAGAATGAAAGATTATCCTGCAAGTTCTTTGATAAATTTTCTGAATAATCACGGTTTATTAAACCTTTTTAGAGGCCCTCAATGGTTTTCTATTAAAGGAGGAAGCAATCAATACATAGAAAAAATTATTGAGAAAGGAAATTTAAATAATATATATCTTAATTCTAAGGTAGCAATTGAAAGAAATAAAAATAAAATAATTTTAGAAAATGACGGGGAGAAACACGAATATGATAAGTTAATAATGGCTTGCAATGCCAAAGAAATAATAGGATCTATTCTTGATCTGGGAAAAACTGAAATTTCTATCTTGAAAAACTTTGCTTTTATAGAAAATAAAGTTTGTTTGCATACCGACGAGTCACTTATGCCTTCAAATAAAGAGGAATGGTGCTCGTGGAATGTGAATAAAAACTCAAATTCAGAATTTGTAACTTATTGGATGAATAATCTTCAGGACCTTAAAACAAGCAAAAATATATTTGTTTCAATTGGAGATTTCAGGATAGGAGACAATAAAGAACAAAGGAGTATGATTTATGAGCATCCATTTTATAATTTAGCTACTTTCCTGGGGCAGAAAAATGTTGACGATATTCAAGGATTGAATAACACTTTTTACAGCGGGGCTTACTTAGGGTATGGCTTTCATGAAGATGGAATAAATTCTGCCCTTAAAGTCAGTAAATTAATTGAGAGATGAAGTGAAAAAATTTTTTTTTGATGGAGACGTATTTCATAGAAGAGTTAAAGGTAAAAATCATAAATTTTTATATCCCTATAAAAGCTTCTATCTTGAAAATTTTTATAATTTTGACGAAAAGCGTTCTATTGTTCCAATATCAAACTATTTTAGATTTAATTTTTTTAAAGAAAAAGAATACTTAGAAATTATCCGCAGGTTTGAAAAATTCGCAATTTCCAATGGTGTTAAGTTTGCTGATTTAAATGTAAGTGTTTTAAAAACTCCCGATAATCCCTTTTTTAAATCTTTCAACCCAGTCTCCTTTTGGATTTTATTCAAGAAGACAAAAGTAATTTTTTTGCTTTCTGAAGTAAAAAATACCTTTTTCGAAAAACAACTTTACGAGATACATAATAAAGGAGAAGAAATTGACTCCAATTATTGGTACGAAGAAACAAAAAAAATGTACGTTTCGCCCTTTTCTGAGAAAAAAGGTTTCTACAAATTTAAAATATCTTCGATTCCATTTTCAATAAAGATTAATCAGTATAATTCGTTAAGTAAATTAGAAGTTTTAACAGAATTAAATGGGAAATTTATAGAGAAAAAATTTTTCAATAAAATTTATTATTACTTTTTCATATCTTTCAACAGCGTATTTGTGATGATTAGAATTCATTGGCAAGCGCTAAGGTTATGGGTTAAAAAACTTAAAGTTATACCTCATGGGGGCAACGGATATGCTGAATAAAATACTGAATTATTGGATTTCTAAGAATTTAGAAGAAATAGAACAGGGAACCTTTAAATTGATTCTTCCGAATACAGAAGAAAAAATTATGTTGCATGGTAAAACTAATTTAAATTTAGAGGCGACGCTTGAAATAAAAAGTTGGAAAGCCTTGTGGCTCATATACTCTCGTGGGAGTTTAGGGTTTACCGAAGGTTACCTTGAAAATTATTGGGATACCGACGACCTGATGAAGCTTATGGATCTCATAAGTAAGAACTATAATTCTTTTGATCGGGTAAATAGCGGAAGCGGTTTCTGGAAATTACTCACAAAATTTTCTCATTTCAGAAATGAAAACTCCTTATCGGGTAGTAAAAAAAATATTCATGCTCACTATGACTTAGGCAACGGTTTTTATGAATCTTGGTTGGATGAAACAATGACTTACTCTTCAGGTTTTTTTGAAGGAAATTCTGATAGTCTAAAAGAAGCCCAGAATAGAAAATATAAACTGATTCTAGATACATTAGACCTTCCAAAAAATTCTTCTATTTTAGAAATTGGTTGTGGTTGGGGAGGCTTTTTAGAATACGCTTCTAGTGTCGGTTACAAAATAAAAGGAATTACGATTTCGCAAGAACAATTTAAGTTCGCGTCCAATAGAATAAAAGGACTAACGAATGATCCAGAAATTGAATTAATAGATTATAGAAAGTTAAAAGGAAAGTTTGACGCGGTAGTTTCAATAGAAATGTTTGAGGCCGTTGGATCCAAATATTGGAAAACTTATTTTGATGTGGTTAAGCAGCTTCTGAAATCAAACGGTCAAGCGTTAATACAAACAATAACCATGAAAGAAGATTTTTATGAAGGTTATCACGATTGGCCTGATTTCATTCAAACTTATATTTTTCCTGGGGGAGAGCTCTCATCGGATAAAGTTTTCAAGGAGAATGCTGCAAATTCTGAGTTGATTGCTTCGGACATTACAAATTTTTCGGGTTCATATGCGAAGACTCTAGAAATTTGGTACAAAAATTTCCAAAAAGAATGGGATGCTATTGGAGAAATTGGCTTTGACGAAAAATTTAAAAGAACATGGGATATGTATCTATCATATTGCAGAGGTGGATTTCTAAATAATCAATTAGAAGTGTCGCAATATAAATTAACTCATAAATGATAACTTTAGGAATTTGGCTCGCTGAAAGAGGAATGCTTCCTGATTTTATTCTAAGAGTTGCTGTTAAGTTCCTTAGTAAAGCCAGAGTAAGAATGCCTAATGTCTTTTCTGAAAAACTTAAAGTTTTGAATACATTAAAAGAAGGTCCAATTGCAGAGAGTACATCTTCGGCAAATGAACAACATTATGAAGTACCACCAATTTTTTTTGAAAAAGTCCTAGGTGAGAATTTGAAATATTCTTGTTGCCTTTACGATGAAAACAATAAAGACCTAAATAGTGCAGAGATTTTTATGTTGGATAAATATCTCGACAGAGCTGATATTAAATCTAATCAAGAAATTTTAGATTTAGGTTGTGGCTGGGGAAGTTTTACCCTGCATGCGGCCAAGAAATTTCCTAAATCAAACTTTACCTCGATAAGTAATTCAAAAGATCAAATTGATTTTATTAATGCAAGAGCAACTGCATTAAATTTAATTAACGTCAAAGCCATTAGACAAAATATTAATGAATTAAATTTAGATAAAAAATTTGACAGAATCGTTTCTATTGAAATGTTTGAGCACATGAGAAATTACAAGAAATTAATGAAGCAAATTTCTGATCTCCTTGTAGAAGATGGAAAATTATTTGTTCATATTTTTTGTCATAAAAATTCTACTTATTTATATGAAGCGAAGAGTGATAGTGATTGGATGTCAAAATTTTTCTTTACCGGAGGAATAATGCCCTCACAAGATATTTTCAATTATTTTAATGAAGATTTAGTCCTAAAAAATTCCTGGGAAATAAACGGTAAAAACTATTCAAAAACATCTAAAGATTGGTTAAAGAATATGGATAAAAACAAAAATGAAATAAAAAAAATTCTCAACGATCATTATGATGAAAAAAATATATGGTTTTACAGATGGCGTATATTTTTTCTAACTTGTGAAGAGTTTTTTAAGATAAATAAAGGCAAAGAATGGTTTGTGACCCACTACCTTCTGACAAAAAAAAATTCTTAAGCTTGTGGAAGATAATTCCCATGCTTATTTAAAGCTTCTAAAATCCTCTCGACGACTAATTTTTGAGAATATTGTTTTGTTTTTTCATAGTGAGGATGCGGTAATGTAGCTAAATCATTTGCTCTCGCTAAAGCTGTCTCCATTAATTTATCTGCTGGTACTACTTCGTCTAGAAGACCTGCGGTAACAGCTTCAGATGGAGTGTAGGTAGCTGAATGATAAAGTGCTTTGTAGTAATGTTTTTTATCTAATCTATCTTTAACGATTTCTAGAATTTGCACAGGAATATCCATGTTATTTCTAACTTCATTGGCTTGCAGCACAAACTTTCCTTCGATACCAACTCTGATATCGGCGCAACATACAGTGAACAATCCTAAAGCAACAGCATGACCAGATACTGCAGCAACTATTGGGCGAGGAAAAGAATACAAATCAAGTAGTGTCTTGAAACCTAAATTTGTCATTTTCACTGCAGCTTCAGCATCGCCAGATGCAAGAGTTTTTAAATCAAAGCCGCCAGAAAATAAACCTTCTCTGCCGGTGATTACGACGGCACCGGAATCTTTGGGTATTTCGCTTAAAAAACCTTGGACAGTGGTTAGCATGTCGAAAGAAAAGGCATTGGCCTTTCCATCATTTAATCGAATAATTGAGATGTCCCCTTCCTTAGATAATTTAGCTATATCAGTCATTCATTTCTCCATAAAAGTAGTTAAGCAAAAAAACTTTAACGTAAAATCATTGCCTAAACAATAAGATAAACATAGAATTTTTCCATGGAAAGCATTGCTTTTGATTCATCAATAATTATCAACCTAGCGGTACCAACTTTTTTTCTGCTAATTTTCATAGAAATTATTTATGGGCACTTTAGTGGAAAAAACAACTATCGGTTCAACGATACTTTCACAAGTATCTCTTTAGGACTGATCAGTAGATTTATTCCCTTATTAGGTATTGGTCTTCAAGGCGCAGTATTTGCTTATGTCGCTGCTTATTTTAACTTAGCACTGTTTTCAGCCGCAGATCTTTGGGTGTGGATCTTAGCTTTCTTTTTATATGATTTAAGTTATTACTGGATGCATAGATTGCACCATGAAGTGAAAATTCTATGGGCTACGCACGTAGTACATCATCATGGTGAAGAATTTAATCTATCAACTGCACTGAGACAAACTAGTACCGGTTTTCTTTGGAAGTGGATTTTTTATCTACCAATGCTTCTTATAGGAATTCCGCCAGAAGTTTTTGTTACGGTTGCAGGTATCAACTTAGTATATCAATTCTGGGTGCATACAGAACACATTGGAAAATTAGGATGGCTTGAGTATATTTTCATTACTCCTTCTAATCACAGAGTTCATCACGCTCAAAATAAAGAATATATCGATGCAAATTACGGCGGAGTGTTCATCCTATGGGATAGAATTTTCGGTTCTTTTAAACCGGAATTAGATGAAGTAAAGCCAATCTATGGCACAACTAAACCGTTAAGAAGTTGGAACCCACTAAAAGCAAACTTCGAAGTATTCGCAGAAATTGTCAGAGATTTTAGTCACACAAAAAAATGGTCTGATAAGTTTAAATTAGTTTTTTCTCCACCCAAATGGCGCCCTAGCGATGTTGAAATTAATCACCCAATCTTAAGAAATGATTTAAAGAATTTTGAAGTATATGATCCAAAAAATTCAGTATATTTAAAAATCTATGGCTGGATTCAACTTTTTTTCATTATTTTAACTTCAGCTTTTATTGCTTCTTCCATTAGCAACTTGGGCCTTTTCGAGAGCTATGCCTATGCATTGATTTTAATTGCTTCGGTAATTGTTACTTTGAAAGGCTTTGAAAGTTTCGAATTAAACTACTTCAGTGAGACTATTAAAATTTCTCTTTTAATTTCTGTCCTGTTTTTATCAGGAATTTTCAATTCAAATTTAATTATTTTTCAGGTGTTTATGCTACACCAGTCTTTAAGTTTACTTAGCTTAATAATCCTTTTTAGCTCTCAAAAAGCTAAGCTTTTTTCTTCTAAAGCTGAATCTGACTTATCAGTCTAAATATTGGTGGGTCTGGCAGAACTCGAATCTGCGACCTCACCCTTATCAGGGGTGCGCTCTAACCAGCTGAGCTACAGACCCAATTGAATGGGATGGTCATACTACAAGAAATAATTTAATTTGGTAAGAAATTAATTAGAAATATTTCTTAACTTTTCTGTCATTGGCTTGATGAAGTCTGGACCAATACCGCAACAGCCTCCAAAAATTGAGGCCCCAATTTTCTTCCACTCCATGCAGTATTCAACGAAAGCATCTTTACTCAAATCTCTTACTTGATTTTTAATTTCATTGTCTAAAGTCCATCCTAAAGGCACAGAAAAAACATTTGGATAAGCTCCTATCTTTTTATCTGTAAGTTTTTGAAGTTCATTCAATCCTTTTGAAATTGAATCCGGGTCGGTGCAATTAAATAAATATGCATCAGGATTGTATTGCTCCGCTTCTAAAAAGGCAGCTTCTATACCTTCGCCGCTTCTTAGCTTATTAGAGTTAAAATCTTCTAAGGACCACGACAGCCAAACTGGTTTACCAGAGTTAAATCGCTTTAAGGACTCCAAAACATTTTTCGTTTCTTGAATTGAGGAAATTGTTTCGCACAAATAAAAATCCACATACGGATCTAATTCTTTAATTAAAACTTCATACACCTCAAGTGATTGCTTAAGATCATGAACTAAATCGGGTCGATAACTTTCATCTAATGGAGGAATAGAACCGGCCACTTTAATTTTTCCTTCATATTTTAGTGCAGTATTTTTTGCAATTTCTCCAGCTTTCCTAATGAGATTGACCATTTCATCTTCGAGTCCATCTTTGGAAAGATAGCTTGGAATAGTTGAATAAGTATTAGTTGTGATAACTTCAGAACCAGCATCAATGTACTCATCATAAACTTCAGAAATTAAATGGCTTTCTTTTAAAAGAAATTGCGCTGACCAAGTGCCTTTAAATTTCTTTTTGGATCGTTCTAAAAGCTCATGGCCAAGACTGCCGTCAAGAAAAATCATAGAAAAAATTAGTTTTTAGATTTATCTACCAATTTATTCTCTGAAATCCATGGCATCATCCCACGCAACTGCTCTCCGACTTCTTCAATTGGATGTTCTTGAGATTCCTTTCGATACTTTTCCATTACTGGTCCGCCAGCTTGGCTGTTACTCTGTCTAGCATCTGATACAAATTCATCAGCAAAATCACCAGATTGAACTCTTTTTAGAATTTTTTTCATAGCTTCTTTAGCAGTATCAGTAATGACTTTAGGACCTGAGGTATAATCTCCATATTCTGCAGTGTTGGAAATGCTATAACGCATATTTGCTAGCCCACCCTCATATATTAGATCTACGATAAGTTTTACCTCGTGCACACACTCAAAATAAGCTAACTCTGGAGGATACCCAGCTTCAGTTAACGTTTCATATCCCGCTTTAATTAAAGAAGTTAAGCCGCCGCACAAGACAGCTTGTTCACCAAATAAATCGGTTTCAGTTTCGTCTTTAAACGTGGTTTTGATGATCCCCGCTCTACCGCCGCCAATTGCACTTGCGTATGCAATTGAGTTTTCCAAGGCGGTACCAGAAGCATCTTGTTGGATGGCAATTAAACATGGCACGCCAGCGCCACTTTTGAACTGACCTCTTACGGTATGACCAGGACCTTTGGGAGCGATCATAACTACATCTAAATCTGATCTAGGGTTGATTTGTTTATAATGTATATTGAATCCATGCGCAAAAGCTATAGTCGCGCCTTGCTTCAAATTGGGCTCTATTTCTTCTATATAAGTTTTACCTTGGAATTCATCAGGAATTAAAAACATCACTAAGTCAGCTTTTTGAGCAGCATCAGCATTGCTTAAAACTTCAAACCCCGCTTCTTCTGCTTTGAGAGCTGAAGACGAGCCTTCTCGCAATCCAATGATGACTTCAAAGCCCGAGTCTTTCAAATTGTTAGCATGAGCATGACCTTGTGAGCCATAGCCAATGACTGAGATTACTTTTTTTTGTAAAACTTCAAGATTTGCATCTTTATCGTAATAAACTTCCATTGTTTCTCCTATTTCAATATATAACTTTCGTTTCTTCTTCAGTTTCCAAAGAAACATTCCCCAACGTCATTCCAAGAGCTCCTGTTCTAGTTACCTCTATTAAGTCGTCTTCTAATTCAACTAATAAGCTTTCTAGATTGTCAGTGTCTCCTATCAATCTCAAGATTGTTTTCTCGTCTTTATTATCAAGTTCATTAAATTCTAAACTTGAATAATTCTTTTCTATTTTACTGATCACTTCAGATTTATTTAAAACTTTTATTAAAGCCATTTCTAAAGAAATGGATTCACTTGCTTTTAAATCTTGAACCATGACAACATCGATTAGCTTATAAAGCTGTTTAAGTATTTGTTGAATCACTTCAGTAGATTCTGAGGTGGTCATTGTAAGTCTTGATAGAGTTGGGTCCTGAGTTGGCGCTACAGACAAAGAGTCGATGTTATAGCCTCTTTGAGAGAATAGACCTATCACTCTAGACAAAGCTCCTGGCTGGTTTTCCATCAATAAAGAAATTTGACTAGCCATCTTAAAAAGTTTTTTTATCTTTACTTAAACGCATTTCAGACATAGACCCTCCGGCCTCAAGCATAGGATATACATGCTCATCAGGATCTACCAAAACATCTAAAAATACTAATTTATCTTTCATCGCAAAACTTTCTTTCATAGCATCATTAAGTTCTGACAACTTATCTACTTTGATTCCAACATGTCCAAAAGATTCTGCAAGCTTCACAAAATCTGGAAGAGAATCTTCGTATGAGATACTTGAATATCTTCCTCCATATTGCATATCCTGCCATTGCTTTACCATTCCTAAAGCTCTGTTATTCAAATTAATGATCTTAATCGGAAGACCATATTGTCCACAAGTTGATAATTCTTGGATACACATTTGAATGCTTCCTTCCCCTGTCACGCAAGCAACGTCAGCTTCAGGAAATGCAAATTTAACTCCCATAGCTGATGGAAGCCCAAAGCCCATGGTTCCCAGACCGCCTGAGTTGATCCATTTTCTAGGGTCTTTAAATTTATAATATTGGGCTGCAAACATCTGATGCTGACCAACGTCAGAGGTTACATAAGCATCACCTTTGGTAGTTTGGTATAAAGACTGGATAACTTGTTGCGGCAGAATTATATTCTGTTCATTTTTGAGATTAAGCATGTCGTGATTTAAACCATGCGCCTTTCTCCAAACTTCAACTTTACTCCACCAATCTTTGTAAATGGCTTGATCGAAACCACTAGCTTTAACTTGCTCTATTAATTGTTGCATCACCAACTTAGCATCGCCTTCTATTGCTAGATCAACTCCAATAATCTTATCGATTGAAGACGGATCTGAATCGATATGGATTTTCTTTGCTGCCAACCCAAATTTACTTGGATTGTTTGTTATACGATCGTCAAATCTCGCGCCAACGTTAAAAATTAAGTCAGCTTCAGACATAACCATGTTTGCCTCATAAGTACCATGCATGCCTAACATACCGATAAATTGATCATCATTGCCCGGAAATGCTCCAAGTCCCATCAGCGTATTGGTAACAGGACAGCCAATTAATTTTGAAAATTCAGTCAGTTCTTTTGAGGCATCTGCTTGAATAGTCCCACCGCCGGAGTAAATAACTGGTTTTTTTGAAGATCTAAATAATTCTATCGCAGCAGCAATTTTTTCATCGTCTCCCTTTCCTAAAATTGGAAACGATCTCATGACTAAATCTTTAGGATACTTATAATCAAACTTGTAATTTGGATCCGTCATGTTTTTGGGTACATCAATTACTACTGGCCCAGGTCTACCTGAAGTAGCAATATGAAATGCTTTTTTTATAACAACTGGTATTTCTTCGGCTGATTGCACTAGAAAGCTATGTTTAACAATAGGTCTCGAAATTCCCATCATGTCGGTTTCTTGAAATGCATCGGAGCCAATCAAGTGGCTGGCAACTTGCCCAGATATAACTACAACTGGAATTGAATCCATATAAGCGGTTGCTATTCCAGTAATTGCATTTGTTGCCCCTGGACCTGAAGTAACCAAAGCTACTCCTGGTTTTCCTGTTGCCCTGGCATAACCATCTGCAGCATGAACTGCAGCTTGTTCATGTCTTACCAGAATGTGTTGAACTTCATTTTGTTGATAAATTGCGTCGTAAATGTGTAAAGCAGCACCGCCTGGATAACCAAAAATTAGATCAATATTTTCATCAGCAAGAGCTCTTATCAGGGCTCCTCCTCCATTAATTAAGTTTGTACTCATTGCAATTGTAAGATTTTATTCCTGAGGGAGCGAATTTTGACACCCCTAAAAAACAAGTCAAGTTTTAGGCAAGCTGCGCAAGCTTATCTTTCAGACTTCTCATGTCTTCTGGAAGTTCACTTACAAAATTTACAGGTTTTTTAGTAATAGGATGTTTAAAAGATAATTTTGAAGCATGCAAAGCCTGCCTCGGGAAAAGCTCTATTATTTCTCTCAATTCACTATTAGTTGACTTAGCAAACCTTCTTTTTCTCCCATACAGAGGGTCACCTATAATTGGAAATCCGGTGTGACTTAAATGAACTCTTATCTGATGGGTCCTCCCAGTTTCTAGTTTTAACTCTAGATGTGAGTAATTTCCAAAGTTTTCCTTCAATGAATAATGTGTGATTGCTTCTCGGCCATTTGACTGAACAGCCTGTTTTTGCCTATTGTTAGGATGTCTACCAATCGCAAGATCTATTTTTCCTGACTTTTTTAGATTTCCTACAACGAATGCATCATAAATCCTAGAAACAGTTCTATTGGAAATTTGATTGGAAAGATCTAATAAAGCCCTTTCATTTTTTGCCACTACCATCAAACCAGAAGTGTCTTTATCTAACCTATGAACGATTCCACCTCGAGGCAATTTTTTTAAATCGGGGAATTTATAAAGCAATCCGTTTAGTAAAGTTTTAGATTTATTTCCTGCTCCAGGGTGGACTACTAATCCAGGGCTTTTATTCAGCACTATGAAATCATCTTGCTCATCAAGTACAGAAATTTTTATATTTTGAGGTATGTAGTCAACTGATTCCTCGGCTTTAAAAATTATCTCAACCCTCTCTCCACCCAAAACTTTAGTACTTATTTTTTTTATAATTTCTTCATTAACAGTTACTCTTCCATCTTGAAGGCAAGCTTTAATCTTTGATCTTGATATTTCATCAAGTATTTCTGTTAAGGCAGAATCTATTCTCTGACCAGACAGATATTCTGGAATTTCAAAAATTTTATTAGTTTTAGTCATATTTTCTAATGATAGAATAGTCCAAATTATGAATCTTCTTAAGAAAAAAAATTTTAACTTTTTAATTTTATTATTTTTCGTAATCTCTTGTGCGTCTGATGACGGCGAAAAAGTAACTATAGAAATGATAGAAAAAGATTTGTACGATCAAGCACAAAGCAGGCTTAAAGCAAAAAATTATGCTGCAGCAATTTTGAGTCTCGAAACTCTTGAAAAGCAATTTCCGTTTGGTAAGTATGCAGAACAAGCTCAATCTGAACTAATTTTCGCCTACTATAAAAGTTCTTCATTTGAAGCAGCTATTTCTGCCGCTGATAGATTTATAAGTCTGCATCCTCGACATCCTAATACTCCATATGCTTTTTATTTAAAGGGCTTAGCAAAATTTACTGATGATCAAACTTTTTTTGGAAATCTTCCTTTTTTAGGAGATATGACTTACAAAAGAGATTTAAGTAAGGCAAAAGAATCTTTTGATGATCTAAGTGAATTTCTTACTAGATACCCCGAAAGTGAGTATGCCGGAAATGCAAGACAAAGAATGATTTTCTTAAGAAATTTAATTGCTAAACAAGAAATTTATATCGCAGAATATTATATTGAAAGAAAAGCTTATGTTGCAGCAATCAATAGAGCTAATTATATCATCCAACACATGTCCAAAACTCCAGAGGTACTCAAAGCCTTGGAAATTTCAATAATTGCTTACAATGAACTTGGGAAAGAAGACCTTGCGCAAGAAGCAGAAGAAGTATTGAAAGCATACAAAGAAAAAATTTAACTAAAATGTTAAATCTACTCTTTCTTTTAGTCTTCGTAGCTTTTCTTTATGGGCTAGCAGAATTTCTTAAGACTGCACAAAATACATCCGAAGTTACTAAGGTAGTTAAGTGTTCGAAGTGTTCAAGATATATTCCTGAAGAAAATTCTTTTCAAGACGGTGAAAGTTTTTTTTGTAAAAACAAAAATTGCTATTGATTTTAATCTTTGACAATAATTTTAATTTTTTCAGATAAGATCGGCGGATTATGCGGGACATGCATCCAGTCACCTAAAAGTAACTGAAAACTATATTCACCAGGTTTTAATTCCAAAAATGTTTCTGTTTGTCCTTTCCCAAAATGTATGTGATTTTCGTCTGCAGGTATACTTGATTTTAAATCGGGCAGTTCAGTTAAGTTGACTAATAAATGATGGTGCCCAGTTTCTGGAAAATTTATTCCTGCGGGAGCAATGCCGTAATTTTTTAAACCAAATTTAATTGTCACAGGACTGTTAACCACTTCTCCATTTTTGGGACTTATAAAGTAAACCTCAGGACTAGAAAAAGCTAAAGCTGAATACATCAATAAAAATAAAAATAGATTTAATTTATTCATAATCTCCGTCTTGATATATGAGAGGATCTTTATCTCCTGAATGATTAAGCTCATAAACTTTCCCAATTACTAAGGAGTGACTAGAAAAAGGGATTAGTTCCTCTATTGAACAAAAAATATTTGATTGAGCGCTCTCCAAATAAACTGGATCATGGGAGTGCCATTCTCCCAAAGAAAATCTTTTTTCTCCATCATCTTGACCGCTACATAAATTTGCTAAGTTTTTTTGATCGCGTCTGAGTAAGTTCAAACAAAACTTTCTTCCTTCCTCTAGAATTTGATGAATTGAAGCATTCTTATTTATACAAACAATTATCATTGGTGGATCTAGCGAAAGCGAGGTAACTGAAGAAACTGTAACTGCCCTTCTAATATCATTCTTCTCAGCGGACATAATAAACACTGTCTGTTTCGTAGTTCTTAAAATTGATAAAAATTCTTCTTGCATAAGATATTGGGTAAAAAGTGTCTATAGTTAATATAATAATTCATTTATGGCTGAGATGGAAAAAGGAAAGATTAGGATCATTGGAGGAAAATGGAAAGGAAAAAAAATTTCTTTTGAGATTAATTCAAAATTAAGACCAACACCTGATAGAGCAAAAGAAATGGTTTTTAATTGGTTGGGAAACGATTTAAGAAACTATAACTGCCTAGACATTTTTGCAGGAACGGGCGCGATGGGTCTTGAATCTTTATCGAGAGGAGCAAAGAAAGTAGATTTTATAGAAAAGGATGTTCGTGCCTCTCAAAGACTTAAAAAAAATTTAATCGATATGACGGATCGCATTGCTTTTAATGTATTCAATGAAGGTTATGAAAGTTGGTTTAAAAAAAATGATTCTAAATTTTCATACGATTTAATTTTCATAGACCCTCCTTTTGAAAAGAATTTTGTTGAAAAAGTATTTTATTTAATTGAAGAAAAAAAAATTTATAGATTGAACACAGTTTTTTATCTAGAAACTGAAAAGAAAATAAATTTGGATTTTCTTATCGCAGATTACGAAATATTTAAAGAGAAAACTATGGGTAGAAAATCTTATAAATTACTAAGAAAAAAAATTACTTAGATTTTTTCATCGAATCGAAAAATTCGTTGTTTGTTTTATGTTTTCTTAACTTATCAATTAGCCATTCTGTAGCTATAGTGTCTTCCATCTCATGAAGAAGTTTTCTTAAAATATTTGTCCTTGCTAAATCCATTTCTTCAGTGATTAGTTCTTCTCTTCTAGTGCCAGACCTTCTTATATTTATTGCTGGAAAAATTCTTTTTTCAGCAATGGCCCTGTCTAAGTGAATTTCTTGATTACCTGTGCCTTTAAACTCTTCATAAATAACTTCATCCATTCTTGATCCTGTATCAACTAAAGCAGTAGCAATGATTGTCAAGCTTCCGCCGTTTTCAATATTTCTTGCAGCTCCAAAAAATCTTTTTGGTTTTTCTAACGCATTGGCGTCTACTCCACCTGTAAGTATCTTCCCTGAAGATGCTTGAGTAGAGTTATATGCCCTTCCAAGTCTAGTAATAGAGTCTAGTAAAATTATTACGTCATTTCCTGATTCAACTAGTCTTTTAGCTTTAGCTATCGCCATCTCTGCTACCTGAACATGACGCGAGGGTGGTTCATCAAAAGTACTCGCGATCACTTCGCCCTTAACGGATCGAGTCATGTCAGTAACTTCTTCTGGTCTTTCATCAATAAGTAAAACCATAAGAATACTATCTGGGCTATTTTTTTCTATTGAATGGGCAATACTTTGAAGGAGAAGAGTTTTTCCAGCTTTTGGCGGCGAAACTATTAATCCTCTTTGTCCTTTTCCAGTGGGAGAAATTAAATCAATTATACGAGCCGAAAGGTCTTCGGTAGTTCCATTTCCTGATTCCATTACTAAACGATCTTCTGGAAAAAGTGGAGTAAGGTTCTCAAAAGCCAACTTAGTTTTTGTCTTGTCAGAATTTTCGAAATTTATTTGGTCGATTTTTAATAGGGCAAAGTATCTTTCACCATCTTTTGGTGGGCGAATTTTTCCTGAAATAGAATCTCCAGTTTTTAACCCAAATCTCCTAATTTGACTTGGCGAAACATAAATGTCATCTGGACCGGCTAAGTATGAAGAAGTTGGTGAACGAAGAAAGCCAAAACCATCATTTAGAATTTCTAAAACGCCCTCTCCTTCAATATCTTCGCCCCCTTTTGAATGAGATTTAAGAATATTAAAAATTACGTCTTGTTTTTTTGATCTGGCTATATTTTCAATACCCATACTCTCGGCTATACCGATCAATTCTTCGACAGGTTTGGCTTTAAGTTCGCCTAAATGCATATGTTTTTAAAAATAAATTGAAAAAAATTGCTGGAATCATTCTTGCAACTGAAAGTTACAAACAAAATCTATCACTTATAAATGGAAAGGTCTAGTAAATATTTAAATATGTTGCTCTAAAAATTCTTTTAATTGACTTTTAGTCAATGCACCAATTCTTTGATCTATTGGATCTCCATTTTTAAACAAGATCAAAGTTGGAATGCTCATAACTTTCTGCTTTATTGCAGAATCTTTATTATTATCAACATCTAATTTTGCAATTGTAAGTTTATCCTTCAATTCTTCTGATAGTTCTTCCAAAACAGGTGCTACCATTTTGCATGGCCCACACCATTCCGCCCAATAATCTACTAAAACTGGTTTATCAGCTGATTTTAAATGAGTCTCAAAATTCTCATCAGTTAATTCAATAATTTCATTCATTTAATTATTATGGGCTAAATTTAAATTATTTAAAGCACTTAATCGGTAATTGCTCCTAAAGACGCTGAACTTACAACTTTTGCGTATTTAGACAAAACCCCTTTCTTATTGTAGGGCTTGGGATTACACCAAGATTTCCTTCTTTTTTGAATTTCTTCTTGGGAAAGATTGGCGTCGATTTTTCCTTCAATTGCGTCTATGGTTATCTGATCACCATCTTCTATAAGTCCAATCAATCCTCCTTCGGCTGCTTCAGGTGTTATGTGCCCCACAACAAAGCCGTGAGATCCACCAGAAAATCTTCCATCTGTTATGAAAGCAACTTTATCACCCATTCCTTTGCCCATAATTGCCGATGTTGGCTTAAGCATCTCTCGCATACCCGGACCCCCAACAGGACCTTCATATCTAACAACTATTACATCGCCAGGATTTATTTTTGAATTGTATATTGCTTCTAAGGTTTCTTCTTCTGAATTAAACACCTTCGCAGTTCCAGTAAAGCTTGTTCCTTCTTTGCCAGTAATTTTTGCTACTGCACCATCTTCAGCTAAGTTGCCTTTTAAAATTCTTAAATGACTATCTTCTTTGATTGGTGACGAAATAGACGAAATAATTTTTTGGGATTTAGGATAAGGTTTTACTTTATCCAAATTTTCTTCTAAGGTTTTACCTGTAACAGTCATACATTCTCCATTAAGAAGTCCTTCTTCTAAAAGCATTTTCATTAAAGGTTGAACTCCGCCGATTTCGTTTAATTCGGACATTAAATAATGTCCCGAAGGCCTTAAATCAGCTAGAACAGGACTATCTTTACCAAGTTTTTCAAAATCATCTATAGCTAGAGGAACATTAACGGTATGTGCCATTGCTAATAAATGCAGCACTGCATTAGTCGAACCTCCCAATGCAATTATGACTCTTATTGAATTTTCAAAAGCAGCTTTTGTCATTATGTCTGAAGGTTTAATATCCTTCTCCAATAAATAATTCATTGCAGTTCCGATTTTTTTACAATCAATTTTTTTTGCTTCGGAAACTGCGTCTTGTGAACTACTTCCAGGCAAGCTCATGCCTAACGCCTCAATTGCTGACGCCATAGTATTAGCTGTGTACATTCCGCCGCAAGATCCAGGACCAGGAAGAGCTGTTTTCTCGATGGCAATTAACTCATCCTCTGAAATCTTCTTACTGGTATAGCTTCCAACTCCTTCCATAACAGTTATCAAATCTGTGTGATTAGCACCTGGTCTAATGGAGCCACCATAAACAAAAATTGAAGGTCTGTTTAGTCTACCAAGACCCATTAAACAACCTGGCATATTTTTATCACAACCGCCAATTGCAACAACTCCATCAAAAGATTGACAGCCAACGACAGTTTCAATCGAATCAGCAATTACTTCTCTTGAAACCAAAGAGTACCTCATTCCAAGAGTCCCCATAGAAATTCCGTCGGAAATAGTTATGGTATTGAAAAGAACTGATTTGAGATCCTCTTCGTCAATTGAGTTACAAACCAAAGTTGCCAGATCGTTAATATGCATATTGCAAGGAGTTACCATAGACCAAGTAGAAGCCACTCCTACTTGAGGGCGATTAAAATCCTCATCTGAAAATCCTGCAGCTCTCAACATTGATCTAGATGGAGCTTGCTCAGGCCCATCCACAAGCGGAGAAGAAAATTTTCTTTTTTTACTCATCTTTATTTTTTTAGTTTTATAATTTTATTTTATCTTTTAAATGAAGTTTGTTTAATTAAAATTTAAATTCATGAATTTATTAAAACACTTATTAATTTTCACTATGACTTTTTCTCTAGCATTAAGTTCGGATGACTTTTTTGGCAACAACATTCCGTCTTCAAAGCAGGCAATAGATTTCAGTGTTTCAAAAAAAGGGAACAATTGTTTTATAAACTTTATTCTACTTGAAGACGTCTATGTCTATAAGAATAAACTTAAAATTTTAAAAGATAATGAAGAGATCACATTTAAAATTATTGGTAAAACAATAATTCAAAAAGACAAATTTTTTGGGGAACAAGAAATATTGAACGAAAATTTTGTTATTAGCTTTAAATCTTATAACTATGTTTCAAAAGAACAAATTCAATTAGAATATCAGGGATGTTTTGCTAACAAGGTTTGTTTTAATAAAGAAATAAAGAAACTCTCCATCTAATTTATTATAATTTCTTCTAATTTCTTTGAATTACATATTTAAATCTCTTAAAATCACTAAAAATGTCAAAAATACTTCTGTTGAATGGTCCAAATCTTAACCTTTTAGGTACAAGAGAAGAAAACATTTATGGAAAGAAATCATTAAAGGAAATTGAAGAAAGCCTAATTCAGCATGCTCAAAACCATAATGAGGAGCTTATCTGCTTCCAAAGTAATGCTGAGCACGAGCTAGTAGATAGAATTCAAGCTGCTAAAAATGAAGAAGTTAAAATTATTCTCTTCAACCCTGGCGCTTTCACTCACACAAGTGTGGCTTTGAGGGACGCCGTTTTAGGAGTCGACATACCAATGATAGAAATTCACATTAGCAATATATTTGGGAGAGAAAAATTTAGAGAAAAGTCATTCTTTTCCGATATAGCTTTAGGGGTAATTTCTGGCTTAGGTGAAGAAAGCTATATAAGCGCATTAAATTTTGCATTTAAAAAAATAGGAGACTTATAGATGGACATAAGAAAAGTTAAAAAATTAATTGAGATGTTAGAAAGCTCAAATTTAAACGAAATTGAAATTAAAGAAGGTGAAGAATCAGTAAAATTAGTTAAATCTGGTTCTATTGCTACTCAGACAACTGTTCCACAAATTCCTGTTGAGAAATCTATGGAAACTAGTTTAGAAAATCAACAAAAAAACGATATTAAAAATGATCTTCCAGCTGATAGTCCAAGAGTAGCCGGAGGAAAAGAAATAAAATCTCCTATGGTAGGTACTTTTTATGGAGCGCCAAATCCTGGAGCAGATACCTTCGTTAAAGTTGGTGATAAGGTAAATGAAGGGGATGTTCTTTGTATCATTGAAGCAATGAAAATGATGAACGAAGTTAAGGCAGACTTTAGTGGAACTATACTGGAAATAGTTCCTGAAGATGCAGAGCCTGTTGAATTCGGTCAAACCCTTTTCATCATAGATTAAAAATGTTTAAAAAAATATTAATTGCCAATAGAGGTGAGATAGCTCTTCGTGTTCTAAAGGCATGCAAAGAAATGGGAATCGAATCGGTAGCAGTTTACTCTGAGCCTGATAAAGAACTAAAGCATGTAAAAATGGCTGATGAAGCAATTTGTATAGGTCCAGCACAGTCAAGTAAAAGTTATTTAAACATCCCAACATTGATAAGTGCCTGTGAGGTATCCGGAGTTGATGCAATTCATCCAGGAGTTGGATTTCTGGCCGAAAATGATCATTTTGCTGATCAAGTTGTGGCCAGTGGATATACTTTTATAGGTCCAGATCCTGAATCGATAAGGGTAATGGGAAACAAAATTTCTGCTAAAGAAATGGCTACGTCAGCTGGATTACAATGTGTTCCAGGAAGCGGAAGGGTTTCTGCAACAAATAGAGAAACAATAGAAATTGCAAACGAAATTGGTTACCCACTTCTCATAAAAGCAGCTGCGGGTGGTGGTGGAAAAGGCATAAAGATCGTAAGAGAGGAAGAAGAACTTTTATCTAGTATGAGAATTACCCAACAAGAAGCCTTAAATAGTTTTGGAAGTGATGAGATTTATTTAGAGAAATTTATTGAAAATCCTCGTCACATAGAGGTTCAAGTTATCGCAGATAATTTTGGAAACGCACTTCACTTTTTTGAAAGAGATTGTTCAATTCAGCGAAAAAACCAAAAAATTGTTGAGGAAGCTCCAGCGTGGGATTTAGATGAGAACAAAAAAATTGAATTATTCAATCTTTGCATAAATTGTCTGAAAAAAATGAAATACAAGGGTGTTGGGACATTTGAATTTTTATATAAAGATTCAGAATTCTATTTTATTGAGATGAATACAAGACTTCAGGTAGAGCATACAGTGACTGAAATGATTACAAACGTTGATTTAGTAAAACTGCAGATCGAAACAGCGGCAGGTAATGAATTGAAAATTAAACAAAAGGATGTCAAAAAAAATGGACATGCGATTGAGTGTCGAATAAATGCAGAAGACCCAGAAACTTTTATACCCTCTCCAGGTAAGGTTACAGAATATGATCCACCCGGTGGAATTGGAGTTAGGGTAGATTCACACCTTTATGCTGGGTATACGGTCTCTCCTTACTATGATGCTTTAATCGCAAAAATTTGCGCTCACTCATATGATAGAAAATCTGCAATTAAAAGAATGTCTTTTGCATTAGAAGAATTCTTCATAGACGGAATTAAGACCAATAAAGATTTACAAGAAATAATCATGCAAGAGCCAAATTTTTTTGAAGGAAAAATTTCTATTAATTATTTGAAGGATATTCTCAGCATCGACTAATGAGTAAAACTCAAATTTATAAACCAAATGAAATTGAAAAAAAAGTTCAAAATTATTGGGAAAAAAATCGTTGTTTTGAAGTAGCTCCTGATTCAAAAAAAGAAAAATTTTATTGCTTGAGTATGTTCCCTTATCCATCAGGAGAGCTACATATGGGGCACGTGAGGAACTACACAATTGGCGACGTGATCTCTAGATTTCAAAGAATGAAAGGAAAAAATGTTCTACAGCCAATGGGCTGGGATGCGTTTGGTCTCCCAGCTGAAAATGCAGCAATTAAAAACAATGTGTCTCCGAAAGATTGGACTGAAAAAAATATTAAAAAGATGAAAACTCAACTTAAGTCCTTAGGATTCAGCTATGACTGGAGAAGAGAGTTAAAAACTTGCGATGAAGATTATTATAAATGGGAGCAATGGTTATTTTGCGAACTGTTCAAAAAAGGTCTTGTTGTAAGAGAAGAAGCAGAAGTTAACTGGGATCCGGTGGATCAAACTGTGTTGGCAAACGAGCAAGTTATTGACGGTAAAGGATGGAGATCTGGAGCGAATGTAGAAAGAAAAGTAATTAGTCAATGGTCTTTCAAAATAGAAGATTACGCCAGCGAACTTCTTTCCGATCTTGACTTGCTTGATGGTTGGCCGGAACAAGTGAAAACAATGCAAAAAAATTGGATTGGTAAGTCTGATGGAATGGAATTTTCTTTTGGTGTTGGTGAATCAGGTTTTATAGAGGTTTTTACAACGAGACCAGACACTATTATGGGGGTGACATTTATAGCTCTTTCTTTTAATCACCCCATTACTAAAGAATATGCTAGAAATGACAATGATCTTCAATCTTGGCTTAAAAAAAATTCTAAAGGGTCGACATCTGAGATTAGTTCTAACTTGGCTGAAAAAAATGGTTATAAACTAAAGTTAAAAGCTATTCACCCAATCTCAAAGGAACAAATAGAAGTTTGGGTTAGCAATTATGTTCTTAGTTATGGTTTCGGAGCGTTGATGGGGGTGCCAGCTCATGATCAAAGAGACTATGATTTTGCAAAAAAATACAAAATAAAAATTAAACAAGTCATAGAAAATAAAAGCAACACGATAGACATCACTAAAGAAGCTGAGATTAATAAGGGAACAATAATAAATTCTGAATTTTTAAATGGACTCAAATCGGAAGAAGCTTCAGAGAAACTTTCTAAATTTGGGAAAAAGACAACTAATTACAGATTAAGAAATTGGGGAGTATCAAGGCAAAGAAGCTGGGGGGCTCCAATACCGATGATGATCTCAAAAAAAGATCCTCAAAAAGTTATCCCATTTTCTGAATTAAATGAATCTCTTATAGGAGAAGACGAGCCTGAAATTAATGGTGAAATATTTATAAAAGACAAAGATACCTTTGATACCTTTGTCGAATCTTCTTGGTATTTTGCAAGGTTTGCATCTTACAAATCTAAAGACAGAATATTCGATGACGAAGTGGATTATTGGCTTCCTGTTGATCAATACATAGGTGGAATTGAACACGCAATACTACACCTTCTTTATTCAAGATTTTTTTGTAAAGCAATGAGCGATCTTGATCTTCTTAAAATTAGAGAACCATTTAAAAAACTTCTTTGTCAGGGAATGGTGCTTAAAGATGGGTCGAAAATGTCTAAATCAAAAGGAAATGTAATTAATCCAAAAGAATTGATTGAAGAGTTTGGCTCAGATTCTGTTCGAATGTTTTCTATGTTTGCTGCTCCTCCGAACCAATCATTAGAATGGTCCAACGAGGGTTTAAAAGGTTCTTATAAATTTCTTAACAAGATTTGGAGTTTAGTCCAATTATTCAAACAGCAAGAAATTGCAGAAGTTGATTCAAAAGAAAGTCATGAGGATTTAGTCGTCAAACTAAATCAAACAATAAAAAAAGTATCAAACGATTTTGAAACTAGAGATTCTTTTAATACTGCTATTTCGTCGATTATGGAATTAATAAATTTTGTACCCGAAGATTTTTTAAAAAATAAAATAAATAATGAAAAATATTACTTATTGAAAGAAGTAATCAATAGTTGTTTACTCATGCTTAATCCAATAACTCCTCATATTTGTCATGAATTATGGGATCAAATAAATGAAACTAAAATTGAAGATAATTTATGGCCTTCTTTTGATGAAAGTTTTTTAGAAACCTCAGAATTAGAG